>CAZGQL010000001.1:0-2649 GCA_964527905.1 uncultured Syntrophobacteraceae bacterium
CAGGTGCCGGTCTGGCCCCAACTGTCGAGCATCCACGCCGAGCAAATGATGGTGCAGTATCTGGAAGGACTCCCGGGGGCCCAGCAGGTGGGCGAGCGCCAGGTTTTCTCCTCGGCGGCTCCGGATTTCGAGGCGGAAAGCTATGCCTTCTACGAGGCCTATCTTGGGGTGCTGGACGGTTCCCATGACATGGAGACCTCCAGATTTCGGATGGGATCCGAGACGGGTCGGACGTTTTTTGAGTTTCTCAAGGCACTCCAGTCGAAAACCGACGAGATGGAGGCCGTCAAAGGCCAAGTGGTCGGGCCGTTCACCCTCCTGTCCGGACTCAGGGACGAGCGGGACCGCCTGCTGCTCTACGATGAGCGCTGGCAGGACCTGGTCGTGAAGCTCATCGCCATGAAGGCGGCCTGGCAAATCCACCACCTCCGTCCCTTCGACCGCCCCGTCATCCTGTTCCTGGACGAGCCGGCGCTGGCTGGATACGGATCCTCGGCCTTCATCAGCGTATCGGGGGACCTCGTTCGCGCCATGCTTCGGGAAGTCACGGACATGATCCACCAATGCGGCGGGCTGGCCGGGATCCACGTCTGCGCGAACACGGACTGGGGACTGGTCTTCGATTCCGGAATGGACGTGGTGAATTTCGATGCCTACAGCTTTTTCGACAAGTTCGTCCTCTACCGCAAGGGGCTGGAGTCCTTCCTCGGGCGGGGCGGCGTGGTCGCCTGGGGGATGGTGCCGACCGGCGATCCCGGGCTCATTGCCCGGGAAACGGCGGAGGGGCTCGCCGAACGCTGGCTGCGCGACGCCCGGACCCTGGTCACGGACGATTTCCCGCTCGCCCGGCTCCTGTCCCAATCCCTGTTCACGCCGAGCTGCGGTTGCGGAAGCCTCTCCGAGCCGGACGCAGAGCGGGTTCTGGCGCTCACGCGGGATCTGAGCCGCATCCTGCGTGGACGACTCGAACACGATTGACGCCTGTCCGGAGGCACTCGGGCGGCGCTCCCGCCACACATGCGGCGGCTGGCCGCGACCAGCAAGATCCCTTTCCCGTGAGGGCGGGCTCCCCGCGGTGGAATGGATAGTGGCTCGGCAAAGCAGAAAGGAGACGCTCGATGAAGTGGATCACCCGTTCCCATGTGCACGTCGACCGGGTCGCCTGCCCCTGGCTGATCACGCGATTTGTCGATTCTGACGCCACCTTTCTGTTCGTCCCCAAGAGCAAAGTTCTGGAAATCGCCGAAAAGGAGGGGGCGATTCCCTTCGACACACCGGGGGCCGAACTGCACCACCGGGGGGAGCTCTGCACCTTCGACGTCATCATCCAGGACTACAACCTGACCGACAAGGCCCTGCTCCGGATGGCGCGGGTCATTAACGCGGCCGACACCAACCGACTCGACGCCGACCCGCTGGCCGCCGGTTTCGAGGCCATTGCCGTGGGTTACAGCCTGCGCTATCCCGACGACCACGAAAACCTTTCGCGACAATTCGAGGTCTACGACGCCCTGTATGCCTGGTGCCGGCTCGACGTGGCGCAAGGCGGCCGTTAGCCCGACCGCCATGGGGCCCCGACGAGCCAACCCTGCCGGATCCTCCGGAATCTCCGATTTCCTCGGGCTGCAGCGCAGCACGGTCGGCGTGCTGAGCATGGTCGTGCTCGTGGGGATGGGCGAGCGGATGGCCGAGCGCTTTCTGCCCATCTACCTCATGGCCCTGGGAAGCGGAGCGCTGGCCGTCGGGCTGCTCCAGGCCATGGACAACCTGCTCTCGGCCTTGTACAGCTTTCCGGGCGGCTACCTGACCGACCGCATCGGCACCCGGAAAGCCCTGCTGGTCTTCAATGGGCTCGCCATGGCGGGTTTTGCCCTGGTGATCCTGATCCCGGCCTGGCAGGCGGTCCTGGTCGGAGCGGTCCTGTTCATCTCATGGTCGGCCATCTCGCTTCCCGCCACGGTGAGTCTCATCTACAAGGTCCTGCCGCAGCACAAGCGCACCATGGGCGTGAGCATGCACTCGCTCGTGCGGCGCATCCCCATGGCCCTGGGCCCGCTTCTCGGGGGGCTCTTCATCGACGCGTGGGGCGAGCGCACGGGGGTGCGAATGGCCTTCGGGGTAGCCCTGGCTATGGCCGTTCTGGCCATGGTGCTGCAGCAGCGGTTGATCGAGGACGACACCCCGAAGACCGCCGCGTCCGGGGACACGTGCGGCCTCACCCCCGAGAAGAACCCGCTCAAGCTGTTCGCATTGATGAATCCGGCCATGAAGGGCCTGCTGGTGACCGACATTCTGGTTCGGTTCTGTGAGCAGATTCCGTATGCCTTCGTGGTGATCTGGTGCATGAAGGTGATCGCCGAGCCCGTGTCCGCCGTCCAGTTCGGGCTCCTGACGAGTGTCGAGATGGCGACGGCGGTGCTGATCTACATCCCGGTCGCCTACCTGGCGGACCGCGGGACGAAAAAGCCCTTCGTTCTGATGACGTTTGCCTTTTTTACCCTGTTTCCGCTGACGCTCCTGTACAGCCGCTCGCTCGAATGGCTGATGGCGGCGTTCATCCTGCGCGGCCTCAAGGAATTCGGCGAGCCCACCCGAAAGGCCCTCATCATGGACCTGGCGCCCGAGACCTGCAAGGCGGGCATGTTTGGG
>CAZGQL010000001.1:2714-20131 GCA_964527905.1 uncultured Syntrophobacteraceae bacterium
CAGATCGGCCCCGAGGTGAACCTCATCACCGCGTTCGGCTTCGGTGTCCTGGGCACCGTGGGGTTCGCGCTGTTCGGCCGGGACCTTCCGGTTCCCGCAAAGGGCAGCGACCCTTCGCGCCGGTAATCGATCCAGCGGCGAGCAGGCGCATTTTCCGGGGCGAGCCTGTGAGGTCGGGGGGGCATCCCCCGGAAACCCGCTTCCGCTCGGCGGCGCCCTGGCCCAGCGAGCGCCCCGGAGCCAACAGAATGGAGGAGCCATGTCAGGCTGTGTCGCACTGACCCCCGAGATGCTGATTGCGCCACGAAGGCTGAAGATCGGCGGCGAAGATCTCGATTTTGCCGCCGCCAAGGCCATCGCCGATCGAGAGGCGCGTTCGATCAACCCGGACACCATGCTCCTGGCCTGGTTCGACCGGAGGCGAGGCACGTTTTCGCCCCGGGTCGAGTGAGGCGGCCTCAAAAAGCCTGGATGGCTGGTCTATGCCGAAACAAGGGGCGGCGGGATTGTCATCAGCATCAACGAGGAGGACTATGTCTTCGTGTACCTGGGATGAGCCCCCGACCGAGCCTGCCTCGCCCTGCCGTCCCGGCGCCGGGAGCTGGATCACCGGGAATCCTCCATCGTTGCTCACGAAGATCCACGGCGTTATAAGAGGTTGGAGCCCCGCGATCCAGGGCAGGATCCAATAGTCTTTTCCCCATGAGCGCCGACGGCTGAAAAGATGAATTCAATTCTTTCACGCGACCGAGCCCTCCGCTGGCGGCGCCTGCTGCCGCTCATTCTGCTGTCGTGCTGCCTTGCCGCGTGCTCGGACGGCAGCGCCCCAAAGGTCGTCGATTTCGAGCACACGCTCGCCGTGGCCAGGCCGGGCGAAGGCGCGCCCACCAAGAGCGGTCGGCCCGTCTTGAGGGTCGCCGTGGGGGCCATGGTCTCGCCGAAGGAAACCTTCGTGCATTACCGGGAGCTCCTTGACCACCTTGGAGAAGCCCTGGGCGCGGAGGTGGAGCTGGTTCAGCGCAAGACCTACGGGGAGGTGAGCGAGCTCATCGGGGAGGGAAAGATCGACCTGGCCTTCATTTGCTCGGGACCCTATGCGACCGGCAAGGCAAAATACGGCTTTGAGCTGCTGGCCGTCCCCGAGGTGCAGGGAAGCCATTTTTACCATTCAGTCCTCCTGGTGGGGGAGACGGCCCCCTTCGAGCGACTGGAGGATCTCAAGGGGCGGGTTTTCGCCTTCACGGACCCGGATTCTCACACGGGGAGGCTCGTGCCCACCTTCTGGCTGTCCCAAATGGGGGAGCGCCCGGATACCTTTTTCGGGAAGACCGTTTACACGTACAGCCACGACAACTCCATTCTCGCCGTGGCCAGGGGTTTGGTGGACGGGGCCGCCGTGGACGAGCTCATCTGGGAGTTCTACCGGCGCAAGAACCCTTCCGTGACCGCGCGGACCCGGGTGATCCGCAAGTCGGACCCTTACGGCATCCCCCCGGTCGTAGCCGGAGGCTCCCTCGATCCGGCATTGAAGGAGACCCTGCGCGGCCTGCTCCTTTCCATGCACGAAGACCCCAGAGGACAAGCGATTCTCGGTGAGCTCATGATCGACCGGTTCGTGGCGCCGCGGGAGGAATGGTACGATTCCATTCGGCAGTTGGAACGGAAAGTGGGCGGGGTCCAGCCCTGACCCCGGGGAGTCGTCATGCGAATGCGAAGCCTCAAGACCAAACTGCTTGCCGGTGTCTGCATCCTGGTGATCTCCAGTGGGCTTCTCATTTCGCTTCTGGTGACCCACCGCTACAACCGCAGCCTGCTGGATTCCCTGGCGGCCCAGGCCCAGTACCTGGCCAAGGCCCTGGCGCTCCAGGCGGCCGACATGGTGCTCACCAACGACCTGGTCGCCCTGCAAAAGATGCTCGACCACCAGCTGCGAAGCAACCCCAGCCTCTCCTACCTCTTCGTCGTCCAAGACGGACAGGTGCTCGCGCACACTTTCCCCGGCGGCATTCCCGCGGCGCTCATCGACGCCAACGAGGCCGCACCCGATGGCTCGACGCCGCGCATCCAGGAGATTTCCTCGACCCGTGGCGACCACTACCTCGATGTCGCCCACCCGATCCTCGACGGAAAAGCGGGGATCCTGCGCCTGGGGTTCTCGGAAAAGCCACTCCGGGATCAGATTGAACGGCTGTGGGCTCAGATGGCGTTCACAACGCTGGCCATTCTGGCACTGGCGATGGCCGGGAGCCTGGTTTTCGTGGGACGCATCACGGGCCCCCTCACCGTATTGGCGCGAGCGGTCGAACGGGTCGATCGGGGCGACATGGACGTCACGGTCGACATCGAGGGGCGGGATGAGGTGGCGGCCCTGGCGAGCGCCTTCAACGCCATGGTCACGAGCCTCAACGTCAAGACGCGGCACCTTCAGGAGCAGACCTGCGAGCTCGAACGGGCGCACCAGCAGACACGCACCTTCTGCGGACTGGTTCAGGACATCGGCGCGCTGCAAACCCTGAAGGAAGTCGGAAGCTACCTCATCGACCGCTCGAAGCCCATTCTCGAATGCAGTCAGCTCGCCTTCGCCCTGCTGAACGACGCTCGGGACACGCTGTTCGTCGTGACCGATGGACAAGCGATCGAGTCGAGGGACGCCGAGCCGCTCGAGGCCTTCTCCCGAATGCTCGACAGACTTCCGGGCCAGTCGTGCCACTCCGGACCGGATCAACCCAGTCCCCTGGCTCCGTCCCTGGCCGTCCTGTGCCATTTCTCCTCCCTGCATGCGACCATTCCCATCCACCACCAGGGCCTTTCCTTCGGGGCGCTCTTCGTCGCCTGTTCGGGGGACTGCCGCTGCAACCCGGATGAAGTCCATTTGGTTTCCTCGATGCTGAGCCAGGCTTCGGGCGCCATTCGAAGGGCCTTGCTCCATGAAGAGGAAATCCGGAGCCTTCAGACCCGCTTGCAGACCCCGATGGATTTCTGCGGAATCATTTCCAAAAACCCGAAAATGCATTCGATCTTCCGTCTCATCGATGACATCGCCCCGACGGACACCACCGTGCTCATCCAGGGAGAGAGCGGCACGGGAAAAGAGCTCGCAGCCCGGGCCATCCACCGGAAAAGTCCCCGAAGCGAGAAGCCCTTCGTGGTGATCGACTGTTCGGCCTATCCGGCCACGCTGCTCGAAAGCGAACTGTTCGGCCACGAGAAGGGAGCCTTCACGGGGGCCATCCGGCAGAAGTCCGGACGCTTCGAACAGGCGGACGGGGGGACCGTGTTCCTGGACGAAATCGGGGAAATCCCTCTTTCGGCGCAGATCAAACTGCTGCGGGTCCTGCAAACGCACCGGTTCGAGCGGATTGGCGGAGAACAGACCCTGACGGTGAACGTTCGCGTCCTCGCCGCCACCAACCGGAGTCTGATCGATGCGGTGAAGCAGGGCCAGTTTCGCGAGGATCTTTACTACCGCCTCAACGTGATTCCCATCCATCTGCCCCCGCTTCGATCGCGGCGCAACGACATCCCCGTCCTGGCGCGCCACTTCGTCAACCGCTTTGCGGCCGCGCAAGGGAAGCGCATCGACGGACTTGGGCTGGACGCCATGAAGCTGCTCCTGGACTATGACTGGCCCGGGAACGTCCGGGAGCTCGAAAACACGATGGAGCATGCCGTTGTCCTGGCCAAGCAGGGCCGCATCGAGGCGGCCCATCTGCCGACCGCACTGCAAGCTTCCGTCTCGTCTCACCCTGCCGCCAGTCCGCCGACCATGAGCGAGCACGAGACGAAGCTCCTTCGGGAGACCATGGAGGAGTGCGGCTGGAACAAGAAGGAGGCCGCCCGGCGCCTCGGAATCAGCCGCAGCACGCTTTATGAGAAGCTCAAGCGGTACCGCATCCATCGGCCCACCACCCACTGACCCCGGGAGACCCCGCCCGAAGTTTCATCGTTGGACAGTGAGAGCTTGGCTCCCGCCTTCTTGTGGAAGGCGTTTTTCCGAGCAACTCGAAGGGTTTTCAGCCACACCATACCGGAGCCGGCTCTTCCAAGTGCGCCGCCCGTGTCCGTCCAGCCGGATTGTGTGCGAAATTCGAACAATCTATATTTGATGGATATTATTAGATAAAATTAGAAAACCTTCCTCTCGTGTCCGATTGCCGGACACCCTGTCGGTCTCCTTGAGCTGTCTTCCCAAGCATGACGCAGCCGAAGACCCGCGTCCCTCCTGGCACTTCATGACACCGGCACGACCTTTGCCCTTATGGGTCAGCGTCATGCTGGACACAGGGGGAATGGCGACAAGCCCCCGAGATCCTTAGGACCCACGCCCGTGAGGCCTTGCCGGATGCAAAAGACCATCGCCGTGGTCAACGCGAATCCTGATGAGCGCGGGGAGCTGTGTCGGCTTCTCGAGCGCAGCCACTACCGGGCCGACCCGATCGAGGCTTTGTCGGAGCTCACGAGGCGTTTGGCGGAAGCGCGCTGCGACGCCCTCATACTGGATTTGTACACACCCGCCGTGGACAACCGGTTCATCCGCGCCCTCACCCGCGAACACCCGGATCTCTGCATCATCGGGACCTCCAGCCGTCATTTCCATCCCGAGCTTGAAGAAGCGATGCGGGCCCACATCTCAGCCTGTCTGAGCAAGCCCGTCAGTGAGGAGGAGCTGGTTTACTGGCTGAAGAGTCTCTGCGGGACGGAGCCCCATCCGAGGGCGTCGCCGCGGGTTGCCTGAGACTGGCGAATGCGCTCGAGATCGCTCCGTTTCGAGGGTCTTGTCAACGAAAGGAACAAGCCTATGAGCACGAATCTACCGGCCGAAGACCACCTGGTTCGCATGCAGCGGGACCTCAAGCGGGCGGAGACGAAAAAGCCGTCGGAGATCCGATGGACCATGGTGATCGACATCGCCAAGTGCATCGGGTGCCACGCCTGCACCCTGGGGTGTGTGGCGGAAAACAAGCTTCCCCCTGGCGTCGTCTACCGTCCGGTCATCGAGGAGGAAGTCGGCAAGTACCCGAACGTGCGGCGGCGTTTTCTGCCCCGGCCCTGCATGCATTGTCAGAACCCGCCCTGCACCAAGGTCTGTCCGGTCTCCGCAACCCACCTCGACGGTCAGGGGGTGGTGGTGGTCAATTATGACCGCTGCATCGGCTGCCGCTATTGCCTGGTGGCCTGCCCCTATTCAGCCCGCACGTCGGATTTCGGAGAGTACTACACCGCGAAGACCCCGGACGCTCCCGGGAAGATCCTCGGGCGCAAGGCCGCGGCGGAAGGCTATGAGATCAGGCCCGCCGCCGAATACGGGAAGCAGTGGCCCGACCGCGGCAAAGGCTCTCCCATCGGCAACGCCAGAAAATGCCATTTCTGTCTCCACCGGCTGGCCGTGGGGATGCTTCCGGCCTGTGTCACGACCTGCGTGGGGCGAGCCACCTTTTTTGGCGACCGAAACGACCGGGAGAGCCTGGTGTTTGCGCTGCTCGGCTCGCCGCGCGTCCACCGGCTCAAGGAAGAGCTGGGCACGAAGCCTGCCGTGTACTACCTGAGCTAGAGGAGGATGAAGCCATGAGGAAAACAACATCCAACGCACTGCTTGCCGTGGCTGTCCTCGGGCTGATCGTCGGGTCCTGGGGGATGGTCGATCGGCTGATGCACGGGCTCAACCCGGTGGCTTTCGGTTCCTACGTTCCCTGGGGCCTGTGGGTGGCGTTTTACCTGCTGTTCCTGGGACTCTCGGCGGGGGCCTTCCTGGTCACCACCATGACCTATGTCTTCAAGATGAAACGCTTCGAAAAGATCGGCAGGCTTTCCGCCTTCACCGTTCTGATCGCCCTGCTCTGCGAGGTGCTCTTCATCACGCTGGACCTGGGCCGCATGGCACGGATTTACCGGTTTGTGGTCACACCGAGCTTCACCTCCCTCATGACTTGGATGTTCGTCCTGTTCAACGCCATGCTCGCGATTTATGCCCTCAAGACGTTTTTTCTCATCCGAGGCGATCTCGTCGCCTGGGCGAACGAAAAGGGGAGCGCCGGCGGGCTCTATCGCCTGCTGGCCCTCGGGAAAGGGAGCTATGGCAATGCGGACCACGTGAAGGATGAAAGCCGGGTGCACGCGCTCTCGATGCTCAGCCTTCCCGTCGGGATCCTCTTCTACGGCACCAACGGCGCATTTTTCGCCATCCTGATGAACCGGCCCATCTGGAACAGCGCCCTCACGCCATTGCTTTTCATCGTGGCCGCCCTGCTTTCCGGCGGCGCCCTCATCACCTTCCTCACGCACCTGTTCCTGCGGGACGACGAAATGGTCACGGCACTCGGGCGGGCGATCCTTGCCATTCTCGTGGTCTTCCTGTTTCTCGAGGCCCTGCAGTTCTTCGTCGGCTACCAGACCGGGGTCACCAGTGTCGTGACCAGCCTCAACCTGATCGCCTCGGGTCCCTACGCCTGGACCTTCTGGCTGGTGCATCTCCTGGTGGGAAGCCTTATTCCCTTGCTGCTTTTCCTCGGGAGCCCCCATAACTCCAAGGCCGTCGCCTGGGCGTGCTTTCTCATCGTGATCACGTTCATCGCCGTGCGGCTGAACTTCGTGGTGCCGGACCTGGCGGTCTACAAGCTGGAGGGCCTCGAGCACACCTTCTACCACGAGCGACTGCGGACTCACTACGTGCCGAATCTCAACGAATGGCTGGTGAGCCTCTGGGTCATCTCCCTCGGACTCATCGCGTTCCTCCTGGGTACGCGGTGGCTGCCGGTCATCTCTTCTCAGAGAGGAGGAATGGAACATGCCAGCTAACAGCCAACGGAAGCAGGAAAGCGGTCCCCTGAGCCTGGAGATGGAACGGCGTGAGTTTCTGAAATGCTCGGCCCTTCTTGGAGGGTCCCTCGCCGCGGCCGCCGCGCTGGGCCGCTACGGCGACATGGCCGGCGACGCGGCATGGGCCGCGCCGAACGCCGTCGGCATGACGGACAACGCCTATGCGCATCACCTTCCCGAAAACCAGATTTACTCGGTGTGCCAGCAGTGCAACACGAACTGCGGCATCAAGGTGAAGCTCGTGGACGGCCAGGTGGCGAAGATCGACGGAAATCCCTACAGCCCCTGGACGTTGACTCCGCACATCGCCTACGACACGCCCCTGACCGACGCGGCCCGCGTGGAGGGTGGCATCTGCCCCAAGGGCCAGGCCGGCATCCAGGCGCTCTACGACCCCTACCGACTGGTGAAGGTGCTGAAGCGGGCCGGAAAGCGCGGTGAGAACAAGTGGAAGACGATCCCGTTCGAACAGGCCGTGAAGGAAATCGTGGAAGGCGGGGACCTGTTCGGCGAGGGCAAGGTCGAAGGGCTGAAGGACATCTGCGTCCTCAAGGACCCCAAGCTGTCCAAGGAGCTGGCCGACGACGCCGCCCTGGTCGCCTCCAAGAAGATGACCCTCGAGGCCTTCAAGCAAAAGCATGCGGACAATCTTAAGTATCTCATCGATCCGGACCACCCCGACCTGGGCCCGAAGAACAACCAGTTCTGCCTCAACTGGGGCCGCCTCAAGGCCGGCCGGAGCGACCTCCTGAAGCGGTTCGTCGGAAACGCGCTGGGCACCGTCAACGCCCACGGGCACACCACCGTCTGCCAGGGCTCCCTTTACTTCACCTGCAAGGCCATGAGCGATCAGTTCACCGAGGGGAAATTCACGGGGGGCAGCAAGTTCTACTGGCAGGCGGACACGGGAAACGCGGAATTCATCCTGTTCGTCGGGGCCAACCCCTATGAAGCCAATTACGGTCCGCCGCTTCGCGTTCAGAAAATCACCGAGGGCATGATCGACGGGCGCATGAAGATCGCCGTCATCGACCCCCGGTGCTCGAAAACGGCGGCGCGGGCCTGGAAGTGGCTCCCGGTGCGTCCAAATGGCGTGGCCGCCATCGCCATGGGCATGGTGCAGTGGATGATCGAAAACAAGCGCTACGATGCCCGCTACCTCGCGAATGCCAACAAGGCCGCGGCCACGGCCGACGGCGAGCCCACCTGGACCCAGGCGGCCTGGCTGGTCAAAATCGATGCCAAGGGGAAGCCGGGGACCTTCCTGCGCAGCTCGGACCTTGGCGCGGCGATCGAAAAGCGCCCCAAGAAGGAGGGCGGGGAATGGGACTTCGATCCCTTCGTGGTGCTCAAGAACAACGCGCCGGTGACCTTCGACCCCAACGACGAAAAGCAGGTCGCCGAAGGGGACCTATTCGTCGACTCGGAAGTGAACGGCATCAAGGTCAAGAGCGTCCTCCAGATCTACCGCGAAACGGTGGGAGCCAAGACGCTCGCCCAATGGGCCGAGCTGGCGGGGGTGAAGGAAAAGGACATCATCGATCTCGCCCGGGAATTCACGAGCCACGGCAAGAAGGCGGTGGCCGACCTGCACCGCGGCGTCTCCCAGCACACGTCCGGGTTCTACAACGTGCTGGCCTGGATGATGGTGAACGTGCTCATCGGCAACCACGACTGGATGGGCGGCCTCGCCAAGGCCACCGGCTTCGACCTCATGGGCGAGAGGGAGGGAAAACCCTTCGACCTCGGCAAGCAGAGCGGCAAGCTGAGGCCCTGGGGCATCTCCAACATCCGGCACGAGGCGACTTACGACAAGACGACCCTGTTCACCGGCTTTCCAGCCAAGCGGGTCTGGTATCCCTTCTGCAGCGACATGTACCAGGAGGTCATCCCCAGCATGGGCGACGCCTACCCGTACCCGATCAAGGCGGTCCTCTTCTACATGGCGTCCCCCGTCTATTCGCTCCCGGCGGGACACAAGCTCGTCGAGATCCTTTCGGACCCCAAGAAGATCCCCCTCATCATTTCCTCCGACATCGTGGTCGGTGAAAGCAGCCTTTATTCCGACTACATCTTTCCCGACCTCACCTACCTCGAACGATGGGAATTCTCGGGCTCGCACCCGTCCGTGACGCCGAAGGTGGCCCCGTTCCGCCAGCCGGCCGCGCAACCGCTCACCGATACCGTAACGGTTTTTGGCGAGAAGATGCCCCTTTCCCTCGAATCCCTCGTGCTTGGGATCGCCGAGCAGATGAAGCTCCCGGGCTTCGGGGAAAACGCCTTCGGCCCGGGACTGCACCTCAAGCGCGACGAGGACCTGTACCTGCGGATGGTGGCCAACATCGCCTTCGGCGACAAGCCGGACGGCTCCGAGAAGGTCAAGGCGGCGAGCCCGGAGGAGATCAAGCTCTTCGAGCAGGCCCGAAGGCATCTTCCCGCCACCGTCTTTGACGCCAAACGCTGGAAGGCGGCGGTCGGAGAAGACCTCTGGCCCCACGTGGTGACCGTTCTCAACCGGGGCGGCCGGTTCCAGGGATACGCCCAGGCCTACAAGGACGGGCAACTCGCCAACAAGTACGGCAAGCTCGTCGGAATCTATTTCGACAAGTTCGTCACGACAAAGCATTCCATGACGGGAGAGCCTTACCTCGGTCACGCGGATTTCATCGAAGGTCCCCTTGACTGCACCGGGAAGAAATTGGATGATGAATCCCGTGGCTTCGACATGACGCTCATCACCTACAAAGCCATCTCACAGACCAAGAGCCGCACGGGAGGCAACTACTGGCTCCAGGCGGTCTATCCGGAAAACGCCGTCGAGATCTCCCCGGCCGACGCGGCGAGGCTGGGCCTGGCCGAAGGGGACAAGGTCAAGCTGATTTCCGCTTCCAATGAGGACGGCATCTGGGATTTGGGGCCTGGAGGTCAAAAGCCGATGGTGGGGCGGATCCGGATTCGGGAAGGCATCCGTCCAGGTGTCGCGGCCTTCTCCCTCGGCCATGGCCATTGGGCCTATGGGGCCCGGAGTATTGTGATCGACGGGGAGACGGTCGCGGCCGACGCGCGCCGCGCCACCGGCGTGCATGCCAATGCCGCCATGCGGATCGATCCGGTCTTGAAGAACACGGGCCTCGTCGATACGGTGGGCGGCAGCGCCGTGTTCTACCAGAGTCAGGTCAAGCTTGTGAAAGTCTGACACCGCGAGGAGGTCGCCCGCGGGGTTTGGGGAATGCAGACCCAAACCCCGCGGGCCCGCACAGGAGCCCTGGACCATGCAGGATTTCGCATCGCTGCTCGCTTCCTCCGCGGCCGCCCACGGGCATCTGTGCGCCGGGCAGGCCGTCGGAGTCCGAATGGCCCTGCTGGGGTGCCGCCTGATCGGCCTGGACGACCCCGCCGGCCGGGAGCAGATCAAGAAGCTGATCGTCTACGTCGAAATGGACCGGTGCGCCGCCGACGCCGTGGCCCATGTCACGGGAGCGAAGCTCGGTCGCCGGTCGCTCAAGTTTTTGGATTTCGGGATCATGGCGGCGAGCTTTCTCAACCTCGAGACGGGGAAGGCCTATCGCATCGTTTCCACCGAGGAATCCCGCGACCTCGCCTGTCTTTACGCCCCCGAAATTCCCGAGAGACATCGCCAGCAGCTCGAAGCCTACAAACGGATGCCCGATTCGGTTCTGTTCAGGGTCCAGGAGGTGCGCATCACGATCCGTGAGAGCGACCTTCCGGGTCCGACCCGCAGCAAGGTGGCCTGCGGACGCTGCGGGCAGGTGGTCCGGGATCACCGTGAAATCCTGGTCGAGGGGACCCCGTTGTGCGCGCACTGCGCGGGGAACAGCTATTTTCGGGAGGCTCGTGAGCTGAGCTTGAGCGGCATGGAAGCTTCATCCGCGGCCGGTCCGACCCGGCTTGGCCGGCAGGATGCCGCCCCCGCCATCGGCTCGCGTAACCTGATCCACTGAGCGTCCTCCAGGGGATCGCGAACTTCGCAGGAGAGCCCGCTGTGCTGAAGATCATCCCGTTGGAAGAATCCGTAGGGTGCACCCTGGCCCACGACATCACGGAAATCCGGCCCGGGGAATTTAAAGGGCCCGCGTTCCGGAAAGGCCACGTCGTCTGCCAGGAGGATCTGTGCCATCTGGCGCGGCTCGGGAAAAACCATGTCTATGTCGCGGAGCTCGCCGAGGACGAAATCCACGAAAACGATGCGGCCGCCCTGCTCGCCTCCGCCCTCGCGGGAGAAGGCGTCTCCTGGACCAACGAGCCACGGGAGGGACGGATCAACCTTCTGGCCGACCGGGACGGTCTGCTCCACGTCAAGACGGCGACCCTGGCCGCCTTCAACCTGGTCGACGAGGTCATGTGCGCGACCCTTCACAACCACACCCTGGTCAGGCGGGGGGAGATGGTGGCCGCCACCCGGGCCATCCCGCTCGTGATGAAGCGCGCCCCCATCGAACGGGCCGCCGAAATCGCCCGGCAGAACGGCCCGGTCCTGACCGTTGCGCCGTTGCGCCGCGCGCGCGTTGGGATCATCGTCACGGGCAACGAGATCTTCAACGGACTGATCCAGGACCGTTTTGCCCCCATCTTGACGGAAAAAGTCGAAGGCTTGGGCTCGGAGGTGCATGCCGTTGATTTTGCCCCCGACGATGCCGAGCGGATCGCCTCGGCCATCCGCTCCCAGCTCGACCGCCAGTGCGATCTGATCCTGTTGACCGGCGGCATGAGCGTCGATCCCGACGACGTCACGCGCCACGGGATCCGGCAGGCCGGCGCCCAAGAGCTGACCTACGGGTCTGCGGTTCTTCCGGGGGCAATGTTCCTGGCGGCCACCGTCGATGACGTCCCGCTGCTCGGCGTCCCTGGGTGTGCGCTTCACCACAGGGTCACCGTGCTGGACGTGATCCTCCCGCGGGTCCTGGCGGGACAGCGGATCGACAAGGCCCACCTGGCCTTCCTGGGCCACGGGGGCCTTTGCCGTGACTGCCCGGAATGCCGCTACCCGCACTGCCCCTTCGGAAAAGGACTGTGAACCGACAGAAAAAGGAGGAAGCATGCACCTGCCCGACATTTACGAAAAGTTCCGGGGCGACCACGCCGACGTGTTCGAAAAATACAGCCAGCTCGGCGTAGCCTGTCGCTCGGCAGGTCCCCTGGATCAGAAGGTCCAGGACCTGGTCAAGTTGGGAATCGCCATCGGGGCCAATTCCCAGGGAGCGGTCCGATCGCACACCCGAAAGGCCCTGGCATCGGGTGCGACCCCGGCCGAAATCATCCACACCGTCCTGCTGGCGCTGACCACCACGGGATTTCCCAACATGATCGCCGCCATGGGCTGGGTCCAGGAAGTCCTGGCCAAAGAGAGCTGAAGCGTGTCTCGGGAGGGGTGACCCCGGGGGTGCCTCAGCTCCCTTTCGACTCCGCCAGGAGCTTTGTCCGGAACCGCCTCCGGTTGACGATGGCCGGATGGCCCTAAGGGCTTCGAGCGATGGGATCCTTCATCTGCATCGATCTGACGCGACCGCTCGACGATTCGCTCCCCGTCTTTGGCTGGGAGAATTACTCGGACCCCGTTTTTCGGTGTACGGAGTGGTGCTCCGTATCGGACCAGGGCTTTCGGGTCTCGCGCCTCGAGCTGGGCACCCAAACGGGGACCCACATCGATGCTCCGGCCCATTTCCTGGAGGACGGCGCCCCCTTGGAAGCGCTCCCGATCGATCAGCTCATGGGGCCCTATTTTCTGATTGACCTTCCCCATCGGTGCGACGGGCAGGCGGCCCAGGACCTGTCGGCCGCTTATGCGAAGGAGCCGATCCTCTTCCTCCGGACCCAACCGGGGGAAACGGCCTTTCTGACCCAGGACGGGATGGAGACCTTGCTGGCCCTGCCAACTCCGCTCTGGGTCCTCTCCGGATGCGCTGCCATCGACCAGGCTCCGGAATTCGAGCTCAATAGGGCCCTGGCCCGGGCCGGCAAGTATCTCATCGAGGATCTGGATGAGACGGCCGCGGCGTCGGTGCCCAGGGGCGGTGAGATCTTCGCGCTTCCCCTCCATCTGGTTGGAACGAGCGGCGCCCCATGCCGGGTTGTCGTGCGCGCGCCTGCGCCAACGATTGAGACTCCCTGAACCGGGATTGGCCAAACGAGGAACAGCATGATCAACGGGGCCATCGAAGCGAAAATCAAGGACGACCCGTTCACGGACTTCCTGGGCGCCACGGTGGAGGCCATCGACTCGGGCTACAGCCGCGTGTCCCTCGTGGTGACCGAATCGATGCTGAACTTTCACGGCATCACCCACGGCGCGGTCGTCTTCGGGCTGGGCGACATCGCCTTTGCCGCCGCGAGCAATTCGCACGGCCAGAAGGCCCTGGCCCTCAACGTCAGCGTCAGTTTTCTCAAGCCCACCCGGGCGGGCGACCACCTGGTTGCCGAAGCGAGGGAAATCAACCTGGGCGGCGCGACGGCCTTGTACGAGATCGTCGTAACCGAAAAGAACAGCGGCGCACTCGTCGCCAAAAGTCAGGCGCTCGTCTACCGCAAGCGCGAGTCACTGGTTTAGAGGCGCGCCCGCCGCGATAGGCCACCTTCTATCGTGCCCAGTCCCCTTCTGGCAAAAGGCATCGATCAATCGAACAGACCGATTCATGTACGCGACAAAACGCGGTGGCTCGGTGGCCTTGTGGACATCATGGAGGGGGTCTTGTATCTTGCGCCGGGCCAGGACGGTTAACCCTGAGCACCCAAGATCCCCGGAACGGGTGGTGACTGGGGATGGCTCATGATCCGAGGGTTCTTGCCTGGCCCGCAAACGGAGCGGGGTTCGTTTCAGCAAATCTAGGCGACGCGAAGCTGCAGATAGAGGTCTCCGCGATGCCGCGACTGCCCTGCAATGGGGGGGCCCATTTCCTTGAGCCTTAAGCGGGTGCCGGAGCGAACGCCGGGCGGAATGCGGACGGAAACACGCTTGGATGCACCCCAATGGGGGAGCTCAACCTCCACGACGGCTCCTTTCACGGACTCCCTCGGCGTGATCACAAGCTCATAGGTCACATCAGACGGACCAAGAGCCTCCCCGGCGGCATCCGGAGCCACTTGGGGTCCGTGAAGCAGTCTGACGGCCTTGTCCAGCAAAAATCGCCCGACTTTCTTCCCGGCCTTGGCCAAAAGGGAGAGGCCTTCTCCCAACAGTCCCTTAGACTGCTTTGGGGGGGCTTGCTGTGCGGTCCACGGAGGAGACGTCGGGCGATGCCGCCTGCCGTAGGGGCTTCGACCGCCCACATGCGTATAGCGGAAGCTTCGCTGCCCACCGGGCCCGAACACACCGTGGAAGAAAATCGTCTGGTCTCCGAAAAACATCCGGTTGATGAAGGAGTCGTCGAAGCGGACCCCCATCCGCTGGAACTCCCTCTGCATCTCCGCGAACACGTCCTGAGCGTGCCGGCTTGTAAAGAAATCGCGAAAGATTTCATCCTGGGAGTATCCAAACCCGGGCTGGGCGGAACCGCTCAGGCCGCTTGACTGTCGACCGACACCGAACCGTCTGTAATCATCGTACTGGGCCCGTTTCTTAGGATCGATCAACACCCCGTAGGCCTCGCTGACTTGCTTGAAACGCTCTTCCGCCCTGGGGTTGTTGGGATTCCTGTCCGGATGGGTTTCGAGGGCCAATTTGCGGTAGGCCTTCTTGATATCTTCCACCGAAGCGTCGGGAGAGATCCCCAAAATCTTATAGTAATCTTGGTTGGACATCCCTGTGCGATCTCCTCAAGCAATCGAGTCTCATGTCCTGTACCATGCGATAGTCCAAGGCGGAACGGCGATTCGACACGCCCATGACCGTCCGTCAAACCCTTGTCCTTGCCCCACCAATTTAATGGAATCGGGATCGATCTTCAAGCGCCCAATCCCCACAATCGCAATGGAGCCGACAACGGGGAGAGATCCGGCGGAAAAGACTGCTCGTTGCCTGAAAGATGCATGATTCGGGCCAGCGCCCCCCTTGGGACCGTGGCTGACTCCCTGTTTCTGACCCCTGTCCTGTCCCTGCCGCTCATGCATTCTGACGCTGGGGGATCGCGTTGCCGGCCGTGAAAGCACCCCCATCATCCCGGCAGCGGGCCGCCGAGAACTTAGCAGTCACGAGGCCGTGCTCGGGGCGCGCACGGACACCGGGGGCTTTCCTCGACGCCCCGAGCCTGCTAAGATGGTTTCCATTGCCCGGCAATACCCTGCTCCACCCTGGCGCGCCACTAGCTGGAAGGAGTGCCCGTGTCCAAAGTCTCCCTGCGACCCTCTAGCCTGGAAAGCGGCCTGGGATTCCTGATCTTGCTGACGCTTGCGGCTGTTGCCGCCTGGGTGGCAACGGTTCAGAACCGTTTCGACCCGGCCGTTCTTACTCCGTCCATGAATGAGGGAACGGCCACCCCCCCAGGATCCATTGCTGCCGGGCTCGATCTGCTCTCAGCACCTTTGAGTGAAGGGATGCGTCCGCTCTCGGCCGCCGAGGCATTCGGGCCGGAAACCCTCTCCGAAAAGATCGACGGCAAGGCGGAACTCTACCTCTCAGCCGGATTCGTAAATCTGCTTTGCCAACGGTTTGCCCGGAATGCCGATCCGGCTTCGTGGATGGAAGTTTTCGTCTACGACATGGGGGATCCGCGCAACGCCTTTTCGGTATTCAGCTCCCAGCGCCGTGGTGACGGCACGGATGTTCCCTTTACCCGATTCGCTTATCACGCCCAAAATGCCCTCTTTTTCACCCACGGGCCCTATTACGTGGAAATCATTGCCTCAAACGAATCGATGCTCGAGAACATGCTGGCTTATGGCACGGCCTTCGTCAGCCGGACAAGGGTCGAGACCTCAAGCGATATCAGCGAAACGTCACTCTTTCCTCCGACGGGGCTCGATCCCGCGAGCATCACCCTGCGCCCCTCCGACGTTTTCGGATTCGAGGGGTTGGACAATGTGTTTCTTGCCACCTACACCGTCGACGGCGCCCCCATGACGGCCTTCATCTCCCCCAGAAAGGACGAATTGGAAGCGGCGGCACTGGCCTCGTCTTACCAGCGGTTTCTCCTGCAGCATGGCGGGACGGATGAGCCGCATTCCAGCCCGATCGCCGGTCTCAAGCTGATTTCCATCCTGGACAGCTTCGAACTGGTGTTTGTTCGGGGCCGCTATTTGGCCGGAGTCCACGAGGCGGAAGAGCTTGAGCCCGCGCTGCGTCTCGTGACCGAGATCGATCGTGCCCTGCAGGGAGTCTCACCGTGAGCGAAAACCTTTCCCAGGGTCTGCCAAGTCGCAGGGAATTCCTGATCCGATCCCTGAAGGCCGGGGCCGTTGTCGCCGCCTCAGGACTCGTGGCCTACCGGTTTCACGATGTCACCCCCCCTCCCCCCTCTTCGGAAGAACGCTCCAGCGTGGTCACCCTGCCCGATTTCTCGATCCCCGGTCTCACGCCTCGGATGTGCATCGCAACGGGTGGCGATCGAAAGCAAACAGTCCAACTCGCCTTCAAGGCGCTCGGCGGCATCGAAGCCTTCGTGAAGCCCGGTGACCGCGTGCTCTTGAAGGTCAACGCGGCGTTCGCGACGCCCGCCATCCTGTGTGCGACCACCCACCCCGAGCTGGTTTCAGAAGTCACGCGACTCTGTTTCCATGCCGGGGCCGCCTCGGTCACGGTCACGGACAACCCCATCAACGACCCGGAAAGTTGTTTTGCGCTGACGGGCATCGGCGAAGCCGCCCGCTCGGCCGGCGCCCGCCTCCTGCTCCCCCGACAGACTTACTTCAAGCCCACCACGGTTCACGGCGCCGTGCACCTGAAACACTGGCCGCTCCTCCATGAGCCCTTCAAAGGGGTGACCAAGGTCATCGGGATGGCTCCCGTCAAGGACCATCACCGCAGCGGGGCATCCATGAGCCTCAAGAACTGGTACGGCCTCCTGGGGGGACGCCGCAACATCTTTCATCAGGACATCCACGGCCTCATCCGAGAGCTGGCTCTCTTGGTGAAACCGACCTTGGTCATCCTGGACGGCACCTTCACGATGATGACCAACGGTCCGACGGGAGGGTCCCTGAGCGACCTCAAACAAACCGACACGATGATCGTGAGCACGGATCAGGTTGCAGCGGACGCGTTCGGTGCGACCCTTCTCGGTAGAAGCCCTGGGGATCTGCCGTTCATCGGCAAGGCGGTGGAGGCCGGGGCGGGCACCATGGATCTTGAGACGCTGCAGCCCATCCGGGTGGCGACCTGAGCCCATGACAAGACGCCCCTTGCCGTCCCGGGCAGGGAGAGCTGTGGTTGCAATGACACGAGGTTGACCCTTCATGCGAATCGTATCGGTCAGACGGATCAGCCAAGCGTTCTTTCTGCTCTTGTTCCTGTGGTTCTGTCTAGTGAGCTCGCTGGGGACGGAGTGGTGGCAGTTGCGAGGCTGGCCCGTGAACTGGTTTCTTCACCTCGACCCCCTCGTCGCGCTCGGCACACTGCTCACGACGGGCACCCTCTATCGCAATTGCCTCTGGGCGCTGGCGACCGCGGTGCTCACCGTGCTGCTTGGACGTTTCTTCTGTTCATGGGTTTG
>CAZGQL010000001.1:20233-71694 GCA_964527905.1 uncultured Syntrophobacteraceae bacterium
GGCTCAATCCTTCAAGTACATCATCCTGACGGTCCTGCTTTCAGCGGCTGCCGGGGCGCTGATCGCCCGGATCCTCCGCATCGGCCTCTCAGGTCCCCTGCAGGTCCTGACCCTCGTGGCGGCAACCCTTGCGGCCGCTTTTCTCCTGGCGAGCCACACCAAGCGCCCGGCGGCACGCAGAGTTTCCCTCGCCCTTGCGCTCGTTGGAATCTGGGCAGCGGTGGCATCATTTTTCGCAGTGGATCATCTGATCGCCGCATCGCTTCAAACGGGATTGCTCGACCCCATCCCGCTGGTCTACCGGTCCATCAACTTGATCCTCCTGCCGCTCGCCGACGCCGGGTTCATGAAAATCAGTGTGAGTCAGCGGTTCACCGAGGGGGCCTGGTTGATCGGCGCGGTCTTTGCCGCCGCTCTCCTGCTCAACCTCAAGGTTCCCCGCTTCTACTGCCGGTTTGTCTGCCCCCTGGGAGCGCTCCACGGGGTTCTGGGGCGCTACGCCCTCTGGAGAATCGGCAGGAAAGGGGGGGAATGCGAGGCGTGCGGACTTTGTGAGGCGCACTGTGAAGGAGGTTGCGAACCGCTGGGGTCGATCCGCTGGAGCGAGTGTGTCCTGTGCATGAATTGCCTCGACGAGTGCCGGCACGATTGCATCACCTACAGCACCCGCCCCTCGGCTTCGGGAGAGCTGACGGGGCCCGATCTCTCCCGCAGGGGCTTTGCCCTGGCCATGGCGTCGGGCATTGCTTCGGTTCCGGTGATGCGGCTGAACGGCCGGATGGAATCCAACTGGAACCCGCAGGTCATCCGGCCGCCGGGGGCCCTGGCCGAACCCGAATTCCTGGCCCGATGCCTCAAATGCGGCCAATGCATGCGCATCTGCCCCACAAACATCATTCAGCCGGCGGGGTTTGAGAGCGGCATCGAGGGACTCTGGACGCCGAGACTGAACTTCAGGGTCGGAACGAGCGGCTGCCAGCTCAACTGCGTCGCATGCGGTCATGTGTGCCCAACCGCCGCCATCCGCCCGATCACTTTGATCGAAAAACGAGGTCTGCGGGAGCACGCCGCCGTCGGCCCGATCCGGCTGGGCATGGCCTTCGTGGACCGCGGGCGCTGTCTTCCCTGGGCCATGGACAAGCCGTGCATCGTGTGTCAGGAAAACTGCCCCGTCAGTCCCAAGGCGATCTTCGTCCACGAGGTGTTCGAGACGGTTCGCGGAGGGGTCTTGTCCATCGCGCGGGCCCACGAGTCCTCCCTCGACCTGAGGGAAGCCCTCCTGAGACCCTCCCAGTTCGCCACGGGCGACTATTTTCTGAAGATCGTCGGCAACGGTCCGGAGAAGCGCTACCCCATCGGCACCAACACGGACCGCGCCATCGTGCTTCGAGATGGCCTGGCCCTCGACACACCGCTTGAGCCCGGGACTCGGGTGCATGTCCAGGTGCGGCTGCAGCGCCCCCAAGTGGACCCGGAGCGCTGCATCGGGTGCGGGGTGTGCGAGCATGAATGCCCCGTCACAGGACAGCGGGCGATCCGCGTGACGGCGGAGAACGAATCCAGGAGTCGCAAGCGCTCCATGCTTCTTTGATGCGTCGGTCGATTGGACCCTGCCGGAAACGGCGTTGAAACGAGACCCGGATGTGACCGAGGAGACCACCCATGAGCGAGAAGAAACCATTGAGTCGACGAGATTTCATTAAGATTTCCGGGGTATTGGGAACGGGTTCCCTCCTTGCTGCCACAGGTGCCACGGCCCAGCCGCCCCAGGGGGCACCCTCCTCCCCGCCCGAGGCTTCAACGGTCCCAACCCGCTCTTTTGGCAAAACCGGGGTTCAGGTCTCCGTCTTGTCGCTGGGCGGCATGTTCGACATTCCATCCAACCAGCTCCTGATGCGGCAAGCGATCAAGTGGGGTGTGACCCACTGGGACACCGCGGACTGCTACGAGGGGGGCAAGAGCGAGCTCGGCATCGGACAATTCTTCCAGAAGTACCCGGAGACGCGTAAGCAGGTTTTCCTGGTCACCAAGTCCGACGACCGGGATCCGGCCGGCATGACCAAGCTTCTCAACCGCTCCCTGGAGCGCATGAAAACCGACTACGTTGATCTGTATTTCATTCACGGCATGAGCCGGATGAGTGAGATCGGTCCGGAAACCAAGGCGTGGGCCGAGAAGGCCAAATCAGAGGGCAAGATCCGATTTTTCGGCTTCAGCACCCACAGCAACATGGAGGAGCTCATGCTCGGCGCCTCCAAACTCGGGTGGATCGATGCCATCATGATGACCTACAATTTTCGCATCATGCATCAGGACAAGATGAAGGCCGCCGTGGACGCCTGCACTCAGGCCGGCATCGGCCTCACCGCCATGAAAACCCAGGGCGGTGGGCCTGTGAAGGTGGAAAGCGAAACCGAGCTGGAATTGGCCGGGAAATTCCTCAAGCAAGGGTTCAACGACAAACAGGCGAAGCTCAAGGCCGTCTGGCAAAACGAGAAAATCGCCAACATCTGCTCCCAGATGCCCAACCTCACCATCCTGATGGAGAACATCGCCGCCGCCCTCAACCGGACCCGACTGTCAGCCGAGGATTTGAACCTGCTCGAGCGGTACGCCGCCGAGACGTCCGCGGGCTATTGCGCGGGCTGTGCCCAACTCTGCGAGACGGCTCTAGGCGGGGAGATCCCGATTCAGCACGTGATGCGATGCCTCATGTATTACCGTGACTACGGCGAGAGAGATCAAGCCCGCGCCCTGTTCGCCTCCCTGTCCCAGAAGGCGCGGGAGCGGCTGGCCCTCACCGATTTCAGCCCGGCCGAACGGATCTGCCCCCAGAGGATCCGCATCGGTCAGCTCATGCGTGAAGCCCCAAGCGTTTTGGCGTAACGCTTTCCACGAATGTTCCAGTTGGACGTGGCGGGCGGAGCTGGGAACCTCATGGTCCGCGGGGGGAGCACACGCCGCAGCGGCTGCACGAGGCATCCGGGGGACAACCAGGGCTTTCTCTGCCGTGCAACGCCCGCTGATATTCGTCCCAGAGGAACCCCCGATTCACGCCCATGTCGAGGACTTCCCACGGGAACGGTTCATCCCTGGCCCGCTCCCGCCTCCCAAAATAGTCCGGATTGACGGCCAGATCCCTCAAGGCGCGGCCCCAACCCACGTTCTCAGTGGCCACCCGCTCCAGGGTGCGACTCACCCTGCGGTCCCCCCGGGCAAGCAGCGCTTGCACATAGGCCCACTTGGGCAAGTCAAAATGCACCCGCACGTTGGCCACCTTCCTCAACGCCATTTGGACCCATCGGGCCCGATCCTTCAACTCCCGCACCCCCGCGAAACCCGCCCACTGGAACGGCGTCCAGGGTTTCGGCACGAAGGAATGGATGCTGAGCGTGATGGCCCCCATCCGTTTCCGTCCTCGGCTCCTCTCGAGTACGTGGTGTTTGATTCGCTTGGTGAGCGAGACGATAGCTTCAAGGTCTTCGTGCGTCTCGGTGGGGAGCCCGATCATGAAATAAAGCTTGAGATGAAGAATCCCGCGCTCCGTCAAGAGCTCAGCCGCCGAAAGGATTTGCTCGTCAGAAAGCTGTTTGTTGATGACGCGCCGTAACCGCTCGGATCCGGCCTCGGGGGCGATGGCGACGGCCTGATGGACGCTGGCGTCCAGAGACGCAAGCACCCCGGGCGTCAGGGCATCGGCGCGGAGAGAGGAAAACGAGAGGGATCCTCCTCGACCCAGCAAGGACGCACAAAGCACATCGATGTCCGGATGGTCTGATACGGCCGCACCCACGAGCCCGATGCGCGACGTGTGATCCAAATCCCGGGTCGCGGCGTCCACCACCCGATCGGCGGGATGGGGCCGAAAGGGACGGTAGACATATCCCGCCGCGCAAAAGCGGCAGCCTCGCCCACAACCGCGCCCAATTTCGATCAGCAGCACGTTGCTGAATTCGGTGTCGGATGTGAGCACCACAGTCCTGCAGGGAGTGGAGGACTCAAAACTCGCTCGTTGGACCCGTACGCGCTCCGGCACCCCCGCACCCCCATGGCATCGGGTCTCTCGCAGGGTGCCCTCTGCGTCATAGACCGGCTCATAGAGCGACGGCACGTAGATGCCTGGGACCTCCGCCGCCAGGCGCCGGAGCCACTCTTCCCGCGGAAGGCTCCCCGGTGGAAGGGACCGAACGAAATTTAGAAAGGGCGGTAGCAGCGCCTCCGCCTCGCCCGCGAAGGCGAAGTCCATGAAGGGGGCGAGGGGTTCCGGATTCAAGAAAGAGGCGACGCCCCCCATGGCCACCAGGGGGTCGCTCCACGAGCGCTCCATTTGTCGGAGTGGGACGCGCCCGAGATGCAGGATCTCGAGCGCGTTGGGGTAATCGTTTTCATAAGGGAGGGAGAAGAAGACAAAATCGAAATCGTGCAAGGGCCGCCGTGACTCGAGACTGGCCAGACGACCTGGCTCACTCCTGAAGGTCTCCACCGCTTCCGGGTCCGGCAGGAAGACCCTCTCACACAGCACATCATCCGGGTCGTTCAAGGCGCCATAGACCGCCTGGAAGCCCAGATTGGACATGGCGACAGCGTAACGATTCGGGAAGACGAGGGCGACTCGGATCCGCCCGCCCCAGTCCTTGCGAACCGCCCCGCGCTCCTCCGATTGCCGCCCAGCAACGAGCGATCTGGTTCTTCGTGACATGGCCTGCTTGTGCGGGGCGATCCTTTTACCCGTTGAACGATTCAGTCAGCTTGCCGACGGATGAAGGTCGGTATACTAAGATCCTCTTCGTCGGGGGAAGCCCCGGTCAGTTTTTGAAGAAACGTCCTTTTCCTGGGTGTCGGCTGCTGTTCGGGGGCGGCGGGTTCCTTCATGGACCGATGGCGCACAATGGTCGGGATCTCCAGGTAGTCGTAATTGAGCTCCGGGATCCTGCCATCGGGTTTGAGCCGCTTGGGCCGCGCCTGTTGCGGCGGTTCCGCCTTCTGAACCGATTCCTTCTTGCCGATTCCCGTGGCGATCACCGTCACCCGTACTTCATCCAGGATGTCACTGTCGATCGACGTACCCAGGATGATGTTGGCCTCCTCGTCCATTTCCTTGTGGATGATGGAGACCACTTCCTCAAACTCGTGCATGGCCAGGTCCTGACCGCTCGTGATGTTGATGAGGGCGGCTCGGGACCCGTGAATCGAGATGTCCTCGAGCAGCGGGCTGGAAATCGCCTGCTGCGCCGCCTGCGACGCACGGCCTTCCCCCTGTCCGACCCCGGTTCCCATCAGCGCCATGCCCCGCTCGCTCATCACGGCGCGCAAGTCCGCAAAATCGACATTGATGTAGCCAGGGTGGGTGATCAAGTCGGAAATGCCTTTCACCGCATAGAGCAGCACGTCATCGGCTCGACGAAACATCTCCAGGAAGGTCGCCCGCCGATCCGCCAGACAGACCAACCGGTTGTTGGGAATGGTGATGAGCGTGTCCACGACATCGTAGAGGGAACGGAGCCCTTCTTCGGCGTTGCGCTGGCGCACCTTTCCTTCGAAGGCAAACGGCTTGGTCACGACCGCCACCGTGAGCGCCCCCACGTCCTTACACACCTGAGCTACGATCGGGGCGCCTCCCGTCCCGGTGCCGCCGCCCATCCCCGCCGTGATGAAGACCATATCGCTCCCCTCGATGGAGGCTCGAATCTGATCGATGTCCTCCTGGGCCGCCTTCGTTCCCGTTTCGGGGTTGCCGCCACACCCGAGACCGCGGGTGAGGTTGTTCCCCAACTGAATCTTCGTTGGGGCCAGATTCCTCTCGAGCGCCTGGAAATCGGTGTTTGCGGCGATGAACTCGACTCCGTCGAGGCCGGCGCTGATCATGTTATTGATCGCGTTTCCGCCGCCACCCCCGATGCCCAGAACTCTGATCTTGGCTCTCGATGTGCTCGTTTCCATCTTCTTCGTCTTCCCCCTCATTGTATCCCCTGGTATCTAGAAGTTCCTCTCGAAACCGTCCTTCCAGCTTCAGGCACACGAACGCGGGGCGCAAATCTCCCTGCGCCGCACTTTACCAAAACTCTTTGAACCAGCGCCGCATCGTGGCGAGAACCTTGGCAAACAGGTTCGGCTCCTCGATGGGGCGCCTGACCCCTCCGTGCTTGCCTCCATACAGGAGGAGTCCCGTCGCGGTCGCGTAGATGGGGTTCTTGACCATATCCCCCAAGCCTCCAAAACGATAGGGGATCCCCACCCGCACGGGCATGTCGAAGGTGCGCTCCGCCAATTCCCGAATTCCCTGAAGGAGCGAGACGCCGCCCGTGAGCACCACTCCGGCGTGCAGGGACTCGGCATACCCGGACCGCACGAGCTCCCATTCGATGATCTTCATGATTTCTTCCACGCGCGCTTCGATGATTTGCGTGAGAATGGACTGGGACAGCTGGCGCGGCTTCTGACCCCCAACGGAGGCGACTTCGATCACCTCCTGGGGATTGACCCATTCTACCAGCGCACAACCGTATTTTTTCTTGATCTTTTCCGCCTCCTCCATGGAGGTTCGCAACCCGACCGAAATGTCCGACGTGATGTGATTGCCCCCCAAGCCGACCACACAGGAATAGCGGATGGCATGGTCCAGGAACACGGCCACATCGCTGGTCCCCCCGCCGATATCGACCAGGGCGACCCCCAGGTGCTTCTCATCCGTATCCAACACGGACTCACTGGACGCCAGCGATTCCAACACGACATCCTGCACGTGCAGGCCGGCCTTTTCGCAACACTTCACCACATTCTGCACCGCGCTCACCATGCCGGTGATGATGTGCACTTTTGCTTCCAACCGCACGCCCTGCATCCCCAAGGGATTCAGGATGCCTTCCTGATCGTCGACGATGAACTGCTGCGGCAGCACATGGAGCACCTGTCGGTCGTACGGCATGGCGACGGTCTTGGCCGCGTCCATGACCCGGTCGATGTCCACCTGCGTGACTTCCCGACTCTTGATCGCAATGACGCCATGACTGTTCAGGCTCTGAACGTGTGTTCCCGCCACACCGGCATAGACAGAGGAGATCTCACAGCCCGCCATCAGCTCGGCTTCCTCAACGGCCTTCCGGATGGAGTTCACCGTCTGGTCGATGTTGACGACCACTCCCCCCCGAAGGCCCACCGAGGGGTAGCTGCCAACACCAACGATGTCGATCCCCTCGGAAGTCACCTCGCCAACCACGGCACAAATCTTGGTCGTGCCCAGGTCGAGGCCTACTACCAGCTCCTCTCCTCGTTTTCCCATGGACGTCCTCTTACCCCCCGATCCAAAGCACACCAGAAACCGCTTGTCTTCTTGGCCCCCTTGTCTTCGGAGTATTCATGTCTTGTCTCATCCGCCCAGCGAGAATGCCAGCAACCCCGCCGGCGCAGTATCCCTCCGACCCCACGGTCGCAGGCGCTTCAGATTCCCTTCGGTACCGGAAAATTCCCGGAAACGTAGGCGCGGCCCGGATAGTCGAGATCGATCCGTGTCACGACATCCAGCACGTTTCGCTCGGCCAGGACCGCCAAGACCCGTTGCAGCCGATCCAGCTTTTGCTCGTAATAGTCCCATCCAAGTTGGATGGGAATCGCCTTCTGGGTAGTGTACAGGATATACCCCTCGTCCTTGTGCCAACGACACTCGGAAATCTGATTCAGAGGCATCCAGTTCTGAGACTTGGTCAAGGACTCGATCAGCCTTCGGAAAGGCTCCAGAGGCTCCGCCGGCAGATACATGCCCTCCTTGAGGCCCATCCCCGAAAACCCCGTGACCAGCAGGAGCTTTGGATATTGTTCGATGCTCGCCTTGACAAAAAGCTTTCCTTCCGCATCCAACAGATAGAAGTCATCCGCATAAGCGATGGCGACCGGCTCCCGCTCCGTCAACTCCACCACCAGCCGTCCCGGCAGATCCAAACGCACCACCGTCGAACGCACCCACGGGAGTTTCTGGGTCTTCCGGGCGAGCTCCGCGAGCTTGAGATTCAACATGCAGGCGTTCCGGGGAACCCCCAAGGCGTTCAACACGTCCTTGCGATCCAGATGCTTGAGGCCAACGATCTGGATCTCCTCGACGCGAAGCCACCGCGCGTCGAGCAGGGCATGGTAGGAGTGCGCAAGCGCGCCACTCAGGAGCAGAAGCGGCGGCACCCCCAAGCACAAGGCCAGCATGAGCTTGACTCGCGACACCCACGCCCTGATCTGTGCCGTGCGGTCGACCCGATACCGGTTGCGCTTATTCCCCATAGCCACAAACCCGCGCCAATTCTAGATTTTCCGGACCTCTCCGGCTCAAGCCCGCCAGCCTACAATATGTGAATTTCCCTTTCGAGACAAACCCCAAATTCTTCGAGAACGAGCTTTTCTATGTGCTCAATCAAGTCAAGGATGTCCCGTGCTCGCGCATTCCCATGATTTACAATCCAGTTCGCGTGTTTCTCCGAGACCCCCGCATCCCCGATCCGGAAGCCCTTGAGCCCCACTCGATCGATGAGAAATCCGGCCGAAAAACCGGGGGGATTTTTGAAGATGCATCCTGCCGAGGGAAGCCCCAAGGGCTGCGTCGCTTTCCGGAAGCGCATCTTCTCGGAGAGAACCCGTCGGCTTTCGGAGCCGTTCCGGAGAGCCCTCAGCCCAAACATCGCTCGCAGAACGACCCAATCCTTGGGAAACCCCATGTTCCGGTAGGCGGGCGCCAGATCCTTCCGCTCCACTCTCCTTCGCCCCCCCTGGCCGTCCAGCACCTCGACCCATTGGAGCGCATCCCCAATGGCCTCTTGACCGGTTCCCGCGTTCATCACGAGTGCCCCGCCCACGGTTCCGGGAATGCCCACCATGAACTCCAACCCTCCTAGGCGCCACTCGAGACAAAATCGCAGGAGTCTTCGCATCGGGACCCCCGCACCCACCACAAGCTCGACCCGTTCGCCACCAGCGGCATCCATGCGGACGATCTCCCCGGCGCAGCGGACCAGCTGGATCACCATGCCGTCGAACCCCTGATCGGGGACCAGCACATTGCTGCCGGCACCCAGCACCACGTGAGGGATATTCCCTAGCCGCACGCGGTCCATGAGCTGGATCAGGCCCGACTCGGACTCCGGCCGTGCCAGACATCGAGCGTGACCGCCGACACGGAAGGTCGTGTGACGCTCAAGCGGCTCGTTCCACCGAACCTCGATGCAGTGCAGACCTTCCAGAACGTTCTCCCAACTCCGGCCCCTCATGCGCTCCTCAACCAGGCCAATAATTCTTCCCCCAACTGCCACACATTGCCGGCCCCCAAGGTCATGACCACGTCCCCTGGAACCAGGCTGGACTTCAGGCGTTCCAGGGCCTCCGCCATCGTCGGGCAGAAGTGGAGGTCGTGATGGCCGTGGGAGGCGACTTCCTGAGCGAGTCGGCTGCCGGTGACACCCGCAATGGGTTGTTCACTCGCTGCGTAAATCTCTGTGAGGAGAAGCATGTCCGAATGGTAGAAACAGCGCGCGAACTGCTCCATCAAGGCCTGGGTCCGCGTGTAGCGGTGGGGTTGGAACACCACGATGCGACGACGCTCGGGAAAACAGTGCGCCAAGGTTTCCAGAACGTTGCGGATCTCGGTGGGATGATGGCCGTAGTCATCGAGAACCGTAATGCCCTTTTCCTCACCCTTGATCTGGAACCGGCGCTGCACGCCCGTCATGTCCCGAAGTCCCGCCTGAATGCTCGGCCAGTCCAGATCCAGCTCACGGGCGACTGCGACTGCTGCCAGGGAATTGAGCACGTTGTGGCGCCCGGGGATTCGAATCTCGATCTCGCCCAACTCTTCCCCCTGCGCGAGGGCCCGATAGGTCGTCGACAGCCCCTTCGAGCGAAGGTCTTTTGCTTGAAAATCCGCTTGGGACGAAAAGCCGTACGTCACATAGCGCTTGCCGATCCTGGGAAGGATCGATTGGATGTTCTCGTCTTCCAGACACAGCACGGCTTGCCCGTAAAACGGGATCTTCTTGATGAACTCGAGAAAAGTCTGCTGGATGTGCTCCAGGTCACGGTAATAGTCGAGATGTTCGAGATCGATATTGGTCACCACGGCGATGGTGGGCGGAAGCAGGAGAAACGTACCGTCACTCTCATCGGCTTCGGCGACCATGAAGTCCCCATGCCCCAGTTTGGCATTGGTGCCCCAAGCGTTGAGCTTCCCTCCGATGACCACGGTCGGATCCAAACCGCCTCGAGCCAGCACCGTGGAAATCATCGATGTGGTCGTGGTTTTCCCGTGAGCTCCCGCCACAAGCACCGAATACTTGAGGCGCATCAACTCGGCGAGCATTTCCGCCCTGCGGATCACCGGCACCTTGCCCATTTGTCTGGCGGCCAGCACTTCGGGATTGTCGGTGGATATGGCCGAAGAAAGCACGACGACATCGGCCCCCTGAACGTTCTCGGGCGCGTGCCCGATGCACACGCTCGCGCCGAGGCTTTCCAGACGGCGGGTCAGGTCGGAGGGCCTCACGTCGGAGCCGCTCACCTGATACCCTAGGTTGAGAAGCAACTCGGCGATGCCGCTCATGCCGATGCCACCGATGCCGACGAAATGGATTCGCTGATAACGCTTGAACATTTCACTCCAATCGATGTTGGCTGCTTCGCGCGATGTTCATCAGGATGCCGACCGCAAGGCAATTGGCCGTAAACGCGCTTCCCCCGTAGGAAAGGAAGGGAAGCGGGAGCCCCTTGGTCGGAAAAAGCCCCAGGACGACTCCCATGTTAAGAATCGCCTGGAGAGTCAGGAGCATGGTGAGGCCCAGCGCGAGAAGCGTACCCATGTAGTCCGGCGCGGAACGGGCGATCTTGAGCCCTGTGGTGAAAAACCAGAAAAAGAGCAACACGACCGCGATGATTCCAAGCAATCCGACTTCCTCGCCGATCACCGCGAAGATAAAGTCCGTGAACGCCTCGGGAAGGTAGAACAGTTTTTGCTGGCTGGCTCCCAACCCTTTCCCAAACCAGCCCCCCGAACCCACAGCGATCCAGGCCTGGATGAGCTGGTATCCGGAATCCAATGGGTCTGTCCAGGGATCCAGGAAGGACGTGATGCGCTCCCAGCGATAAGGCACGTGATAGACCGCCTTGTAAAACCCGAGCGCACCGACTGGAACCAAAAGAAACAGATGACGCAACGGGACCCCCCCCACCATCAGCATCATCACCGTCAGACAGCCGATCATGAATGTGGTCCCGAAGTCCGGCTCCAACAGAAGCAAGCCGGCCAGAATCCCGCACCAAATCATATGAGGCGCGAAACCGCACCCAAAGTGCCGCACACGTTCCTGCTTCTTGCACAGGGAAGCGCTCAGATAGACCACCCACACCACCTTCGCGTATTCAGCCGGTTGAAGCAAGAACACCTTCAGCTGAAACCAGCGTCTCGCCCGGTTGATCTCCACACCCAGCCCGGGGATCAGGACCAAAACGAGAGCCACGACCGCCGCAAGGAGCATCCAAGGAGCCCAGCTCAAATACAAGCGGTACGGAATGCGCCTCACGACCACCAGCGTGATGAGGCCGAGACCGATGCAGAACAGCTGCTTGTAGAGGTATTGTCCGGTGGGGCGATAGTGTTCCACGCTGTCCGCCACGTTCTTCAACGCGACGCTGGAGCTCGCGCTGTAGACCATGATCAGGCCGCCCACAACGAGAAGGCTCACCTGGATCCAGAGCAACACCTCCATCGGGAGCCCGAAGCGAGTCGGGTTAGAGCGCTCCGCAGGGGCGCCGTCCGTGAGGAAATTCGGAGCATCCGCTATCGATCGCGACATGGCCGCCACCTTGCTGCAAGAGGTTCTCGTTCCATGCGCCGCAAATGCCGATCAGGCGCTGTCGGGCAGTTCGAGCACCAGCCGTTTGAAATGATCGCCCCGCTGCGCGTAGCCGGTGTATTGATCAAAGGACGCGCAGGCAGGAGACAGGAGCACGACATCCCCAGACTCCGCCCGCCGCAGTGCTTCCTCCAGGGCACTCGGCAAATCGGGGACCGCACAAACGTCCAGATCGCGTGACAAGGCTTCCTGGATCCGCGGCGCGGCCTCCCCGAACGCGATCACCCCTTTCCCCCGGACGCGCATCGGTTCGATCAGGGGCTGATAGGATCCGAGTTTGTCCCGGCCCCCGAGCAGGAGCCATACGGGGGCATCGAAGTTTTCCAGCGCCTTTTCAACGGCGCCGACATTCGTGGCCTTCGAATCATCGTAAAACGCGATCCCGCGCCACGTTCGGACCCACTCCACACGGTGCGGCAGCCCCGCGTAGCGTTCGATTTCCTGCTGAATGACCGGCGCACTCACACCGAAGGCGGCCGCCGCCAAGGCCGCAGCCAGGATGTTTTCCTCGTTGTGAACCCCTTTGAGGGCCGCACGCTCGAGGTTCAAGTCAAAGGCGGGTCCCCCCGGCACACGAATGCACGCCCGAGCGCCCTCCACGAAGGCCGTGGTTTCCCGCCGCGTCCGGCTGTACGACCACACCCGGCTCCGAATCTCCCCCAGGCGCGATGCACACACAGGATCGTCACGGTTCACAATGGCCACCGCATCCGCGTCCTGCCGAATGAAGAGTGAAAACTTCGAATCCACATAATCTCGAAAGCTCTCGTAGCGATCGAGATGGTCCTCGGTCACGTTCAAGAGAACCCCGACGTCCGGCCGAAACCGTCGCGCCGTATCCAGCTGAAAGCTGCTGACTTCGAGGATCAGAAGGTCCGCCTCTCCTTCGTTCAAGATCCATTGACTGAGAGGAGTGCCGATATTCCCCCCCACAAACACCCGTTTCCCGGCACGGCGAAAGATCTCGCCGATGAGCGAGGTCGTGGTCGTCTTGCCGTTGGTTCCCGTCACCGCGAGGGTCGGCCGCTGGATCTGGCTCCAGGCCCAATCCAGCTCGCCCTCGATGGGGATTCCGCGGGCCCGCGCGGCCGCAAGCGGTTCGATATCCAGAGGGACCCCTGGACTGACCACGATGAGATCCGCTCCCGTAAAATCCTCCAAGCGGTGCTCGCCAAGTCTCAACGCACAGCCCAAATCCCGAAGGGACCGAAGCTCCCCACCCCACTGACTTTCGGGCCGTAGGTCCGTGCCCATCACCTCCCTGCCCTGGCGCCGCATCAACTCGCACACCGATCGACCCGACACGCCCAACCCCACCACCAGAGCTTTTTGGGAAGCAACCGCCCCGCTCATATTCTCCCATCCCAGACTACCAAATCCCAAGCCACCCACGGCCGCTGAGGCATCGCCTCCAAAGGCCGCCACCCCTGCGTGTCACTCCAGAGCCAGGATCCCCCGAACAATGCGCTCCATCGTCATGCCCCGCGATCCTTTCACCAGGATCCATGCTCCCTCGGGACAGTTCTCCCGCACCCAATCGACGGCGGCCTCGTGGCTCGCCAGATGGCTCCAGCGCTTCGCCTCAAACCCGGCCCCCACGGCACCGCGCCCGATCTCGTAGCCCATGTCCCCGATCGTGACAAGATGTGCCGGTCTTAATCCCGCTAAACGCTCCCCCACCCCACGATGCAGGGCCGTGCTATCCGGTCCCAACTCCCGCATGTCCCCCAGGATCGGGATCACCGGTGCCCCTTCGGCCGCCGAAACCACCGTTTCGACCGCCGCCGCCATCGAACGCGGGTTGGCATTGTAGCTGTCGTCCACCAGCATGCGCCGGCCCGGTAGGCGGTGCAACTGCATCCGCTGGGACACGGGCTGGTGCGCCGACAACCCTTCCACAATGCTCTCCGCCGGCTCCCCGATTCCCCAAGCCACGGCGGCCGCGCCCACCGCGTTTTGAACCTGATGCATCCCCAGAACGGGCAACCGAACCGGATAAGCCTTCGCTCCCAGCACCAGGGAAAACGTGCTGCACCCTTCCTGGAAACCCACCGAACCGGAGACCCTCACATCCGCCCATGAATCCCGGGCCGAGAAGGTGAGAACCCTCGCCTCAAGAGACTTTGCGAGCCTCGCGATGCGATCATCGTCCACATTCACAACGGCAAGGTCTTTCGGCGTGAGGCACGTCAGCAGTTTGCCCTTCTCCTCGAGGATCCCATCGAGGGAACCCAGTCCTTCCAAATGTGCCGGATGGACGTTGGTGAGCAACCCGACGGTCGGCCGGCAGATCTCCACCAGCCGCTCCATCTCCCCCGGCACGTTGATGCCCATCTCCACGACGGCCGCTTCGTGCTCCGGACCGAGCGACAACAACGTCAGGGGAACGCCGATCAGGTTGTTCAGGTTCCCAGGATTCTTCAAAACATTCCGCCGCCGACCCAGCACCCCCGCCACCATCTCCTTCGTGCTGGTCTTCCCGTTGCTTCCGCCGATTCCGACGACCGGGATGGCAAATCCAAGCCGGTGAGCGCCCGCGATGGCGCCCAGCGCGCGGAGCGTGTCCTCGACCTCGATCACGGCCGTAGTGCCCGGGCCCTGGAGATTCAGCCCTTCCATCTTCCCACGGGACACAACGAGGGCGCTCGCTCCGGCGTCGACCGCGGCCCGAACAAAATCGTGCCCGTCGAAACGCTCTCCCTTGAGCGCCACGAAACACGTCCCCGGCTTCAGTCGACGAGAATCCGTGGAAATCTCGCTCACGGGGGTCTCCGGGCTTCCGCACCGCAGCACACCGCCCGACGCACTCGCGATCCTGCCGACACTCCAGCTCATGCTCGGCCCCCCTCCATCCATTCCCGTACGACCTGACGATCATCGAAGGGCAGAACGCGGTCCCCAACGATCTGGTAGGTCTCGTGGCCCTTGCCGCCTATGAACACGATGTCGCCCGGTCGGGCGCATTCCAGAGCCAACGCGATCGCCTGACGGCGATCCACGGAGACCATGTAGCCCTTTCGTTCGGCTTCGGCTGGATCCGCATCGAGTCGACGACTACCTGACTCCCGCACCCCTGCCTCGATATCCGCGACGATCGATTCGGGCTGCTCGCTCCTCGGATTGTCGCTGGTCAGGATGACCAGGTCTGCCCATCGAACAGCCGTCCTGCCCATCAGAGGGCGCTTGCCCCGATCCCGGTCTCCACCGCATCCGAACACAACGATGAGCCGGTTGCGAGTCATTTCGCGCAGGCACTCCAGCGCCTTGTCCATCGCGTCTGGGGTGTGCGCGTAATCGACGACTACAGAAAACCCGAAGCTGTCCGGCACGACAACGCGCTCCAGGCGGCCATCGACGGAGGCGACCCCCGCCAGACCCCTTGAAACCGCCTGCGGGTCGAATCCCAAGGCGAGAGTCGCAGCCCCCGCCGCGAGCAGATTGTACAGGTTCAGTCGACCAATGAGGGGAGAATCCACACTCACCCGCTCCCGGGGCGTGGCGATGGTGGCCCGGATGCCGTTCGGCTGCAGCTCTGCCTCCGCCACCCAGGCGGTGGCGGATGGATCCTCGATCGAATAGCTCCAGCAGTCCCCCCTCAGCAACTCGATCAGCCGCTTCCCATGGAAATCGTCCGCATTGATGACGGCTGCACCCATCCTCGAGGCATCGCGCCTCATGTAACGGGTGAACAGAAGCGACTTGGCGGCGAAGTAATCCTCCATTCCGCCATGAAAGTCCAGATGGTCCTGCGAAAGATTCGTGAAGACCGCGGCATCGAATCGGCATCCATCGACTCTCCCCAGAGACAGTGCGTGGGAGGAGACCTCCATGACCACATGGGTTACGCCGTCCGATCGCATCTCCCGCAGCAGTGCCTGAAGGTCCAGGGATTCGGGCGTCGTCATGGGGGCCTTGCGCAACGTGTCCGCCCAGCGGTAGGCGAGCGTTCCCAACACGCCGACGGAATGCCCAGCTCGCCGCAGGACGCTCTCGATGAGCAGCGAGGTCGTGGTCTTCCCGTTGGTCCCCGTGATGCCGATCAGACACAGTTCCCGTGCCGGATGTCCGTAGAAGTTCGCCGCCAGAGAGGCAAGGGCCCGCCGGCTGTCGGGTACCTCGACCCCGGCCGCCGACCCGAGCCCGCTCATCGGGATGTCCGCGACCACCGCAACGGCCCCACGTCCCAACGCTTCGCGGATAAAATGGCTTCCATCCTGACGCGTTCCACGAATCGCAACGAACAGGAATCCGGGTTCCACTTTGCGGCTGTCGTAGACGATGCCCCGCACGGCCATCTCCATGTCCCCGTGCCTCGCCTTCGTTTCGATGCCCTCGAGCAGCTCGCCGAGATTCCTCATCGCGTCCGTCACCGGGATCGGGGTTCAATGCACCTCGCTGAGCGTCAGCTCAACGACTGGTTTGGGGTCTAGCGGGGTCCCCGGTTCCGGCCGCTGACTCACCACCCGGCCACTTCCATGAACCCTTGGCTGGATACCCAAAGGCACCAGGCGCTGGAGCGCCATCTTGAGGCTCAGCCCGGTCAGGTCCGGCATTTGCCCCTCGAGCGTCTCGATCTCCATCTTCGGCATCCCAACGGCGGTCATGGCATCGCCGCGGGCTCCATGTACCATACGGATGGGCAGCGGTGAACCGTTCCCTTTGTAGGACGGACTCACTCCCAGATACGGCAGGGCCTTGGAGGCGATCGCGCGAAAGACGGGCGCCGCTACCACACCTCCATAGATCGCGCCGTGAGGCTCATGAATGGCCACGGTGATCGCCAATCGGGGGGATTCGGCGGGAACAAATCCGGTGAAGAGGGACGTGTATTTGTCCGAAGCATACCGCTTGGTCGCCGGATCCAGGACCTGAGCCGTTCCGGTCTTGCCCGCCGCCGTATATCCGTCGGGGTTCGCATTGACACCGGTCCCGCCTTCCTGCGTCACGCCGCGCATCATATCACACACCGTTCGCGCCGTCTTCTGGTCGAGCACGCGCCGGTGTGCCTCCGAGGCGACCGCCTTGACCGTTTGACCTTGTACGTCCGTGACTTCGCTGACAATGCGCGTCGGTATGTACTCCCCTCCATTGGCCAGACAGCAGACGGCCTGCGTCAACTGAAGCGCCGTGACCCCGATGGACTGCCCAAACCCTGTGGTCGCAAGATCGATGGGCTGCCACTTTTTCCAGTGCCTCACCATTCCCTTGGATTCTCCAGGCAGGTTGATCCCGGTCAGATCCCCGAAACCAAAACCTCGGATGTAATGGTAGTACCGCTCGCTTCCCAGTTGTAGGGCGATCTTGCTGGCCGCGATGTTGCTGGAGTGCTTCACCACGTCCGGGATGGTCAGCCAGCCATAGGGATGTACGTCATTGATGGTGTGACCGGCCAACAGGCATTTACCGTTTTCACAGTAGATCTTGTCACGCTCGCGGATCTTCCCCTCCTGGAGGGCCGCCGCAATCAAAAAGACCTTGAATGTGGAGCCGGGTTCGAAGAAGTCCGTGATGGCCCGATTCCGCCATTGGTCGGCTTTCCCCCGATCAACCAGGTTTGGGTCGAAGAGCGGGTAGTTCGCGAGGGCGAGCACTTCCGACGTCCGTGGATCCATCACCACCACAACGCCCGCTTTGGCCCGATACTGCTGCACCGCTTTCTCCAACTCGAACTCCGCCACATATTGGATGAGCGCATCGAGCGTCAATCGGACCCCTAGGCTTTCGCTGGGCTCGGGGGGCGGGCTCGATGCCATCCAGATGTTCTTGCGAATCCCATCTCGAAATTGGGCGACGGTCGTCGGATCCTGACGCAGTAGAGAATCATATTGCTTTTCGACTCCCTCCAGGCCGATTCCATCCAATCCCACAAACCCGATTGTCTGGCCCGCGATCTGCCGCAGCGGATAGAACCGCTTATATTCCGTGATGAAATTGAGTCCCTTGGCTCGCAGTGCGCTCACCTCGACGGCCTGCTGGTCGGTGAGTAAACGCTTGATCCAGACAAAATGGCGATTGGACATCAGCTTCTTTTCGACGACGGCTCGAGGAAGGTCCAGAATTGAAGCCAGTTGACCGACCAGCTGTTTGGCCTTCTCCTTTTCAATCTGGTCGGGGTCGGCGAACAGGGAGTATTGCGGCACGGAGAATGACAGGAGACGTCCCTGTCGATCATAGATGGAACCTCGATAGGCCGGCACTTTCACCGTAGTTTCCGTCTGGTCCCGGGCTCTTTCCAACCATTTGTCGTGGTGGATCACCTGCAGATAGAAAGCCCTGCCGGCAACAGCGGCCATGCAGCAAACGACCAGCGTATACACCACGGTGTGGCAGACCCAGAAGCGCGTGTTCAGGTGATTTCTGGACTTGCGTCCATCCATCGGTTGGCTCCCTTCAGGAGGTTTCACGCTACCGCACAATGATTTTCTGGTCCGGCCTCGGGGGCGCCAAACCGAACTGGTTGCGCCCTTGCTCCTCCAACTGGAATGGATCCTGAAATTGGCAGCATTCCAGACGCAGCTTCCGCTCGAATGCGAGGAGCTCCTCCTGCTGCTCGTAAAGTCTCGCCAAACGATAGCCGTTCTGGATCTGCCGGACCGCCAACCAGACATAGGTGATCGAGGAAACAGTGAAAATCACACCGAGCACGACATTGAGCAGGATCCATCCCCTAAGGCCCCGGGGAGCCCTCATTGGCTTTGGAGCAGCCACGGCCCCGTTTACGGTAGTCGCGTCCATTGTCTCGCCCGTTTCAACCACCTTAACCATTCATCGCGATGCCACGCATTTCTCGATGGCCCTCAACCGCGCACTCCTCGCCCGAACGTTTTCGGCCGTCTCCGCCTCCGAGGATCTGAGCGCCTTGCGAGTAAGGAGTCGAGCCGGTGCCTCCCCGGAGCAGGTGCAGCGGAGCGACTCCGGAGGGCAGGTGCAACGAGCCGCCCAAGCCTTGAACGCCCGCTTCACCCTCCGATCTTCCAGAGAATGAAACGATACGATGCACAACCGCCCTCCCTCCTCAAGAAGCTCCAGCGCGAAGCTCAGGAATCGCTCAAGGGCTTCCATTTCTCGGTTGACGGCCAGACGCAGGGCTTGAAAGGTCCGCGTCGCGGGATGGATGCGTCGGCTGTCCGCACTCCGAGGCACGCTCCGCCGGATCAGCTCCGCCAGCTCCAGCGTCGTCTGGAAGGGCTGATCTTCCCGTCGGGTCACAATGGCCCGCGCAATCCGACCCGCCCACCGCTCTTCCCCCAGATCCCGGATGAGATCGGCCAACTGCCTTTCTTCGAGCGTATTGACCAGATCCGCTGCCGTTCGTGTCAGAGTTCGGTCCATGCGCATGTCAAGGGGCCCATCCCGGAGCAGGCTGAAACCCCGCCGAGGATCGTCCAGTTGTAGACTCGACACTCCAAGGTCCAGGACGATCCCGTTGACCCGTTTCCATCCGATGGAATTGAGAACCTCCCGGAGATCGCCGTAGCTCGCATGAACCAGTTGAATCCGATGTCCCCGGTTCGCGAACTTCAGGGCCGCACGCTCGATGGCGGACGCATCCCAATCCAGTCCGAGCACCCTGCCGTCGGGGGCGGAGGCATTCAGAATCGCCTCGGCATAGCCGCCCGCCCCGAGGGTGCCATCCACGTAGAGCCCTCCGGAACGACACGCCAGGAGACCGACCGCCTCATCCCGCATGACCGGGACATGGAGGGGACCCTCGGAAGGGCTCATCCGCTCAGAGCCCCAGTCCGGTCACACTGCCCGCAAGTTCCGAGAAATGCTGCCGACTCCATTCCATCCGCTTTTCCCATCGTCCCGTCTCCCAGATTTCAAAGCAGTTGAGCATCCCCGCCAGGAGCACTTCCTGTTCGATGCCCGCGTGCTTTTTGAGCACAGGCGGAATGAGGATCCTGCCCTGGTTGTCGAACGAACAGTCCTCGGCGCTGGAAATGAAGAATCGCTGGAAATTTCTTTGGTTAGGGTCCACCTGAGACAAGCCCATCACCTTGGCTTCGATCTGCTGCCAGATTTCAGGCGGGTAGGCGACCAAACATTCATCAAGCCGGGTGATGACCAGGGCATCCTGATAGTGCCGCTGCAATACTTCTCGGTATTTTGTGGGAATCCGCAGGCGTCCCTTGCCGTCAAGACGGACGATGGACTGTCCCCGAAACTGCGGCTTGGCCAAGATGCCCACTTATTCCCTCCATGATCCACTTTTTCCCACTTCTGGGTTTCTAACACCCCCCAATTCGCCTTGTCAAACCCAAATCCGTTGTTCGCGAAGCAATGCCGCATTTTTCCCGACCCCCACCAACGGATCGTCTCCCAAGCAGAAGTCATCTGGATTGTGGAAGCCCGTTTGCCCCCCCGAACGCGCTGCGCAATCAGGCTCGGAATACCCTGACGCGCGTTCGGGCACGGGAATCCCCCGGAGGGGAAGGATCAAGCCGGGTGAGTCAGAGGGACGGGAAGGAATTTAGGGGTAAGGATGATGGGACGAGGCGGGGAGCGGAACGGTCCGCCCGGATCTATTCCGGGCGCGTCATCGCACCGAGCCGATCCTCGAGATCACGGGGAAGGGTGGATTGTTTGTAGCGCACGACGCCATTTGCATCGACGAGAAAAAACGTTGGGACGGCGAACACCCCGAAGGCCTGGGCGATCTCGAAATAGCGGTCGAAACCGCCCGGAAAGGTGTAACCGGCCTTCTCCCAATAGCTGCGGGCCCGGTTCTCATTGTCGTTCAACGCTGTGTTGAGGGCCAGGACCGACAGCCCTCTTGGCCGGAGGGATTCATGGACCCGATTGACCTCAGGAAGATCCTTCATGCAGACGGGACACCAGGTATTCCAGAAAACCAGCAGAAAGGGCTTCCCCCGCAGGGTGTCCCTGGAAACCACGCTCCCGTCGAAGGCTTGAAACGTGAACTCCGGGATCGACTGACCCACTTCGATGCCCCACGCGGACGCGCTCCATATGAGGAACAGACCCGCCAGCTGTGGGAGGATTCTTCGGACCCGGCGCATGGCAGACCGCCTCAATCCCAAACCCGCCCGGCATTGATCAGGTAATACTGTGCCAGGAGCAGCATCAGCAGGCCGAGGGTTCGTTTCACTCGCAGCATCCATCGACCGGGCTTGGGGAGACCGACCGCGATGCCGGAAAAGGTCCCGAAAACGATGAGCAGGACGCCCATTCCCATGGTGAAGGTGAAAACCAGTACGCCTCCGTACAAGACGCTCTGAGTGGTCGCCACGAAGGTCAGGAGACCAAACAGCACTGGAGACGTGCAGGGGGAGGCCACCAAGCCGGACGCCCCCCCAACGAGAAAGGCACCCAGCACTCCCCCCACCGCGGGCTCCCAGGAGCGACCGGAGGACCAGAGGGGAATCTCGATCACCTCAAGGATGTTTAAGGCCACCACGATCAGAACATTCGCGACCAGAAAGAGCGCCCAGGGATTGGTGGCGATCCGGCCGAAAAAGCTCCCCGTCAGGGCCGCCATCATCCCCAGCAGGGAATACACCGAGGCCATCCCCAGCACATAGCCAAAGGATAAGAGGAATGACTTCGATCGCGTCTTCTCGCCGCCGGCTCTCGAACCCACGTACGCCGAGATGATGGGAACCATGGGATAGACACAGGGAGCCAGACTGGCCAGAACGCCACCTCCGAACGCGGCGCCCAGGGCGACGAGGGGAGGCCCCGTCACATAGGATTCCAATCCATTCATTCCGACCTCCTTGAGCGCCTTGTCGCGCTCCGCGGTCACTTAAGTGTCGGAGCGTCGTTCCCGCCGCCGACTCCTGAATCAGGCTGGAGGCTTGCCGGTGCACCCTTTCTTCGGCTTTCCTCATCGATGTAGCTCAACAACTGCTCGATATCGGCGTCATTGAGCGAGAGATTGGGCATCGGCACGTTGTCGTACGCCTCGAGGAGCGCCAGGGAGAGCGGGTCTTTCTCCTCGATCATCTTGTCGGGCTCCTTGATGAAGCGGACCAGCCAGGCGCGTTCACGTTTCTGGGTGACCCCGAACAGGTCCGGACCGAGCTTCTCCTTATTCGGCCCGAGAAGATCTCCGCCGCCGATGGTATGGCAGGCCGAACATCGGGTCCGAAAGAGGCTTTCCCCAGGCGAGAGTCGCCGAACCTCGGGGGCCGAAGCGTAATCCATCCCCTGTCTCGGAGGAAGTTTCCAGTTATGCAGCCAACTGCCCACCTGCGTGGCCATCACATAGGGGTTCTCAAAGGGGGAAGAGCGCATCCAACGGCCCGTGCGCTGGTTGCCGATGAGCAGACTCAAGGTATGTGCCCTCATGTTGCCCCCTCGCTCCTCCGGGTTATACATCCCGAGTTTTTTTCGAAGCCGAATGATGTCTTCCTCATCGCCGGTCAAGAAGAGCCAGCCGGGACCCACCTGATAACGTTCCGCATAAGCCTTGAGCACATGGGGCTTGTCGTATTTGGGATCAATGCTGATCGAGTAGATGAAGACATCCTTGCCCACCCGATCCCCCAGGATTTTTTGCACTTCGCGCAGCCGAGCCGTCTCCAGGGGGCAGACATCCGGACAGCGGGTGAAGATGAAATTGAGGACAACGACCTTGTCCTTGATCAGGTCGTCGAAAAATCGAACCTCCTTGCCCTCATGGGTAACGAGCGGAATATTCGGAAAAAAGTCCGCTCCCCAGATGGAGTCCGCCTGCCCCGCCGCGCGGACAAACATCGGCGAGAGTACAAGCGGCAGTACTAGAACGACTGCCAGGCCAAGCTTGCGAGTGATTGAAACAAGCATCGTCCGTCCTTACACAGGAGGTCCTGAGTCACAGCGAAACTTCCGGGCAGCCCCAACGCCCTGGCCGGCCCCGAGCTGAATGTATCCGGAATCGGTCTGCGCATCAATCGAATGCCGAGGGGTCACCATGGGCACTTTCGGGAATCGACTGGGCGCACCGTCCGGGCAAATGCCTTCGCCCCCAGCATTCTCCAACCATGGAAGAATGCCGGAGGCGGATCCTTTCGTCCTTGGATGAGACCAGGCAGCCGGGGATCAACGACGAACCGGTCTCTGGGGTGCCTGCTGAGCCTTGAGCAGTCGGGCCTGCAGGATTTCCAAACGCTTCTGAAGCGATTGCAGAACTCGCTGGCGCGGGGCCGGCCTGCTGAGCTCCTGGTCGATTCGAACCTGTACTGCCTGGATCTGCGCCGCCAAGCTCAACTCAAGACGCGTCGGCACGCGCACGGGAGGTTGAGGATCGGCGGGCGGAGGACTCGGATCGGGTTCGGGCACCGGAGACGGCGGCGGACTCGGTCCGGGGTCTCCCGGAGTCGTCGGAGGTCCTGGGACGGGAGCCGGCGGCGTACCCGGGTCGGAGGGAGGCGTGACCGGACCTGGAGCAGGGTTCACCGGCCCCAAGGCGAATTCCGGCCCGAAACCATCTCCATCCCTGAAGGTGGGAAGGGCCGCCGAGTCGACGTACTCCACCCCATCCCAGGTGGGAAGGGGAGTCGGCATCAACTCGACCTGTCCGGGATGTTCGAGATCCCAACGCAATAGCATGGCGTGATCTTCATGGGTCGTGTTGTGGCAGTGCTCGACATACGTCCCCGCGAATTCCCGAAACCGGATGGCGATCTCAACGACACGGCTGCTGTCCTCCTCCGGCCCGATCCGGAACATGTCCTTGCGGGCCCATTTCTCCCATTCCGGCGGCGGTTGCCCGTCCCTCGTAAGGATCACACCCTCCTCAAAATGCACGTGAACCGGATGGGCCCATCCCCCATTGCCATGGAAGCTCCATACCTCCAGGGTCGCCTCGCCGACATAGCCGGCGTCCGTCGGTCCCGAGGCTAACTGCGGTGCGGCCGATATCCTCCTCGGGTCCGCCGCCAGCCCGCCCCCTCCGTCAGTCTTGATGGTCCAGGGAGATTCATCCGTACCCGACGAGCGAACGAATTCGAAGGTGCGGTGCCGGGCGGTCCGCAGCCTGGCACGATCCTCCGGATCGTCCCGGTTAAAGGACGAGGGAATCATTTTCTTCCTGCCGGGGATGTAATCGGCGGGATCCATACTCGAATCCAGACCGTCATAGGCATGCACGCGCAACTCCAGGAACTTGCCGACCGCAGGATCTCCATCCTTCCAACGGTCGGGCAGGCCGTCCCCATCATCGTCGCGGGCGACGGCCTTGTATTTTTCCGAAAGGACGTCCCTCAGAGGAATGGTATCCTTGGGACGCCTGCCGTTCTCGTGCTCCAGGATGTTGACGAAATAGAGCCGGTCGCCGGGCTGAATGCCGTGCTTGCTGAAATCCACCACGATGTCGTAACGCTCTGCGATGGACTGGGTAGGAAGGATGGCGTGGTGGTCCGAAAGATCCCCGTCACGGTCAAGATCCATGCTGCCGTCAAAGGGAACGGCATGCTCCATGATGTTGCCGTCGTTGGCGATCATGTGGAAGGGCACGCGGTTGTAGGAAACTCCAGAGCCCCGGGGGCCGGGCATTTCCCCGCCCGGGCCATTGACCTGCAGGACCAACGCGATCTTGAGGTAGCGGGCGACGGATCCGTTCAGGATCCGGAAGCGATAGCGGCGGGCCCGCACGTCGAGATAAGGAGCATAGAGCCAATTGGTCAGGATCCTGTCCCCCAGGAAACCGTCCCGGTTGAAGATGTTGTACCAGAGCTGCCCTTGCCGGTCCCAGGCTTTGTCGCCGATCACAAGGTTCACGTCGTAGTCGCGGTTTCCCCAGGGGAGAGCGGTGCCGCTCGGCAACCGGAGATTCACCCCGTCGTCATGGTCCTCCTTGCCACGGTCGATGGCGCTGTAATAGTTCATCATGGCGGCGTTGCCCTTGTAAACGTTCTGGGCCGTGAAATCGAGCATGTGGTCGTGGAACCAGTGCGTGCTCGCCGTCTCACGCCAGTCGCCCCGAATCCGGATCGATCCACTTGGGGGGCAGGTCTTCACCCCGGGATTGCGATCATTCACGAATAGGGTTTCACCGGGCGCGCAGGGAAACGCCGCTCGGGGGTCGGAAGCATCCGTGTTGACGCTGTCATATCCTGCGAGGGCCATAGGCCAGCGATAATCGAAGTACTGACCGGGAAAGAAGAACGCGGCCGTGTACCCGTCGCTTTCGGCCGGGGTGTGACCGTTGTGCTCATGGGTCGTGATGGTGTGGAGCCCGAATCCGCGGTTGGCCGCCGGATCGATGGGAAGGGCGTTGTAGTGCCGGAACAGGATGGGTTGACCATGGCGCGCCATGAGCAGCTTGGGCGGGAGGGTTCCATCGAAGGTCCAAATCGTCTTGGGGTCCTGCACCGGCATATTCGGGTGAAAGCGGATCCCGAGGCCGTTGGTGCTTCCTTCCACCACGGGCGCGCCGTCGACATCGGACGAGTAGACCCTATGATACAAGCCTCCGGGACCGAATTCTCCCTTGCTGTAGCCATGCATCTGCTCCTTGTCCCTGAGACCCCGGTTCACCCGCGCCCCAGCTTGGGCAGACTTGAAGTAGCCTTGAGGGAAGAACTCGTTCCAACGCTGATGCGACCAGCCCTTTCCAGGCGGACGGCCTTCGGCCGGAGGCGTATCCAGCGGACGCCCCAGGAATCGTTCCACTTCCGTCTTCCAGGGATTCTCGGCGACGGTGTTGGCGTATTGCATGGGGAGCGGCGAAAGCCCGGACTGCGCGAGAAAGGCCTCCAGGGCCGCCTCATCGGGGCCGCTTGTCGCGTCCCTGGGTACCGGGAAGGAGAGCGCACCACCCTGGGATACTGTGCTATAGGGCCTGACGCCGAACTCCTCGAACAGGATCATTTGCTGTGTGAAGGGCTCCGCGCCGAACAGCGGACTCGGTCTCCCACCGCTCGGAACAGCTTCACTGGTCTCGTTCCGCTCAGAAACGACGTTGTTGAGTCCGGCATCCGCCGATGTGCCCGTCGCTCCCCCTTCCAAGGCCCCCTTGTAAACCGGGGGCAGATCTTTGAGGGCGTCGATGGCGAACTCATTGCCGATGAGGGGGAAAGTCTGCTGTGACGGATCTCCCTCGGGAGGGGGACCGAAATCATCCATGGAGGAAGCAAATGCGGTGATGACAGCGAACAGCATACCCAGGAGAATCCCGATGCTGAAGGAGCGTCGAATGGGATGGAGTGTGTTCATCGTAGTCCTTTCCAACAGTACTCCTCTAATAAAACTAAGCCGATGTTGGGATAGTAACCACCAAACTACTTAGCCGCAATGATGAGAACTAATCATCAGCGCGCCGGGTGCCCCTGCCGGCACCCGATGGCGGCGCGGGTTCGCAGGAACCATGTGCTGCGCGTCCGGTTGGTCCGATCCCCGATCGGACCCGAGCCGTCCTGAGCAATCGTAGCATTTCGTTTTCCATTGAAGAGAATGGCGGGTTCCAGTATGCTGCACACGGGTACCGAGATGCCTTCCGGGGTATTTCACATCACCCAAAAAGCCTCTGCTCCAGCCGTTCCGGCCCACCCCAACCGGCAGAGGCTTTTTCTCTTGGACCGAGGAGAGCAGGGAGAGCCCATGAATGCCGATGACGAAAAGATCCTGCGTCTCACGAAGGAGATCATCATCAAGTTTATTGAACTGGGTCGGGTGTCGCCCAGCAACTTCGACCAGCAGTTTCGCAACGTTTTTTGGACCATCAAAAACACGATGGTGAATGCTCAGGCTCCCGATTTTCGCGCTGACCTGCTTTCGGTGGGTGAATCAGACGGTGATGCCGATTGAGCAGGATTGCGAGCTGGACGTCGACACAGCCCCGCTTGATGCCCGAATCCGTCCGCATCTCTCAAGCCCCTGTGCGTGACGGTGAGCTCCTGATATAGTCAAGACACAGACGCACCCAGACGTCGATCATCCTGCCAAGGAGGGCCGCCATGGGAAACACGGGACGATTCGGGAAATACGGTGACTTGAAGCGTAAGGAAAAGATTCGCAAGAATCTCATCCAGCCAAAGGGTTCCGACGTTCGAATGACTCAACTCGCCTCCGTGGCCGACCGGCCCCAATTCGAACGAAGGCCTGGAAACAAATCGAAGTAGTGCTCATGGACCAACTGGACAGCGCGGATCTGAAGAAGAGAAGAACGGCCGCCACGGTCCGCCAGATGGAGATCGACGATTTGGCGGCGGTTTTTCATCTTGGGGAACGTCTTTTTACGGCCCGGGAAGCACCCAATCTGTACCGGACCTGGGACGAGTACGAGGTCGTCTCCTTGTTCCAGTCGGATGCCGAATTTTGCCTTGTCGCCGAGGAGGATGACCAGATCGTTGGATTTGCCCTTGGTACCACCGTGACCAAGAGTCACTCGGCATGGAAATACGGTTATCTTGTCTGGCTGGGCATTGACCCCACCTACCATGGACAGGGAATCGCTTCGAAGCTCTTCTACAGGTTTCGGGACCTGATGCTGGCCAACGGAGCCCGGATCCTGCTTGTGGACACGGAGGCCGACAACCTCCCCGCCCTCTACTTTTTCCGCAAGATGGGTTTCGGCAACCCCCAAGAGCACATCTATCTGTCTCTCAACCTTGACCCGCAGCTTAAGCAGATGAAGGTGAAGAAGACCGACAGCCGCAGCGCCTCCCGGTACCGGTTACGAGATGATGACTGACCCGAACGGCATTCCGACCATCCGTCCCCGGCGCCTTCGGCAGCTGCTGCGGCGTCTCTTGGACATTTACAGTCCCAGCGGCAAGGAAGAGGACATTCTGGATTTCCTCAAGGCCTATCTGCGTCGCCACGGCCTTGCCGCCGTTGAGCAACCGGTGGATGGGCACCGGTATAATCTGCTGGTCTTGCCCCAGGATGTGGAGGTTCGTCTGATACTCGTCGGCCATGTGGACACGGTAGCGGCGTACGACCTGGAGGAATTCGGTCACGAGGAAGAGGGCGACCGCATCATCGGGCTGGGAGCAGCCGACATGAAGGGGGGATGCGCGGCCATGGTGGAAGCCTTCGTGGCGCTCCGGGAGGGCGGTTTGCATCAGGCCCCCGTCGGATTGGCTCTGGTGGTCGGCGAGGAGGAGGATGGGGACGGCACAAGACGTCTGGTACGGGACTATCATTTTCCTTGGGCCCTCATCGGCGAGCCGACGAACCTGCAACCGTGTCTGAGCCACTACGGATATGTGGAGATCGAGCTCGCCACCCGCGGTCAGCGCATGCACGCCTCGCTGGCCAATCTGGCCCTCAACCCCATCGAGAGCATGTTGCATGTGTTGCTCAAGTTGTCCCATTATCTGCGGTGCTCGCATCCTGAAATCGTCTTCAACATCCGAGAATGCACGAGCTCCCCGTCCGGCTTTGCCGTGCCTGAACGCTGCAACGCGTGGCTCGATCTCCATTTGCCTCCGCAGGCCCCCCTTGGCGCCATGACCCTCGAAATCGAGGATCTCGTGGCCTGCGAACAAGAAGCAAATCCTCACTTTGACGGGGCACTGCGCTTCGCGACGATCCACGCCGGCTACGAGCTGCCGGAACGAGGGCCGTTCGTGGAATCCCTCAAGTCGGTCTTTGCGCGGCACTCCCTCGAATGGCGTCCACATCCGTTCCGCAGCCATTCGGACGCCAATCTGTTTTGGGCTGCCGGGGTCAAACCCGTTCTGCTGGGCTGCGGGGGGCTTGAGCAAGCTCATGCCCCGGAGGAATCCGTATCCTTCGAGCAGGTGCTGCTTGCTTCGCGCCTCTACCTGGACACGATGCTTGCCCTGGCCAAATCGTGACACACTGTTGCCATGAATGGATGCACTGGAACGAAGGAGCCGCGATGCGGGACCCGAGAATGACGGCCTTGGCCGAATTGCTGATCGAGTACTCTTGCAGGGTGAAGGCTGGGGACAAGGTGCTCATCGAGGCCGTCGACATCCCCGAGCGGTTCACGATCGAGCTCATCACGGCGGTCAGCCGGGCGGGAGGGCTACCATTTGTGAGCCTTCGCCAAAATCGGGTACTCAAACATCTTTACCAGCATTGTTCTGAACCGCAGATGCAGGAGTTCGGAGAGATCGAACTCTATCGGATGAAGAAGATGGACGTGTACGTGGGGGTGCGTGGAACGCTCAACTTCGCCGAGCTTTCGGACGTGCCCCAGGACCGTCTCAAGCTGGTGAATCGTTTCTATTTCAAGCCGGTCCACCTTGAGCAGCGGGTGCGTCACACACGGTGGGTGGTCCTGAGATGGCCCTCTCCGTCGATGGCGCAGCAAGCCAACATGAGCACTGACGCTTTCGAGGATTTTTTCTTCAGCGTTTGCGACGTCGACTATTCGCGCCTCTCTCAGGCCATGGACGCCCTGGTCGCGAGACTCGAGCGCGCCAATGAGGTTCGGCTCCAGGGACCGTCTACGGATCTGGTCTTTTCCATCGAGGGCATGCCCGTGAAGAAGTGCGACGGCAGGTTCAATATCCCGGACGGAGAAGTCTTCACGGCGCCGGTGAAGGACTCCGTGCGGGGGACCATCCTGTTCAACGCCCCCACCCTCCATCACGGATTTGCATTCAACCAGGTCCGACTAACCTTCAAGGACGGCAGGGTGGTGGAGGCCTCGGCTTCCACGAAAGAGGAAACCGAGCGTCTGGGATCGATCCTGGATTCGGAGGATGGATCCCGCTACGTGGGGGAATTCGCTCTGGGTCTCAATCCGAGGATTCAAAAACCCATTCGGGACATCCTCTTTGACGAAAAGATCGCGGGGTCGGTTCACCTCGCCCTTGGCCAGGCTTACGAGGAAGCGGACAACGGGAACCGTTCCGAAATCCATTGGGATATGGTGAAGATTCTGACGCCCGAATACGGAGGTGGCACGGTCTCCTTGGATGGGACCGTGATACAGCGGGATGGGATTTTCATTGTTCCAGACCTGGAGAATCTGAACCCCGCGCAACTGCTCGCAACCTTGCCGGGGTAGCCGCCTCCCGGAGGACGGGGGCAGCGTCAACCGCAGCACGAACGGGGGGTGTCCGAACCCCCATCGTCATCCCCGTACTTTCTGCGCCTGTAACTTGCGGGCACAAGCTTTGGCGGGAATCCAGGCTTTCGCTGGCACCTGGATTCCCGTGTGAGCGGAAATGGCGTCCCCACTCTGATCATCTTTTTTGTCCATTGGGGCCGTATTCGGGGATCGCCCAGACGCAATCGTGCGGGACCGAGGACCCCGTTCCCCGTTGTCTCGGCTTCACATTCCCGTGCAAGGGCTCACTCAAGGGGGGACGCTGCGAGATCACTCCGGCGGAGCTCGAGACGATCGGCTCAGCCGGAGGAGGATCACGGCAGCTGCTTGAGTTTCTTTTCGGCGGCTTGAGCCTGGGGCGTACCGGGGTACTTTTCGACGAGCCGCTCGTAGATGATGTGGGCGGCGGTCAGATCTCCCAATTGCTGGAAGGCCGAGCCCTGCTTGAGCAGGGCGTGCGGAACGCGGTTCCCACTGGGATAACGGTCCAGCACTTTCTGATAGGCTTCGATGGCCTCCTGATACTTCCGTTCCGAGTAGTAGCACTCGCCAATGGAAAACTGGGCGTTGTCCGCCATCTCAGCTTTGGGATACTTCGCGAGAAAACCCTGAAATTCCTTCCGGGCACTCTCGTACTGCCCCTGTTGCATCAATTGGACCGCCTTGTCAAAGGCGGCCTTCTCGGGGCTTGCCGTTTCCGGTGGCGGAATCCTTGGTTCGGCGGTTCCAGGCGGACGTGACGAGGCCACAGGAGGAGTAACCAGGGGGGGGAGCTGTTGGGAGGTCGATGGCGGAACGGACTGCTGCTCCAACCCGCTGGAGGGGGTCGCGCTTTTCATCTGCTCCAGCCGGTACTGGAGCTCCTCCACACGGCCATTCAGTGCCCCGATCCTCATTTGGAGCTCCTCCATCCGCGCATAGAGGTCCGCACTCCGCTGCCCCTGGCCCTCGGAGGATTGGAGGCGCCGCTCCAGACTGTTGATGCGATCGTACAGCAAGCTGATGTTTTGTTGCATGGTCGACGTTTCCTGAGTCGAGGCACATCCCACGCTCATGCCCGTCAGAACAGCGATGAGAACCCACCTCGCTGCTTTCATTGGGGCTCCATTCTTCATAGGCCTCCTCTCTCACCGGGATAACCCAACCAACAACCAGCTCCCCTTGCATCCCTTTCGAATGGAGGGGAACTGGCACTCTGTCTCCTTTAACTACCGGACGAGTCCCCTTCGCACCCTCGCAGGGCAATCAAAGGGGAGCCCGTCATCCAACATCGGCTCAGTAATTGATCACGAAATGAGCACGACGGTTCTTGGCCCACGACGCTTCGTCATGTCCCGTCGCGATGGGGCGTTCTTCGCCGTAGCTGACCGAGGAAAGGCTCGCATGGGTGAGGCCGGCATTTTTCAAATATTGCATGGCCGCATTGGCCCGACGCTCCCCGAGAGCCAAATTGTACTCATTGGTTCCCCGTTCGTCGCAGTGACCTTCGACGGTCACTTTCACGCGGGGATATTTCTTGAGGAAAGCCACTTTCTCGTCGAGTACCTTCTTGGCCGGGGCGGACAAGACATAAGAGTCATAGTCAAAGTAGACGTCTTCGTTTTCAAAGCCTCTGGCTCTTTCCTGGAATTCCCGGCGTTCCGCCTCGGTGTTGAGACCAAGCTCCTTCCAGCGGGCTTCGTCCCCAAACCCCCCACCAGAAGGCCCTCCCATCGCGCCCATGTCGGAGCTCGTCATCGACCCGGCCCCCATCCCGTCAGCCGCGGGAACCTTCTTCTTGGAGCATCCCATCACAAGCGAAAGCGTCAAGACCACGAGCATCACTCCCAGAACTCTGCAAAACCGTCCGGTCATCCTTCTCCTCCTTCGTCGCATTTCATGAGGGTCAAGCGAGGGAAGCGCATCCCGACAATCCCAGGCACGCTCCAGTGGCTATCGCCCACCAAGCCTCGGGGACCAGCGCGGCATCTCCTGACCTCCCCCGCGCGAGATCTTCCGGGCACCGGTGCCGCTGATGGGCACGACCCAGATGGCCGCGCTTCCCTGACGTGTCGAGCTGAAAGCCACGAGCCGACCATCGGGTGAAAACGACGGGGATTCGTTATCGCCCTCGCCCTGCGTCAGCTGCCGCGCCCCCGTCCCATCCGGCTTGATGATGAAGATGTTGTGCCGGCCTCCCACCACACCGCTGTAGGCAATCCAATCCCCCTTGGGGGACCAGCTCGGAGAGGTGTTGTAGTTGCCGCTGAAGGTGATCCGTTTCTTCTGCCCACTTCCGACATCCAGAACGTAGATCTGAGGATTTCCAGATTCGCTGGAAACATAGGCCAGTTTCCTGCCGTCCGGCGACCAGGTCGGCGAGACGTTGATGCTCCAGCTCTGGACCAGCTTCTGAACGATATCGCCCGAGGCTGATATCAAGTAGATATCGGGATTGCCGCCCCGGGTGAGGGTCGCCGCGAGCTGGCTGCTTCCCGGCCGCCATGCCGGAGACAGATTCTCTCCAGGCTGACCGCACAGCAAGCGGTGCGAACCGTTGGTCAGATTGACGACAAAAATCTTGGCGTTTTTCTGGATGAAACTGACGTAGGCCAGCTGGGTCCCGTCCGAACTCCACGCAGGTGACAGGTTGATGTTCTGGTTGTTGGTGATGGGGACAGCGTTACCGCCATCGAAATCGGAGACGTAGATCTCCTTGTTCCGCCCCTGGATCTGAACGTAGGCGATCTTCGTATCGAACACCCCACGCTCTCCGGTGACGGCCATGAGGATCTCGTCCGCCAACCTGTGAACCATGGATTGCCAGCCCCGCGCCTCCCCCTCATAGACCTTTCCCAGAACCATCTTCCCATTCACAATGTCAAAGAGTCGCGCTTCAATCCGGATGGCTCCCCCCTGCACCTGGTAGCCCGCTCGGACGAGAAAATCTGCTCCGGCCTTGCGCCACTCTGGAAACTTGATGGTTTCGGGGGTCAGTCCCATGCTCTGAGGATCCTCGAGGAACCCCCTTGGATCGAGCGGGTTGAACACACCCGAGAAATCGAGGTCACCGGCCAGCATGCTCGCCATCTCCCGTGCCAGCTGGGTTTGCTCCGAACTCAGGAACTTGAAGTCCGGGACGGCGATGGGGATCCGTTGAACCCCCGCACCGGTGATGTCAAGGCGAACCCGTTGTCCGTGGGCCTCGGCAGGCCATATGCCAAGACAAATCCCGAGCAAAACCCAGACCGCACACCCCCGTAAGGAGCAATCCCTGACCCGCCATCTCATAGACTTTCCGGTTCCTCTTGCTGGTCCCCCACTCATCTCAAGTCCTGGGGACGAAGGGAAATCTCGAATTCCATCTGCTGCCGACTGTAAATTTCCGGAAAAGGCGGCAGGGGCTCCGCCTTTCGAATGGCGCGGACCGCTGTGTCATCCACGAGCGGTTGGCCCGATTTCTTCTCGACCCGCAAGTCCATCACGCGGCCATCCCGGCGCAGGACCAACACGATCACGGTTTCCAGGTCCTGCTTTTTCAGGTACTCGGGAAGATTCCACTGTTTACGGATGGCATTTGTGACCGCAATGTAGTAAACGCGAAGGGCCGTGGCGACCTGTTCTCCGTCCGGACTCCCGGCCCCACTCGAAGCCGCGGAGCCCTTGCCGCCCGAGTCGGCGGTGCCTTTGGCATGCCCCTCAGCGGTACCCTTGGCCCCTCCCTCCGGTGAACCCTTGACCGATTCCTGGCTGACGCGCGCTTTCTTATCCGCCGCTTGGTCGCTTCCCCCTTCGCCGCTCCTTCCGGCCTGCGCAGCCGATTCCTGAACGGTAGGCTTGGGCAGCGGCTTGGCCTTCGGAATCAGTTTGTCCAGCTCTTTGTCGACGGACACCGCTTGGGATTTTTCCCCGAACCGCGGCACCTCCGGCGCGTCAAGCCTTTTGATATCTACGGGCGCTCGCCGTGGGGATTCCTCCGGGCTCAACCGCTTAATGGGAACCACCGGACCGGGCTTGGCCCGGCTCGGCGTGGACGTCGAGGCGCTTTCCTGCGCCTTGGGACCTTCGGACAAGGCATCCCGAGAGCCCTTGCGAAGAGCGCCGGAATCCAATCCAAATTCCTGGCTGCTCACCAGGTTGACCGTGGTGAACGACCCCTGAACCGACTTACGGGGCAGGGACCACATCCCGGCCAAGGCCATGCTAAAGACCAGGCCATGGATGAGAAGGGATCCACCCAACCCCCGAATCCAGTCGTTCCGGCTCAGGCGGCGTGTTTCCAAATCGAATGATCCCAACATGGCAACCATCCTTCAGATGCATCGCGGGCGCGGCACTAGAAAGGCCACCGGTAGACCCCAGCCTGGCCCCAAGGGACGGTACTTTAGCATAAGCCCGAGGGAACACAATGGAAAGATCGGTCCACAAACCGGCACCATGCCGCGCGCCCTCACGCGTCAACGCCCTTTCTTCTTTGGGGTCCCCTCTTTGAGGGGCTCCGTCACCATTCCGATCTGATCGATCCCAGCCTGGCGGATCACCCCCATCACCTGGACCACAAAACCGTACGGGATGGACTCATCCGCCCTCAGGAAAACCCCCTGGCGCCTCTGCTGGTTTTCATACATGGCGGAGAGCTTCGTCCCCAATACGTCCAGCCCCACATTGTAATCATTAATGAAAATGTTGCGGTCCTTGTTGACTGTGACCACAAGCCGCTCTTCCTCGGTGGGAATGGCCTGTGCCGAGGATTCCGGGAGCTTGACGTCGATCCCCTGTGTCATCATGGGCGCCGTGACCATGAAGATGATGAGCAGCACCAGCATGACGTCCACAAAAGGCGTGACATTGATCTCGGACATGATCGCCCGGTCGGACCCACCGTTACTGACCTGCATGCCCATGGCGTCGTTCCTTTAGTCCTGCAAAGCGAAACGTGACTGGTCCAGCACCACTTCCTCTTGTCTCCCCCGACGGATGAGGTCGCGTTTGAGCATGTTCAGGAAGTCTGCGGAAAAATGGCTCATCTCGTTTTCGACGGTTCGAATCCGGGTGGCGAAGTGATTGTAGGCGACCACCGCCGGAATCGCGGCCGCAAGGCCCATGGCTGTGGCGACCAGGGCCTCTGAAATGCCAGGGGCCACCACGGCCAGGTTGGCTGCTCCCTTGAGTCCGATTTCCTGGAAGCTGGTCATGATCCCCCAGACCGTCCCGAAAAGGCCGATGAATGGAGCGGTGCTCCCCGTGGTTGCCAAAAGCGGCAGGAAACGTTCGAAACGCTGGCGCTCGGAGGTGGTCGCCCCCTGAATCGCTCGTTCCACGTTTTCCAGCAAAACTTCCGGGTTCACACGGACTTCCTGTAGATTCTTGGTTTCCAGCGACTTACTGAGCCGGTTGAGCTCCGCATATCCGACTCGGAAAATCTGCGCCAGATGGCTGTCGTCCAAGTTCTGGCAGTCCCGGTAGAGCGCTGCGTACCCCTTGCGCTGACGGAACAAATCGATGAACTGGTCCGATTCCTTTCTGGCCCGTTTCAAAAGCAGGTATTTCAGCACAATCACGCACCAGCAGGCCACCGAGAGCCCCAGCAGCAGAAGCATGATGAATTTCACCATGGGCCCCGCATGGGCGATCATGTCGAGCACGCCGGTTCCCCCGGAATTGTAAGGGACCGCTGAGGACGCGTCGGCCCCGTGAGCCGCACTGACAAAAAGGGTTGTCGAGATCATCACCTCAATTATCCTTGGCCTGAATTCCCGTTCCATTGTCCGTCGCTCCAGCCGAAATCCGGTCCAACGCCGCCAGAATCGCCGGCAACGCCGTCCCGGCCGGAGCGCCGAAGTGGAGATCCACCAGTCGAGACGAAAGCTCCGTTCTCTCGGGGTTCACCACCACCACGCCCGCCCCGGCCTCCTTCGCCAATCGCGGCAACAAGGAGGCCGGCGCCACGGACGCGGACGTGCCGATCACCAGTATCAGTTCACAGCGCCGGACCGCGTCAAAGGCGGACCGATAGGCCGCGGCGGGGATATCCTCCCCAAAAAAAACAAAATCGGGCCGGATCGGCCCGCCGCAGCCACAACTCGGAGGCAACACCTCCAATGAGAGCTTCTCACGGGGGAGCCCTTTCCCACACCAATCACAGCGGAGCGTTCGGCCGCACCCGTGGAATTCGACCACGTTTCGACTGCCGGCGCGCTGATGGAGGCTGTCCACATTCTGGGTGATCACACAGTGGATGTGCCCTCTTCGTTCGAGTTCCGCTAGGACGTAGTGGGCTGGGTTCGGAGTGGCACCGCTCAACAGTCGATCCATTTCGAGCAACATCCTCCAGACCTTGGCGGGGTTGGCCCGAAACGAATCGATGTGACCGTACTCCATGGGGTCGAATCGCGACCAGAGTCCGTCGGCACTCCGAAAATCCGGTATGCCGCTTTCCACCGAAATCCCGGCTCCGCTCAGGACCACCGTGTACCGGCTCTGCATCAGCAGTCTGGCCGTTTCCTGGCTGGCTTCCATCCTAATTCAAAATCCTTAAAATAATTAATGCGTTATAGGAAAAGTATCGTAAAACTCTCTGCCTGCCTTGTCAAGGCCTTTCCTGGGCGTCCAACGGAATGCGCCGTTGCGCCCCCCAAACGGCCGGATCGGCCTCAGCACTTACCCAGATTCCATGTTACTTCAATATCTTAAGACTCTGACCCATCTTGACCGTATTCCCGGCCAGCTGGTTCCATTCCTTCACGCTCTCAGGAGAAACGTTGTAGCGAGCGGCGATGCTCGTGAGTGTCTCCCCCTTGGACACCTTGTGGTAGGAGAACGCGGGCTGCCGGGCCGCGATGAGCGCATCCAAGCGGTTGGCGAACTCCTTGCCCTTTCCCTCGGGGACGCGGAGCAGAAAGGCTCCGGCAGGAATGGTATCGGAAATGAACGCCGTGTTGAGCCTCTTGAATTCCCGATAGGTGATGCCCGCCGCTTCCGCCAGGGTCTGGATGGGAACGGGGAACTGCAACGTGACGGGAACTTTGTCGACCCGAATGGCCGAATAGCCCGCCCCGGCGGGCAGAGCATAACCATAGCGTTCCGGGTGCGAGAGAATCTCTTTGATGGCGAGGATTCGAAAGATGTAGCGCTCCGTTTCCAGGGGGAGTTTGAGCAGGTAGTAGTCGTTGACCTTTTGTTTTCGCATCTCGTCTTGCATGCGTCGCTCGCCGCAATTGTAAGCGGCGATGGCGACCGTCCAGTTTTGAAACTGGCCGTAGAGATCTTGGAGGTACCGGAAGGCACTGGCCGTGGACTTCTCGAAATCCTGCCGTTCGTCCACCAGCTTGCTCTGACCCAGCCCATACTGGGCTCCGGTCGATGCGATGAACTGCCAGGGTCCCACGGCCCCCGCGGGCGACTGGGCATGAGCCAGGAGATCGCTTTCAGCAACCGCGACGAACTTCAGGTCATCCGGCAGCCTTTGTTGCGACAGCTGACGTTCCAGGGCGGGAAAGAAGCGCTCCTTGCGCTTGAGCCATAGGTAGACCTGGGCGTGATTGTAGACGACCAGCGTGAACTCGCGATCCAAACGCTCGCGGACGTCCTCAAGGTGCATGGGGACGGCCTCGCCGCACAGTTCCATTTTCTGCGGCACCGGGAAATAAGGGACCTCCAGTGGTTGAGCGGTCTGGGCCCGGGCGGCCCCACACGCAAGCCACAAGAGCCAGACCACGATCCATCCAGAGCCGATAGGGACTTGCTTCACCCGTCTCATGCGTGACCTCCCCGTCTGTCCGAGTCACTCTCCACCCGGAGCCATCCCACTCGGGGGCTTCCAGGATCCTACCGTCCCATAGGAATATCCCGGGGGGACCGGCGCGGAGCCGAGGGGCTCCGCCGGATCAGACCACTTCCAACGCGCTGAAAAAGAAACCGATCTCCGTGCGGGCCGTGTCCGGGCCGTCCGAGCCGTGAACAACGTTTTGCTCGATGTCCGTGGCAAAATCATAGCGGATCGTCCCCGGGGCGGCATCTTTGAAATTGGTCGCTCCCATGAGGTCCCGATTCCGTTGTATCACGTTGTCTCCTTCGAGAACCATGACGACGATGGGACCGGAAGACATGAATTCCGTCAGGCTGTCATAGAACGGACGTTCCTTGTGAACCGCGTAAAAGGCTCTGGCCTCTTCCCGCGTCAACTGTAGCAATTTCATGGCAGCAATCCGGATGCCGGCCGCTTCGAAGCGCTTGATCACCTCACCGACGAGCTTTCGGCGCACGCCATCGGGCTTGATAATGGACAGGGTCCTCTCCATCGACTTCCTCCTTGGTCGCTTGGCACAAAGGTTTTCCAACGCATTCCGGGAAAAAAATCCTCCCTCTGATGCCTTTTCTGTTTCGAAAAGTCAAACGGCATTTCTAGGCAATTTTCAGGGTGGATGCCGCAACGCGGCAAGATCGGAAGGCTTTTGAACGGAAGGCGGCGGGCGCGGCCTTCCCGACCGCGGCGGGGATGGAGGGGGCCCCGGGGCGAAATCCGGGCAACACGCCCTCCATCGACGCTGAGGAAGAATCTGAACTACTTGCGGACGTGGCACTCCCCGCAGGTCACCGGACCACTTTTGTACCCCCTGTCTCGGAGCTGCTGATGGCACCCCTTGCACTGTCCGTGGAACGCCTCCTTGAGGGGGATCCGACTCTTGCCGGAGCCCGGTCCGTGGCAAGCCGCACAGGCCTGCACGGCACTCTCACCCCCCACATTGTTGCCGTGCTTGTCAAAATCGTGGTGGCAGTAGAGGCAGTCCGGCTTCACAAGCTCCATGTGCTTTTCATGATTGAAATGCACCAGGGGGCGTTCGTGGACACCGATCTCTTTCTTATGCTCCATCACCATGACAGGATCCTGAGAAAAGGCGAAGGGGGCAAGGAGCAGCCCCATCATCACTGTCGCCAGCGCCCACATTGCTTGTTTCATGGAACCCCTCCCAACTCAGGTTTGTCCAGTCGGACATGCGCCGCATCACGGTTTCCCGCTGGGCGGATCATTCTTCGGCTTCCCCTGCCTCGTCCTCGTCCTCGTCGACCGGCTGAAACTTCTCGGGAATGATCATGGTCTCGCAGATGAGCTCCTTGAAGGACATCACCTTCACGCCGAGGTTGTATTCCTTGTCCAAGTCCCTGATCTGATCGAAACAGTTGTGACAGGGCACGATGACGATCTTGGCTCCCGTAGCCCGGATCTGCTCGGCCTTGATTTTACCCGAGATCATGCGGCGTTTCTTGAACTCGGGCCCCATGGGGATATACCCTCCCCCGCCGCCGCAGCAGTGGTTGTAGTCCCTGTTGGGGTTCATGTCCCGAAAATCCTTGCACAGATAGCGTGCCAGAGCGCGCCCCTCCTCCCAGAGGCCCCCATTGCGGGAGACGTTGCAGGGGTCCTGATACGTGACCGGTTCCTCGATCATCTTGTCCGGGTCGATCTTGATCCTTCCGTCCCGAACATATTCGTAAAAGAGGCGAACCGAGTGGACGATGTTCACGGGCGGCTTGCCATCCGGGTAGCCGGCGAAGTACGGCCCTTCAAACTTCGCCGATCGATAGGCATGGCCGCATTCTGTGATGAGGATATTGGGAATTCCGAGCTCGATGGCCTTGTCGTACATGTTCTTGACGATCTGGCCGGCCAAGGCTCGATCGCCCGCAAACATGGCAAGGTTGGTACAGTCCCAACCGAAGGAGGGCATAGTCCAATCTTCCTCGGCAACGGTGAAGATCTTGGCCGCCATGGCGATGTCCTGGGGATAGTACATGGGCTCCCGCGCGTTCACCGTATACATGTACTTGGCGCCCGCCTTGTCGACTGGAATGGTGAGGCCCGCCAGTTCCTCGGCGGTCTCTTCCTCCATCCACGAACAGGTTTCGATCCAGTCCTCGGTGGCCATGCCCATCTGGTTGCCGGTTTCCCGATAATTGATCGAGGTGCGGGTCAACCCTTCGGGAACGAGTCCTTGGGACCAACAGACTGTTCTCGCCGTCGCGATCATGGTGGCGATATCGATCCCAAACGGGCAAAACATGGAGCAACGCTTGCACGTGGTGCACTCACCCCAAAGAATATCGTAGCATTTCTTCAGGAACTCCCGGTCCACCTCCCCGTTTCGCTTGTACATCTCGCCGAGCGTATTCTTGAACTTGTAGGCGGGGCTGAACTTGGGATCCTTGTCGTTGGCCAGGTAAAAAAAACAACTCTCGGCGCAGAGGCCACAACGAGCGCAAAGACTTAGCCAAGTCCGAATGCGCGCCCCGTCGTTGGCACTCAGGATCTGCCGGATCTTCTGCGTATTGACCGGTTTTTCCATCACATCACTCATGGCGCTCCAAGCTCCTTCCAAAGCGAAAGGGTGGCGACTCCATCACGGCTCCAACTGCGACGATACAGATCACCAAGTTCTGGCACCCCGGCGCGCTCCCATCTCAAAACCGATGAAGGCCCTGGTGAAAAAGAACAGGACAACATGACCCAGCTTGCTGAACGGAATGATGATGAGCAGCACCTCGGCGGTCAAGACGTGTAGGAGCATCATCAACGAATACGGTCCCCACTGGTGGTAGGCCAAGAACCCCGTGAGGAAGGGGAGCAAGGTCAACAGAAGCAGGGAATAGTCCCAAGCCGTCGTCAGGATGCGCACCTCGGGTCGGATCAGCCGCCGCAGGAACAGGAAGGCGACGCATGCAAACAGGACCATCGTGAGGATGTCGGCCAGCCCGTCGGAAATAGACGGGAGACTGAAACCGAAGGCTTCCTGCCACAGCATGTTGTGGGCGTACAGAAACAAGGGGATCCCCAGCAGGCAGAGGTGGAAGACATACACCACAATGGCGAATACGGGCTGCGCACGCAGGGAAACGCTTCCCAAGGGGATGAGCCAATGGAAGATCGACCGCAAGCCCCATCCCATATCCTGGTGATTGTAAAAGACTCGATCCCGCTCCCTGCTGAGTCCATACAAGAACGCAACGCGCACAAACATCCCCCCGATGAAGACCAGGAAGGCGATCCAAAGGCCGGGACCCGTCAGGAAATCGTATAGACCGTTCATGTTCACGCTCCTCCCTGTGCATACCGCCAGCCCGAGGGCTCCTGATTGTACAAATTATCACTTATCTATCAAGGATTTACGCATGTGTAGCATAATAGCCCAAATTGTCAACGAAGAGAACGCAAAGCGATCGAGGCGCCTAGGGAGCTTTCCGGACGAGATCGAAACCCCATCTGCCCCCATCCAAGAAACTGCCTCGCAGTTGGCAGGTCAAATCGTACATCAATGCACAAATCCGAGATCAGGAGACCAAACCCTCCCGGGATCCCGCATCATCAAGCACCACCTCGTGGACGGGAACCTCCTCACTGATCCCCTTGAGCGCGATCCTGCCCAGCGGGCGCGTGGCCACCCGATCGCAAACCAGGGCATTCGTCCGCTCCGAAATCAGGATGCCTCCCGGTGGGGCACTGGATTCAAGACGCTGCGCAAGGTTCACGGCGGAGCCCAACACCGTGTAGGAAAGCCTTCTCGCCGACCCCATGTTGCCCACAACCACCTCTCCCGTGTTGATCCCAACCCGAACCTGGAGGGGAAAGCCACCTTCCCTTTCCCAACGACTGCGAAGCTCCCCGACCTTTTCCTGCATCCGTATCGCCGCGAGGACACACTGCACGGCATGATCCGGTTGTGGGTCCGGATCACCGAAAAACACCATGAGTCCATCCCCGATGTACTTGTCGACCGTGCCCTTGTACCTGAAGACGATTTCGACCATCTGCTCAAAGTACTCGTTGAGACAGCGCTGGATCTGCTCGGGGGAAAGCTGAGCGGAGTGAGCCGTGAAATTCACGATGTCGCTGAAAAGAATCGTCAGTTCCTTCTTATGTCCAACGGCCATGAGCGTGTTCGGACGGGCGATGATTTTTCGCACCACCGACGGAGCAAAATAGGCCTCCAGGGTCCGCCGATAGATCGCCTTCTCCTTTTCGCCGTCAATGAAACGATGAACCGTGACCAAACCGGCCGATAGGACAACGAATGTTGCCGGGCGCACGACCTGAAGGATCCATTGGGCCTGCAGGAACGCGACGGCGACCGCGAGCAGGTAGGTAAGCCCCACGGCCCCCGCCCCGGCGATGAACTTGAGCCCCGAGCACCGCAGGCCGATTAGGAGAACAAAGCCGAAAAGAATTGTCTCCAGGGCCAGCATCTGGAGGGGCGACCAAGGCGTGAGAAAGGACATCGTGAGGATGGTATGCAGGACACTGGTGTGCAGACTGCTCAGCGGACATTCCACATCCGTCGGGACCGGACCGAGATCGGCGGAGCCGGTCGAGACGTCGGAAATCAGGACTATCTTTCCGCGAAGTTCGTCGCGCCAAAGGTCGAGCTCTTCACGATCCCGGCTTGCCTGAAGGACGTCCGAGAAATTGTAGTGCTTCATGGTTCCCCAAGGCCCGAGGAAATTGATGACCATGTTCCCGTAATGGTCGACAGGGATCTCGATGTCCTCCCGAGGCCCCATGGACCCAGGTCTCACCGCCCCCTGGAGGACCAGGCGACTGCCGGGAACCAAGCGGATGCGATCCGGCGTCACACCGAAGTAGTCGCAGGCCACCCGAAACGGGAGGCTAGGATAGAACGCATCGCGATAGCGAACCAAAAGGGGGAGACGTCGAAACACTCCATCGGAATCCGGTTTGATGGTGAGGAAACCCAAACCTCGGGACACCGAGGCGAGAGCCGGGAATGTTCCCAAGGGACGCGTTCCGACCGGCAGGGAGGCCCCATCGCCTTCGAGCCGAATCTGCCAGGAGGTCTCGGCCAGATAGCGGGTGAGCTCCCCGTTTCCTGCCAGCGTGGGAGAGACCCCTTCCTGGCCCGTAAGCGTGAACGCCATCCCAAAGTACACGTTGCCTGCGGCACTCACGGCGTCGATCAGCGCCCGATCTTCCTCTTGGCGAGCGTGGGCCGCGAAGATGAGATCATAGACTTGGGCCGTCGTGTCCATGAGGGCGAGGTTGCGGACGACCTGGGCGTAGTGCTGCCGGCTGAGGTAGAAGCTATTGAGTTGTTGGATCGAGGTGTTGTTGATGTCCACATGGACGAGGGTTGAATCGTAGGCAGGGCGGAAGGACTCCATGTCGCTACGGATTCGGAACAGAAGGTCCGTGAACCGTGCGTCCCAGGGTTCCACAACGGAGGAAAACAAAAGACCGATGAGCTGGGCCAGGCAAAAGGAGACGCAGACGAGCAATGCCGTGGCCCGACTCTTGGCCGCGCTACTGGTGATCGATCGAGAAGGTGCGCGCGTAGAAGCCATTGGCAGCGATTTCCTGGGCCAGAACCGAGACGTCGGGGTAACCTCCCGCCGCAGATTTCTCCATCCCCCGCACCGCACCCCCGATGTGAACAGGCCGCTCCGCGGGAGCCGCCAGTTCCCGATTCCGCTTCTTCAGATTTCGGATTTCCGCGAGCACCAACTTCGCCAGCTCCATCCTCCGGGTCCCCTCGGACCGCTGCATCTCGGCGATGAGCCGCTCCAACTCCTCCAACCGCTGGGCGGACGCCAACACGTGAAAGGCCTCCGTACCCGGATTCCGGTCCAATTCGTACCACGTCTCTCCCCGAGGCATATAATACTTTCCCGAAACAGCGTAATCCCGTTCGAATTGCTCCAGACTGTATGGGAACAGCAGAGAGACTTCGTCCTGTGAATTGTGGTGAATGACGTAGATGAAACACATCCGAAGAGGCTCGAGATACATCTTGAGCTTCTCTCCCGTGAGCAGCGCACGGTCCTGGTCAATCGATTCCAGCCGGCGATCAGCGCCCTGACCGGTCAAGGCCCCGAACGCCCAACGAAACACCACGCTCTTTTCACTCCCTTGGGCCATGGCCAGGCAGGGTGACAGCAACCACACAAGAACCCCGATCGCCATCAACCGAGCGCGAGCAGCCCAAACCTTCCGACGACGAGGCGAGACCCTTCGATTCAGCCACATGTAACGACTCCAGTTTCCAGAGGCACATCCAACAATGTCTTGTACACAAGACGGGCGCCGTTGAGTAGAAGCATCCCTGCTGAACTGGGGAACGGGAACTCAACGGCCCATGAGCAACGGAATTCCCGCCGGGATCCCCTCACGGGGGATGCGCAATGACGTGGGGGCATTCGGGGCAGCCTCTTACGGCTCCCGGACCAAACGCATGCCCAGATCGTCGTTCATGGCCCGTGGCATCCCGCTCGACCGACTCGCGGAGCGCGCGTTCTCGGGGCCCCCGTGCCACTGACCGCCCCGAACCACGCGATCCAGCCCAGCCCCCCAGCCCCGGTGCAACGGGTTGTCCCGATCGTAACTGGCGTAGACATCGACCCCGTAGATGTCCTCGCACCATTCCGAAACGTTGCCCAACATGTCGTACAATCCGAAGGCGTTGGGCTGAAAACTGCCGACCGGGGCGGTCGCTGCGTACCCATCGTCGCATGGATGGACATCCTGCCAGCCCCACAGCTTCTGGGCGGACCAGTCCGCGAGGTTCTCATACTCACACGCTCGACCCGGATCATCCCCCCAGTAGCGAGCGGTGCGGGTGCCCGCGCGGGCGACGTATTCCCATTCGGCTTCGGTCGGCAGGCGGAACCGATACTGGCCCCCATTTTGCTCCGTCAGCCATTGGGCAAAGCTTTTCGCATCCTCCCAACTCACGTGCACGGCCGGCTGCCGGGCCCCGTTGAGGGAATGCTTCTCGTAGGTGCCGCTGTTGTGGTCGGGGTGGAAACGCCGGAATTCCTCGTTGGTGACCTCGTACTTGCCCACCCAAAGATCCTTCACGCACACCTCATGGACAGGCCCCTCGTCCATGTGGCGGCTACCTTCCGACTGGGGACTTCCCATCAGATAGCACCCCCCAGGCACGAAGACGAATTCGATTCCCGTTACCGGTTCCCGCCAGGTCTTACTCGTCCGCGGCTGCGGCTCACTTCTCGCCCCTGAAGCCACCTGGGGCGCCAGCGGTTTTTCGGCCACGACCGAAGGCGAAGCCTCGCCAGTCCCTTTCCGAAAATAGAAATCCCCCTCCAGCGAGGAGGATTCCCAAGGGACCTGCTTGCCCTGCGTGGCCTCCCGAACCGCGGACCGAACCTGCTTAAAGACATCCTCGATGCGAAGCCCAGGTTTCTGAATCACCTTCACGAGTTCTCCCGTGTAGATTCCATGGGCCGCTGGACCGTCATTGGCGACGGACCCCGGCGCAGTCGCATACGCGATCAAGGTCCCCGACGGCGCGTTGACCGAAGCGAGTCCCTGGGCCGTGGACCGAAAGCTGCGTGCAAAGGGATTGTCCCGGCAAGCGTCCAGAATCACGATGTTCATCCGGTTGCGCGCGTGGTCCATCTCCGCCAGCAGCGCCCCCATGTCTACCCCTTCGAATTCGACCTGCTTTTCATGCTCGATCCGGGCTCCCACAGGAATCAAATAGTTGCGCCCGTTCACCTGCATTCCATGGCCCGCGTAGTAGAACAGACCGATCCCGCCATCCTGAAGCCTTTTGCCAAAGGAAAGGATTTCCTGCTTCATCTCCTTCTGACCGAGATTCTCACGCTCGGTCACCTGGAAGCCCAGCTGGCTCAAAACGCGGGCCATGGCCCGAGCGTCGTTGACCGGATTTCGCAGCGGAGCCGTCTCGTAGGCATCGTTGCCGATCACCAGAGCCACACGTTGTTCTTCAGTCGTTCCCTCCACTCTTTTCTTTGCGGATCCCGCCGCTCCATCCTGTCCCCATGCCCCGTTGACCCACAGGAGGGAGAGCATCCCCAATGCCAAATATTTCATCCAAGCCCGCTCGCCCATGACTCCCTCTTCGACCCAACCCCCCAAACATAAAAAGGGAGTCGCCCCATTGGCTGTCTCCCTTCAGTCGAGCGGTTGGCCTTAACCCCACACGATTTATCAACGGCAGCGCAGGCCTACCGCCCACGCGCCCCATGGCTCCGCCGGCTGACCAGCAGGACCGCGCACACATCCATCGTGCAGCGCGGAGCGAATTCTATTCACGTGTTTCATGCAAATCAAGAGTTTCCTCGGAGGGCGAGACGGAAGGCGGAAGGCGGAAAGTCGAAGGGGCATCAAGCGGGGAAAACGGGTTTCGATCCCCGTATCGGAGGACATCCCCTTGGTCGGGTCACACAGGCCGCCGATCCCAATTGAACCGGGAACAAGGCTCGTTCCAACGGCCGCGTTCGGCTGCCGACATCATCCGACGGATGGGGAACGATTCGGGGTGAGGGCCGTCGCTGAGATCCATCAGGAACGTGCGGTAGCCCAGCTGGGCGAGATCCTCCAGTTGCTCGAACCAGTTGACCGGTCGGTCGGCATAGATCTGACTGCCCCCGCCAACCTTGCGTAGAAAGTAGGTTTCGCCACGGGGAGTGAGAAACGGCTTGTGTTCCTGGATCCGGGGCACCAACCGGGAGGTAAACAGAGGTGGCCAGGCATGAACGCACACGATGAGCTCAACCGATTCCGACATCCCGACAACCAAGGCCTCGAGCTCGATCCTCGTGATTTCCAAGGACAGCACACAAGCGGCACACCCTTCTTCTCGCAAGGCCCGAAGGGCTGCACGATTGCGAGCATTGAACCGACTCCCCGCCACGAGGTTCACCCCTCCGCGGTCGGGGAAAAAATCGAAATGCCCCCAGTTGTTGACCTCCCACGCGCGAAATCCCCGCTCGAGGTACCAGGCAACTGCGGCGCGATAGTAGTCCAGGTCCTTTTCCTGGATCAGGGCCGGCAGGGCCCAGTGAAAGCGACGTCTTCGCGCCGCATTGAGATGGATTCGGGCAAACCGCTCCAGATTAGCCTGCGTGGCAGTGAGCATCACTCGCCGGGCTCCGCATTCGAAGGCATTGAGGACCTCCTCCACGCGGGCCACTTTGACAATCCAACCTCCAACGGGGCTTGCTTCGCGCCCGGCACCCAGCCAACCCCAGTCAAAGTGAACGTGCCCCGGCAGCGAGGATTTTCCACGGGTGCCCGGCCCGACCTCCCGTTCGATGGTCCTCCAGGCATGCTGCACGCCAGCCGTCTTCGACCCAACCTTGAACAGTCGATCCCCGGGGCGGCAACCCTTCGGTGCGTCCAGCTGCACCCGCTCCCGGGCCCTACCCTGCCCAAGCTCCCGCCCGTCCATTCCCAGAACCTTCGTAACCGTGAAGGCGTCCTTTTCCGTTCCCTCACCCGACTCGGGCCTCAGGCGGTCGCCCGGCTGCAATGGGCCACGCAGGGCGACCACCATGCGCCCTCCCCGCAGCTCCTTGATTGTTCCAACCATTGTCCCGCTGGTGCCGGAGCGGTGCGGCGTGAGGATTCGGCTCTGGTAGTCCGGAGCCAGATAACCGAGGGTGAGTAGGCGCGAAGGCGAGCGGGCGAGCCATTCCTGAGCCTCCGCCACGGCCGCGGCCTCCTCCTCCCCGGAGGCGTCGAGGACATGCCGGTACGCCCTCACGATCTGCGCGACGGCATCGGCGGACTTCATGCGGCCCTCCAGCTTGAAAGACGCAATCCGGAGCCGCTTCAAAGCGGGGATCATGGGGATCAGGCACAGATCGTTGCACGAAAGGAAAAATCCCTCCTGCCTCCCTTGCCGAAATCGAAGCCGACACGGCTGGACGCAACGCCCTTGGAGCCCCCCGTGGCCGCCGCGGAAGCTGCTGGCCATGCAAAGTCCGGAAAACCCGAAACACAGGGCGCCATGGACGAACACTTCCAAGCCGACCGTCGTCCTCGACGCGATGGACTCGATTTCTGCCAGGGTCAATTCACGGGCCAATACGACCCGCTCGGCCCCCATCCGCTCCAATTGCCGAACCCCCGCGTGGTTGTGGACGGCCATGAGGGTACTGGCATGGAGTTTGATCTCGGGGAAAAACCGGTGGGCCATATAGAAAACGCCGGGGTCCTGAACGATCAAGCCGTCCACGCCGCAATTCCTCACGGCCTCCAACAGAGCGGGAAGCTCCGGCCGCTCCGGCTCCGTCACGGCACTGTTGAGGGCCACATAGACCGAAACGCTGCGCCGGTGCGCGAAGGGGATCAGGAGGGCCAGCTCCTCGAGGCTGAAGTTCGCAGCGCTCGCCCTGGCACTCAGCCGTTTGAGCCCCAAGTACACCGCATCGGCCCCGTTTTCGACCGCCGCAAGAAACGCCTCGGCATGACCGGCCGGGGCGAGAAGCTCGGGGGAGCGCACCTCACCCGGACCGGTTCGGCTCTGCATCCAGGTCCCTGGGGCACTCTCCGCAGGTCCTGCTTGGTCAGGAGGAATGCGGCTCATTCCTCGAACACCCTTTTGAAGATGGTGTCCACGTGTTTCAAATGGTAGCGCAGGTCGAACAGGACATCCAACTCCGATGCCGACAGGAAGCGTGCGATCTCGGGATCACTCTTGAGCCGGTCCTGAAGCTGCCCTCCCTGCTCCCATACATCCATGGCGTTCCTCTGGACGAGTCGGTACGCCTCCTCCCGCGTCACACCCTTTTCCGTCAAGGCAAGCATGACCTGCTGCGAAAAGAACAGCCCCCCCGTCAACCGCAGGTTGCGCTCCATGTTTTCGGGGTAGACCACCAGACGGTCGAGCACGCGAGTCAAGCGAGCCAGCATGTAATCGAGGAGAATCGTGGAATCAGGTCCGATGATGCGCTCGACCGAGGAGTGACTGATGTCGCGCTCGTGCCAGAGCGCCATGTTTTCCATGGCCGCCAGAGCGTTGCCGCGCAGGACCCGCGCGAGACCGGAGAGGTTTTCCGACGCGATGGGATTGCGTTTGTGAGGCATCGCGGAGGAACCTTTCTGGCCCGGCGCGAAATACTCCTCCGCTTCCCTCACCTCCGTGCGTTGCAAATGACGGATCTCCACGGCGATCTTTTCGATGGTTCCCCCAATCAGCGCCAGGGTCGTGAAGTATTCGGCGTACCGATCGCGCTGGATGATCTGGCTGCTCACGGGAGCGGCCTCGAGGCCGAGCTTCCGGCACACCGCCGTCTCTACGTCGGGATCGATGTTGGCAAAGGTCCCCACGGCGCCCGAAATTTTCCCCACGCGCATGGTTTCCCGGGCTCGCACCATTCGCTCGCGATGGCGCCGCATCTCGCTGTACCAGAGGGCCAGCTTGAGGCCGAACGTGATGGGTTCGGCATGGATTCCATGGGACCGTCCAATCATGACGGTGTCCTTGAGCTCGTGGGCTCGCCGTCGGAGCACCGACAGAAGCTCGTCGAGGTCCTCCAGAAGCAGTGCGGAAGCTTCCATCACCACCAGGGACATGGCCGTGTCCAGGACGTCCGAGGAGGTCAAGCCCTGGTGAATAAAACGTGAAGCCGGCCCCACGTGTTCCGAGACGCTGGTCAAAAAGGCGATGACATCATGGTGGATCTCCGCTTCGATCTGTTCAATTCGATCGACGTCGAAGTCGGCCTTCTCCAGAATCTCACGGAGAGCCTCCGGCGGGATTCGCCCCCGCTCCCCAAGAACTTCACAGACCGCCAGTTCGACCTGGAGCCATTTTCTGTACTTGTTCTCAACGGTCCACAGCCGTCCCATCCGAGGGCGGGTGTAACGCTCAATCATTCCCTATACTCCCTTGCCATGGTTTCCTGGTCCATCGAGTCAAAGGCAGCAGCCAGATCAGCCGGCCTCCGATCGTTCCCTGGCTCGACCTCGAGAGCGACCGGAGACATGGAGGCAGCTGCCGTCCGGTTTCCCCCCCCACCCAACGCGGGACACTACAAAGTCGCGACGAGCGTCAGAGCGGAAATCGCGTGCGGAGATAAGCCTCAAGGACGGACCGGGCCGCATCGTATTCGACGCACACCTTTCGAAATGCCCCGGACATTGCGGCCATCTCTCGATTCCTCCCCATGAATTCGATCTCCCTGAGGGCCGTAGCCAGCCGACCAGCGCCGATCTGAGCGCTGCTCGACTTCAGCGTGTGCGCAGCCTCCATAACCCCTTGGGCGTCTCCCGCTCCCACCGCGGATTCCAATCGTTGCAGGAGAACCAGGGAATGGGACAGATAGAGATCAAGGACCTTCCTAAGCAGCCGATCACCGCCCGCTCCCTCTAAGCCGGCAATGGCTTCGAGGGAGGCAACGTCGATCACGGGACCGAAAAGATCGTTCATTGGAAGTCCTCCGTCGCTATCGATCGGATCACACGGCTTGGGTCTGGGGGAGCACGCCCCCATGAGGGGCCGTGAAGCCGCATGCGGCCGTGCACAATCGCAAAAGGAACCGGCGCGTCCGAAGAGCCGCACCGGCAGCCTCCTAGTAACACGTTTGAAGGCGGAACACCACCGTTACGCCAAAGTTCCGACCCGGCAAGATCCCTTTCGGGTCCATTTCAGAAGGCGATTCACAAGATCTTCGAATTCTGCTAAATTTGCTAGAATACTATCAAAAAGATGTACCTGGAGCTCGACCGGGAGATTGTGACCGCTGCGCGACCGTGCCGGTGCAACCGATGCGCCCGATGGGATCCGGCATCCAACGTCCTTGGGTGCCCGTTTGCACAGCCGACCCTCGCACCAACCCGTTGATGAGAGGAGGGTTGCCATGAGGAAAGGGCTCACCGCCGTTTTCCTTCCCCTAGCCATCCTGCTCGCGTCGGCGCTGCCGGGCGGTGCCGCGGATCTCGGCCTGATCACGGGCCAGGAGAAGGGCACCTACTATCAGTTTGGGCTTGATCTGAGGAACTTGGCGGAAAAGTACGACATTCAGCTGCATGTCGAAACGTCCAATGGCTCCATCGAAAATATTTACGCCGTTTACAAGCGCCCCGGAATGTCTATGGGGATCGTCCAGTCAGACGTGTTGGCCTTCGTGGGCCGTGTTCAGTCCAATCCCACCCTGAGGGCCGTAGCCAAGAAAATCAAAATCGTGTATCCGCTGTATGATGAGGAAATCCACGTGCTCGCCCGGCAGGATTTGAAGGGTTTCGAAGAACTGGCGGGAAAACGGGTCGGCATCGGGGAGGATGGAAGCGGTACCTACCTCACAACACGACTGCTCTTCGAAGTGTCAAAAATCAAACCCCTGGAGATGGTTCCGGTCGGGACGGACGTGGCTCTCCGGCAGTTGAAGGAAGGAAAGCTGGACGCCATGTTCTATGTCGCCGGCTACCCCGTCAAGCTTTTCAACGAACAAGTCAGCGAACAAGACGGACTCCGTCTCCTCTCGATTGCCAACCCCAAGATCCTTCAATTCTATCCAAAAGCGCAAATCCCCGCGGGAACCTACGCCTGGCAGCCCGATGCGGTTTCGACCGCGTCGGTGAAGGCCGTGCTCATTTCCTTCGACTTCCGGACCAGTCAATGCGAGCTGATCGGCAAGTTCGCCTGGATGATCATGGACCAACTGGAATGGCTCAAGGAACACGGCCATCCTAAGTGGAAGTCCGTCGACCTCAAATACAAGCTCAAGGGGTGGGATCCATTTGATTGCGTGACCCGTTACCAAGGCCGGCCGGCCATGACGGGCGCTAAGCCCGAGCATAACCCTGTCATGGACGCCATCAGGCAGATTCTCGAATGAGCCCGGAGAGG
>CAZGQL010000001.1:71721-72008 GCA_964527905.1 uncultured Syntrophobacteraceae bacterium
CGTGCCACGAGGAATGAGTTTTGCTAAACGAAAAAGGGACTTCCCCCGCTCGCCCCGCCGGCGCCGGCGGGTTTCGAGTGCCACGCCAACTCGGCTTCCAAGGCCGGCACAGTAGAGTGAAACCCATGTATCTGAACTATTACGGTCTCGACAAGGAAGCGTTCCACGTCTCGCCGGACCCGGAATTCCTCTATCTCAGCCCCAGCCACAAGGAAGCGCTGGCCGTGATCCTTTACGGGATCGAGAAGCGGACCGGTTTCATGCTGATCACCGGCGGGGTGGGTCTT
>CAZGQL010000001.1:72019-81982 GCA_964527905.1 uncultured Syntrophobacteraceae bacterium
AGACAACAATCCTGCGCTCGGCCCTCGAGCGCATCGATAAGGAAAAAATCAAGGTCATTCTGGTTTTCAATCCCATGGTCAGCTACGAGAATCTGGTCAAGACCATTTACAGGGAGTTGGAGCTGGAATATCCCGCATCGGGGGACCCCTTCGAAATCGATGAAGGTCTGCACCTCGGATTGATCGAGCAATATAGGAACCATCGGACGGTGGTCTTGATCATCGACGAGGCTCAGAACCTCCCTCCCGAAACCCTCGAGAGACTCAGGATGCTCTCCAATCTCGAAACGGACAAGGAAAAGCTCATCCAGATCATCCTCATCGGCCAGGAGCCCGAGCTCGACAATTTGCTGGATCTGGTCCAGCTGAGGCAGATCAAGCAGCGCATCGCGGTCCGGGCTAGGATCGTACCGCTCACCGAGAAGAGCAGTCGAGAATACATCTTTCATCGCCTGAAAAGGGCCGGGTGCGACCGAAGAATTCCCTTTACGGAACAAGCCCTTCGGAAAATCATTCGGCACGCCAAGGGGATTCCCAGGGTCATCAATATCCTCTGTGACAACGCCTTGATCACGGGTTACGGCTATCGAAGGAAACGGATAACCCCAGGGATCGTGCGGGAAGTGATCCGCGACTTGCGGGGAATGCCGAGGCGCTCCTTTTGGAGGTGGGCCACGATTTCGCTGGCGGTTCTGGTCTGTCTCGCGGCGTTCCTGGCCGCTTTTCCGAATCTCCGCACCTATTTGCCTGCCGCAGTCAATGCGTTGCTGAACAGCAACCGCAACCCGCTGCCGCCCGTCACCCAGCAAGCCACTCCATCGACGCCATTGAAGACGGACCCTCCGCCGAGCACGGCCAAACCCGTCGAGCCGGAGCCCTCCCGGGCCCTCCCATCCAGGGTCCGCCACGAGAAACCCGTGCCGTCCACCTTGCCTCCGGAGTCGGTTTCAAAGCCATCCCCCGGCAACGCGGCAGCGCCTTCGGAGAAACGATGGAGTTCCGCTTCCATACCCGAACCGTCGCTCGCCCCATCCCAGCCAAGAGCCCCGACGGACTCCATTAACACCCTGAATACCAACGTGCCGGAAAAGCCATTACTGCCCAAAAGCATGCCCACAGTGTCCGCCATGGAGCCCCGGCCGATCCCCCCGCCCGTCCCAAGGGATCAGCCCTCCCCTGCACCTAAGGAACCCGCGGAGACGCGCCTCCTCTCTCGTCAGACATCCCCCAATCCGGCCGTGCAGACTCCTTCCGCATCGGTTCAACAAGCTACCCATCCCATAGCGGAGCAGACCCCACCCCCGGACCCTTCGGATCTGATTGACTGGGTCATCGACCAGCGGACGAAAACCCGGCGCGTCGGCAATTGAGGTCAGGTCCCACGGTAGAATCCTCGGACCTGGACGCCAATGGCCTGGCTCCTTTGGAGACCCCCTGCGGCTCGCCTATACGCCGACGGCACCCCGACGCGAACCACTTAGATGGGTTTCCCCAAGCCGCTCTTGGACGCCAGGGACATCAAGGGCAGGGAAATGTCGATGGTCGGATACAGCCCTTTGAGCGTTCCCGCCGGGTAGGGCTGAATGATGTTGAAGGCGATCTGCTGAACCTTCTGGGCATGCCCCCGGTTTTTTTGACCATCGAAGTAGGCGCCGTTAGCCTCGAGGATATGCTCAATCCGGTGTTTGAACGATTCCACGAACTTGGCCCCACTCCCCTGGAAGATCATCGCCCCGTGGACCAGCTCCCCCTCGCTTTCTTGAAACCGGGATAGCGGAAGTGCGTGTCGCGCGAGGTCCTTCCGGTTTCGGATCAAGCCCCAGACCAGGTGTTCTTCCGGGATCTCGAGGGATTCCTCGAGATCGATGATGGTGTGCGGCATCACGATGGTCCCGCGCCCGATCCGCAGACGGCAATCGGCGGACCCCCGGAGAAAGGCGTTGAACCCCACGAAGACCTTTTCGCCCAGGGAGGCATGAATGATCTTTCCGCCGTGTGCCGTGATGTTGTTTCCTTCCAGGACGGAGTCGATGATGTAACAGTTTTCCTGAGCATTGCTGCCTTTGCCGAGCCTAGCGTTGTCCAAATACGCACGCTGGGCCACCAGGACGTTTTCGCCGACCGTGGTGTCGCCCAATACCACGGCATAACGGCTGAGCCAGGTGCTTTGCGGCACCGAAATGGATGGTTTGGATTGCACCAGAGCAAAGGTCGCCTCGAAATCCCGCTTCCTCGATTCCACGAAATCCATGAAGACGCCGGATGGCACCTCTCCCGGCTCCATGGCGATGTAGCGGCTCAAGTCCTCGGGATGGAATCGGAAATTGAAATTGAACGCCCCTCGGGCGCGGATCCAGATCTGCCCGGGCTCCACCAGTCGGTGCGCCACCTCGCCCGCTTGCACGTAGGCGTAGGCTCCGATGACGCACTGCTGCAGCGTCGAGAGGTCCACGGTCGCGAAGGGCCCGAGGAAACTGCCCCGGACAATCGTCCCGTGGATGTTGGCATAATGCATGGCCACCGTGTTCTGGATGATGAATTCCTCTGGGCTCTCGGGATCGTGGGAATGATTGTGGACGAGGGTCTTGACGAGGAAACTGTCCCGAACGTGGATCACCTCATCGTCGTGGAGGGGGATCTCAAGCCCCTCGCTCTTGAATACGTCGCCCTTCACCTTTAGCTCGTCGCCCCGAATGTCGCTCTTGTAAACGATGGAATGATCCACCACGACCTTCCCCAGAAAATAGCTCCCCGCCAGGCTGGAGTAATGGAAATGAAAGTAAAGGGGGTGATGGAGGGTCAACCCATAAAACCCGTAAAACCGGACGAACTTCTCCGGGCTGATCAGGTGACGCACATAGGGCCCCACATCGAAAGCGGGCTCCCGCAAGTTGATGTTCACACGATCGACCACCCGGTTGATCAGATTTCCGAGGTGCTTCATTCCCGTCTTCTCCTGAGTCTCTCCAACCTCGCGTCGGGGGGCAACCTGCAGAACCCGGTGCACGCGGGCATCGTCTTGCAAGTCCGCTCCTCGGCAAGGGAATTCGGCGTGACAGGGCGCCGAAGCGCATTTTCACCGAGGCTCCATCAAATCCTGCCGGCCGCCTGCTTGATCTTGGCGATCAGCTCCTCGAGATCGCACGGCTTGGTGAGGTAATCGTAAGCTCCACATTCGATTCCTTCCCGGGCGGCGGTCTCGGACCCATGGCCCGTCAGCATGATGACCGGCATGGCGGGGTCCATTTTCTTGAACACCTTGAGGACTTCGATTCCGTCCATGTCTTCCATCTTGAGATCGAGGACCGCCGCATCAAAGTTCTGGCGCCGCAGAACCTGAATGGCCTCGGTCCCGCTGAGGGCGGTGGTGACCTCGATGTTCCGCTTCGTCATCCGCTTAGCCAGAACCGCGACGTACCCCGCTTCGTCATCCACCAGAAGGAGCTTTATCTTATCGGGCTGTGTGCTATGCATCGACAAGGCACCCCTGGAGCTCAGTCGCCGCGGCGCAGCGCGATTTCATGGATGCGGGCCTGGGTGATCTTCTCTTCATGGCTCGCCTTCTTGGCTTTGGCCTCTTGCACCTTCGCCATGAGCTGGTCAATGTCGCAGGGTTTCATGAGGTAGTCATAAGCCCCGAGCTTCATGCCCTCGATGCCCGTCTCGATGGTCGCGTGCCCCGTCAGCATGATGACCTCCACGAGAGGATGGGCCTTCTTGATCTCCCGCAGCGTTTCGATGCCGTCCATGCCGGGCATTTTCACGTCCAGGATCACCACATCGATGTTCTTGTGCTGATTGAGCATATCGAGTGCCTGGGGTCCGTCGTAGGCGGCCAGGATCTTGAGATTCCTCTTGCTCAGCCGCTTGGTCATCGTCTCCACGAACGGCACTTCGTCATCGACCAACATCACCACCGTCGACATCATGCTGGGTCTCCTCCCTGTTGAAAGTCATCGGCCAAGTGCCGCCGAGACGGCGCCTTCCTGGCACATGTTCCATCCCATATCCAGACACCATCAGCCGAAAGGGAGAGGGGCAAACCGCCCGTCATCCCTCGCCGGCCGGAGTCCTTGAGATTCCACGCCACCCCATGCCCGCTCAGGACTTGGGCTCCTGATTCCTGCTCTTGGGCAGATAAATGTGGAAGACCGTTCCGACATCCACCGCACTGTTGACCGTGATGTCGCCCCCGAGCTTCTTGACGATGCCGTAACAGATGGAAAGCCCCAACCCCGTTCCCTTTCCCACCGGTTTGGTCGTGAAAAAGGGGTCGAAGATTCGAGGCAGCATCGCGGCTGGAATCCCGTGGCCGTTATCGGCCACATCCACCACCACATAGTCCCCGTCGGTGCGGCTGGTGATCTCGATGGTCCCCCCCCCCGTCCCGATGGCGTCGATGGCATTGTTGATGAGATTCAAGAGCACCTGTTGCATCTCCGAAGGCGATGCGGCCACAGGGGGCAGGTTCGGATCGAGATTCGTGACCACCTTGACGTTGCTGAAGCGCGATCGCTGTTCCGAAACCCCCAGAACCTCTTCGATGAGATCGTTAAACTGCACCTCGCGAACTCGCGGGTCCGTCCGACGCGCGAAGCTCAGCAGCTTGTGCGTGATCTCCTTGCACCGCTCCCCTTGGGTCCGGATCTGGCTCAAGGCCCGTCTGAATTCGGCTACGTTTTCGCTTTCCCTGAAGTCCTCTTCATCGAGCAGATCCCCAATCCAGCCCGCTTCCTCCACCATGATGGCGATAGGATTGTTGATCTCATGCGCGATCCCGGCCGCAAGCTCACCCACCGAAGCCAGCTTTCCCGCTTCGATCACCTTCTCATTCAACATCTCCTTCTCGCGATCGGCCTGCACGATGCGTCCGACAAGCTTCTTGGACAACAGCACCGCTGCAATCAAAATGCTCAATCCGCCCATGACGCAGATGAGGATGGCCAGGCCCCGGGCTCGATAGATGCTCGAGAAGGCGTCCGCCACATCCTGCTGGTAAACGAGGTACCACTCACCGCTCTTGAGGGGCACGATCACATACAGGAGCATTCTGCCCCCGAATTCCACCTCCCCGATGGTGGCATCCTGCCCCTGGATGTTCTCTTGAAGCCACAGGGCGCTGATCTCCTTGAGACGGTTCCGGCTGGTGGTCGCCGTCCCGGATTCGGATACCTTCTCTTTGAGCAGCGTCAGGAGCACGGCCTTGCTCAGGGCAGGGGTCACGCGGGGCCGGGTCTGGTACTCCCCTTCTCGGTTGATGATGTAGGCCGAGCCCGTCTCGCCGATGCGAATGCTCTCGACGAGTTCGTTAAAAACCTCAAAGTCGATGGTGGCCCGAAGCACCCATTCGCTTGCACCCCATCGGCGCTTGACGGTCACAATGAAGTGGGGTTGTTTGCGGATCCCAAGAAAAACGTCGCTGATGTAGAATTCCCGCTCAATGGCCTTCCGGAACCAGTCCGAACTCGAATAATCGGCCTGCTCCAGCTTGAGGTTCCCCGCATAGGCGATCTGGACCCCCTGTTCGTTGACGAGGCCCAAGTCCACGAACACGCCGCCATAGCCCCGCTGCAGGTTGAGCAGTTTGTGTTCGAGGAAATCGTCCTTGCTCAACTGTTCGAACGTGAAGGTATTGGCCAGCACACGGATGTAGGACAGCTTTTCGTTCAGAAAGATGTTGATGTTCTGTTGGTGCTTGTGCACCATTTCGATGACGTGGGCGATCACCTTTTCGCGGTACGGAACCTCAAAATGATAGCCGACCAGGCCGGAGATCAGCAGGAGAGGCGCCAGGGAGACCAGAAGCATGGTGAGGATCATGTTCCGGGTGAGCGAGCGATAATAGCGTTTTTCTTCCATGCTGCTTCCTTCCCGTGATCTTCATTGCCGCCGGGCATGCCAGAGGTCCGCCATCGGCACGCCCCTGGACCGCGAGGTCGCCGCACCTCCGGATGGGGCCGGTGTCAGTCCCTTACGCGATGGTGGCGGAGTATACCATAAACCGGTGCCTAATGGAGCGCAGTAAGACGGCCTCCGCAACCCTGAACATTGCGTTCGAACGGATCATTCCCGGTCGCGGCCCAAGAGATGTCGGAGCCGGGCCTTCCCGGAAGTGCAGCCAGGCGTGGAAGCTCCATGACCTGCAGACTCCCCGGGTTCGGCCCCGCCCCTTGTTCCCATTCGGTAAAGTCGCCCCCCCTCATTTCAAAGTGATGGGCATGCCCATGAGCGGCCAGAGGGTCAAGATCATGACCGCGAGTGCGACCATGAGCACGAGGCTCATGACGATGCCATGCTTGAAGAACTCCCCCGTCGTGAATTGGCGTGATTCGTAAGCGATGGCATTCGGGGCCGCTCCGATCAACAGCAGGAAAGGCATGCCCGCCGTCACCAGGGACGCATACAGGATGACATCCGGCGCCACACCAAGATATTTGGCGATGACAAGGGAGACGGGAAGCGAGATGGCGATGGCCGCCACATTCATGATGAAGTTGGTCATGGCCAGTACGAAGAAGGCGATTCCCAGCACAAAGACCATCCAGTGGGCCTTTTGGAACATGACCAGCCAGTTCACGGCCATCCATTGGGCCGCCCCGGTCTGCCACAGGCAGAATCCAATCGACATGGCACCGCTGAACAGCAGAATGATGTTCCAGGGAATGTCTTCCAGCTCCCTGACGCTGAGGACTTTGAAGATGAAAAAAACGAGCGTGGAAAGGAGCATCAAGCTGGCCCGATCCTGTTTCGCCAGGGCGGGCACGAAGGCCTGGAGCCCCATGACGAGGACGACTCCCAGTACCGTAATGATGACCATGATTTCGTCACGGGTCATGGGGCCGAGCTGAGAGGAGAGCTCCTTGACACGCTCTTTCAAGCCCGGGATCTTATCCTTTTCGGGTTTCAGGAAAATGCAGAGGTAAACCCAGATCAGGAGCACCATGGCCCAGCCGATGACAAACATGTATTCTGTGAGTCGGAAGAAGTCCACCTCTCGTCCAGTGAACTCCTTGAACATCCCCGCGGCTGCGGGCGCTCGCGCCGAGCCGAGCATGGTGATGATGCTTCCGGCTCCAGCGGCATAGGCCATGCCGATGAACAGGGATTTGCCGAAACGCGTGGGCCGGTCCCCTTCCCCATACAAATCGTTGATCGCGAGCAGGATCGGGAAAACGGTTGCCGCCGCTGCGGTGTGGGCCATGAAGTGCGCCAGTCCGGCCGTCACCACCAAACACCCGAGGACGATCATCGTGGTTCGGTCCCCGACGACAGCCAGCATCTTGTAGGCGAGTCGCTTCGTCAGACCCGACTTGGTGAACGCGAGACCGACCACCACGGAGCCGAAGATGAACATGACTGAGGGGTCCATGAAATCCTTGAAGGCTTCCTTTGCGGGGCGGATGGCGAACAGGGCTTGCATGACACCGATGGCGATGCTCGTCACTCCAATGGGGAGGACCTCGAAAACCCACCACGCCCCCGCCATGAGAAACAACGCTATGGCGGCCTTGCCCTCGCGGGTCAGTTTGAATGCCTTGCCGGTAGGATCGACGGCGTCGGCCCAAGGAGGCATGTAATAGATAAAGAGAAAAATTGCCAAACCGAATAGAATCCAAAAAATGCGCCCATAATCCGTCTTCTTTGTCGCTTCGGACATGATCCATCTCCTCCCGCGGGCATCTCGCATGCCCCGACGATTCACCCGATCAGAACTTGCACGCCTTGATGCGCCCGCAAATCTCCCTGAAGACATCGCAGAGGCGCAGCACGCCGACGACGTCCTCGCCTCGCAGGACGAGCAGCGACTGGTGGTGTCCCATCACCAACTGGTGGATCGCCTTATCGAGCGTTGCCCCCTCTTCGATGAACTCCCCCTCGGCGGGAGTGGCCATGAGGGCCCTGACGTTCATCTCCGCCGCCTTCCGACAGAGATCGTCCAAAGCCCTGCGGAACAGCCCGTAGTGGCTGATCATCGACTGCAGGAATTCCCGTGTGAAACCAAATCGGGACGTGTCGGTCAGGTCCCCGATCTGTTTGTACCGGGGCTCGAGCCCCCGGAGGATATCGAACTGGCTGAGCTTGCCCACCACTTTTCCGCTCGCATCACACACGAGCACGGCCCGATGCCTGTCCCGGGATTGGTCGAAGCGATTCTGGGCCTCCTCAAGTGCTGTCAAAGCTTCATGGAGCGTGGCGTCTTCACTGACCGTGGCATACTCCGCCAGAGGGATCATGAGATCCTTCACGGTGATCGTTTGCATGCGTGTTCTCCTTCATGAGGCGACTTGCGGTGATGGAACATGCGTGGACATCGATCCGAACGCCCCTGGTGGGCTTCCCTCAACTGTAGCCCCGCCGCTGCATGATGCGCTCGATTTCCGCCTGCCGAATCCGCTCCTCCTGCTCCGCCTTGCGCTTGTAGGCTTTCACGATCTTTTCCACCAGGTCACGGGTTTCGGTGGGCTTCATGAGATAGTCGTAAGCTCCAATCTTCATGCCCTCGACCGCCGACTCGACCGTTGCATTTCCCGTGAGCATGATGACCTCGATGATGGGAGCGAATGCCTTGATCTCCCGCAGCGTCTCGACGCCATCCTTGCCGGGCATCAACACATCGAGCACCACCACGTCGACTTTCCGCTCCTTGATTGCAGCCATCGCCTCGTCCCCCGAGTACGCCTTGCTCACCTCAAAATCGCGGCTTTCCAGGCGCTCGGCCAGCACGTCGATGAACTCCCGCTCGTCATCCACCAACAAGACCCTGATTTTCATTGACCCTTCTCCTAGTTTCCGGTCGCCTACTTTCCGATGACGCTCCGCCCGAGGGAGGAAGCATCCCCGACCCCGACGCGCCTACGCCTGACCGCGCGCTTCCACCTATCCCCTGAGCTGTGCCGCCCGCTTGAGGACCGCCACCAGCACCGCGATGTCCACGGGCTTTTGCAGGTACTCGAAAGCCCCAAGCATGTGAGCGGTTTCCATGTCCTTTTCCGAGCCGTGCCCGGTGAGCATGATGATGTGAATCCCGGGATGGTCCCGCTTGACGGTACGGAGCACCTCCATGCCGTCCATTCCGGGCATCCGCAGATCCAACACCATGAGATCGGGAGGATCGGATGCGATCACCCCCAGCGCTTCCTCCCCGCTCAACGCATGGCGGACCGCAAACCCCCGCAACTCCAGGCGCTCGGCCAGCGCCTGCACCAATTCCACTTCGTCGTCCACGAGGAGAACCTTCGGCTCCATCACGAACCTCGCTTCTTGCCCGCAGGTTTCTGAATCGTCTTCCCGGGCGGATCGACCTGAGACCTGCTGCATTGGCCAGCCCCACCCTCGGGGGACTCGGAGCGGCACTTCCGCTCATAGGCCTCTCGAATGCGCCTGAAAAACGTGTCCACGTTGAAGGGCACCAGGATTTCGTCGAAGGCCCCCAGCTTCATCCCTTCGATACTGGCCGCCAGGGAATGCTCATCGGCAAAGGTGAGCAGAATGACTTCGGGACAGGGCCGCAACTGCCGGATGCGCCGCAGCAGCGCAAGCCCCTGCTGCTTGTCCCCGGCAAACCCGAGCAGAACGACATCGATGTGCTTGCGAGTGACGACGCGCTCAGCCTCATCCTCCCGACAGGCCTCGTAAACCTTGTAGCCCTCGAGCCGGATCCGATCCGCCAAATGCCGGCGATACCCTTCGTCCGTCTCGATGACCAGAATCTTTGCTCGCGCAGGTCGAGGCAAATCCCTATCCTCACTCAAGGTCCACCCGTCGTCCGAATGGGGCGCACCGGATTCCCGGGCCTCCCTCCAGATCGTACCGACGGGAGGACACCCCCGGCATGGAAGGAACCGTCGGACGCTCCCACAGGAACTCTTGTCCCGATCAGCGGTCCGACCGGACGCCGCCGGCCCAAAACACAGGCCAAGTGCTCGACGTGCAGACTGCCCGGCCAGGGGAATTCAAGGGTTT
>CAZGQL010000002.1:0-15123 GCA_964527905.1 uncultured Syntrophobacteraceae bacterium
TCAAACAGGTTCCCGACGCCAAGAACGTTCGGATCGATCCGAACACCAACACGCTGGTCCGCCAGGGCGTGGAGTCGATTGTGAACCCCTTCGACCTCTTTGCCGTGGAGGCCGCCCTACGCATCAAGGACGAGACTGGGGCCAAGGTCACCGCCCTCACCATGGGCCCTCCCCAGGCGGAACAGGCCCTTCGGGAGACACTTGAGCGGGGTGTCGACGAGGCGATCCTGCTGAGCGACCGGGCTTTTGCGGGGTCCGATACGTGGGCGACGTCCACCACCCTCGCGGCCGCCATCCGCAAGCTCGGGGACGTGGCTCTCATCATTTGCGGCAAGCAGGCCATCGACGGGGACACGGCCCAAGTGGGCCCCGAGCTGGCGACACTCCTCGACATTCCCTACGCCACCTTCGTGAAGGCGATCGAACCCCTCGCGGGTGATCACTTGAAGGTCACCCGTCAGACGGACGAGGGGACCGAGGTCTGGAGGCTTCCGACGCCGGGTCTCATCACGGTCCTCAAGGACGTGGGGGAGCCCAGGCTGCCCTCCTTACGCCACAAAATGCGCGCCAAGAAGGCGGAAATCCCGGTCTGGGGCGTCGGAGAGCTCGGGCTGGAACCCGAAAAGGTGGGCCTGAGCGGCTCCTACACTCAGGTGGTCCGGGTGTTCAGCCCGCCACGCCGAACCGATCGGATCCTCATCGAGGGGCCTCCGGAGGTCCAGGCGGAACGGTTGTATCAATACCTGAAGGAAGCGAAGGTGCCGGGTCTATGAAAGCCATTGTCGATCCCAAGAAGTGCACGGTTTGCGGGGTGTGCGCCGATGTGTGCCCCGTGGGCGCCATCACGGTCCTGGAGGATGCCGTGGAGGTGACCGAAGATTGTACCTTGTGCAGCATGTGCGTCGACACGTGCGAGTTCGGCGCCATCTGCCTCCCGGAGGTCGGCTCGGGCCCGGCAGCAGATCTGGCGAGCTATCGGGGCATCTGGGTGTATGCCGAATGGCGGGACGGCGTGGTGCACAAGGTGAGCCACGAGCTCCTGAGCGCCGGACGCAAGCTGGCCGACAAACGCGGAGTCCCGTTGTCCGCGGTCCTCCTCGGCTGCGGGATCGGTGAGTCCCTGACGGAGGAGCTCATCGCCCACGGCGCCGATACGGTTTACGTGGTGGACCGGCCCGAGCTGGCCCGATTCACGGATGAAGCGTATGCCGACACCCTGGTGCAACTGGTGCGCGAGAAGCGGCCGGAGACGCTCCTCGCCGGAGCGACCACCATGGGACGCTCCTTCATCCCGCGCGTGGCCGCCCTGCTCGAAACCGGCCTGACGGCGGACTGCACGGAGCTCGACATCAGCGAGGAGGGGCTGCTGCTCCAGACGCGACCGGCCTTTGGGGGCAACGTCATGGCCACGATCATTTGCCCCAACAAGCGACCCCAGATGGCCACCGTGCGCCCCAAGGTCATGAAACCGGTCCGGCTGCCCGACCATCGAGGGACCGTGGAACGGGTGGACGTGCCGGCCTCCTGCCTCACCGCGAGGGTCGAGGTGCTGGAAGTGATTCCGGAAATGGACCAGACGGCGAAGCTCACGGAAGCCGATGTCATCGTCTCGGGTGGGCGGGGTCTCAGGCGCCCTGAGAACTTCTCGCTGATCGAGGACGTGGCGCAGTTGGTGAACGGGGCTGTGGGGGCGTCCCGCGGCGCCGTGGAGGAAGGCTGGATCGCTCCCTCGCACCAGGTCGGACAGACGGGGCGCACCGTCGCCCCCACGCTGTACATGGCTGTCGGGATTGCCGGAGCGATCCAGCACGTGGTGGGGATGCAGGGGTCCAAGATCATCGTGGCCGTCAACAAGGATCCCAACGCCCCCATTTTTGACGTGGCCACTTACGGCGTCGTGGCCGACCTGTTCGAATTTGTTCCGGCCTTCGTGCGCAAGATCCGCAAGGAACGGGGGGAGGAGGCATGAGCGAGCGTCGCGTGATCGTCGTCACGGGAGCCAGTCGGGGGATCGGTCGGGCCGTTGCGGTGGCCATGGCGGAGCCCGGCCGGGACGTTGTCGTGAACTACCAATCTGGAGAGACGGCGGCCCGGGAGACGGCGGCCGCGATCGAGGCAAAAGGGGCGGTGCCGCATCTTTATCCGTTCAGCGTGGCGGATCCGGAGGGCGTGAAGGAGGCTTTCAAAGAGGTGGCCAAAGCCTTGGGGCGCATCGATGTGCTGGTCAACAACGCGGGGATCGCCCGGGACAATCTGCTGGCCACCATGAAGCTCTCCGAATGGGAGGACGTTCTGGCGACGAACCTCAAGGGTGTGTTTCTGTGTTCGCAGGCCGTGGTGAAGACCATGATGCGTCAGCGCTACGGCCGCATCGTGAACCTCTCCTCGGTGGTGGGGGTGATGGGAAACCCGGGGCAGAGCAACTATTGCGCGGCCAAGGCCGGCATCATCGGGTTCACGCGCTCCCTCGCCCGGGAGATCATCTCCCGCAACATCACGGTGAACGCAGTGGCACCGGGGTTCATCGAAACGGACATGACCGCCCACATTCCCGAAAAGGGCCGTGAGGATCTCCTCGCCCAGATCCCCGCCGGACGCTATGGGAAACCCGAAGACGTCGCGGCGGCGGTCAAGTTCCTGGCATCGGACGAGGCGGGCTACATCACGGGGCAGGTCCTGCACGTCAACGGCGGCATGTTCATGGGTTGAGACTCCTCGACAATCAGATTGGAGAGACGGTATGGCAGGTGCGAAGGGGCGTCGTGTCGTGGTCACGGGAATCGGGTTGGTTTCCCCCTTGGGTGTTGGGATCGAGGACAACTGGGCCGCCCTGATGGAGGGCAGATCGGGCATCGGACCCATCACGCGCTTTGACACGACGGGCTATGCGACAACCATTGCCGGAGAAGTGAAGGGGTTTCATCCCGAAGAGTTCATCCCGAAAAAAGAGCTGCGTAAGATGGACCCATTCCTGCAACTCGGACTGGGGGCGGCGCGGCTCGGTTTCGAGGACAGCCGCCTGCTGGTCACCCCTGAAAATGCACCGCGCGTCGGGGTGATCATGGGCTGCGGGCTGGGCGGCCTCACCACCATCGAGGAGTACCACCGGGTGCTGCTGGATGCGGGGCCCAAGAAAGTGAGTCCCTTTTTCATCCCGATGCTGATCGGCAACATGGCCTCGGGCCTGATCTCAATCTATCATGGGGCCAAGGGGCCGAATCTTTCCATCCAAACCGCCTGTGCCGCTGGAACACACGCCGTCGGGCAGGCGTTCCACATGGTGCGTTACGGCATCGCGGATGCCATGGTCACGGGCGGGGTCGAATCCACCGTAACGCCTCTGGCGGTTGCCGGGTTCAACGCGATGCGCGCCCTGTCCACCCGCAACGAGGAGCCGCAGCGGGCTTCGCGGCCCTTTGACCGGGACCGGGACGGGTTCGTCCTCGGGGAGGGGAGTGCGGTGATCATTTTGGAGGAGCTCCAGAAGGCCCTCGATCGGGGGGCGAGAATCTACGCAGAAATCATTGGCTTTGGAGCCTCTGGGGACGCCTTCCACATGGCGGCTCCGGCACCCGACGGGGAAGGGGCCGTTCGCTGCATGCGCGAGGCCCTCGACGATGCGGGGATCGCCCCCGAGGAAGTCGACTATATCAATGCGCACGGCACGTCGACGGACCTCAACGATAAGTTCGAGACCCAGGCGATCAAGACGATCTTTGGGGATCATGCCTACAAGCTGGCGGTCAGCTCCACGAAATCCATGACGGGCCATCTCCTCGGGGCCGCCGGGGGGTTGGAGGCGGCCTACACGGCGCTGGCCCTCGATCGCCAAATGATTCCGCCAACCATCAATTATGAGAATCCCGATCCGGACTGCGATCTGGACTATGTGCCGAACCGAGCCCGGGCCGCGCGCCTGGAGGTGGCCCTGTCGAATTCTTTCGGCTTCGGCGGAACGAACGGAACCCTGGTGTTTCGCCGTTGGAGCGCGTGATCGCAGGATTCGGCACCGGGGATAGAGGCGATGCAGGATGTGCCCGGACTTCCTTGCTCTGGTTCGTTAGGAGGTGGGCCGGTCGAAATGATCCGCTCATCCGTCACCGAAGCTCGGAGGAGCGATAGTTCTGGAGCGTTCCCGGGGGGCGGGAGGGCTCCTTTTGCTTTTCCCGGGGATGTGGTCGAGCACCGGTTCGGTATCAAGGAAAGTGAGGTCCCATGAAGATTGCGGTTGGCTCCGATCACGCAGGCTATGAGCTCAAGGGCTTGGTGATCCGACGCCTGAAGGCGCTGGGGCACGAAGTGACGGATGTGGGCGCCGATGGACCCGAATCCGTCGACTACCCCCATTTCGCCGCTCTGGTGGCCAGGGCGGTCACTGCGGGTGAGGTCGAGCGGGGGGTCCTGATCTGTGGGAGCGGCATCGGCATGTGCATGGCGGCCAACCGGGTGCGCGGCGTGCGTGCGGTGCAGGCTTCGGAACCCTACGGCGCCCGAATGAGCCGACGTCACAACGACAGCAATGTTCTTTGCCTGGGCAGCCGTTTTCTGGGCGTCGACCTGGCTATGGAAATCCTGGATGTGTGGATGAGCGAGGCCTTCGAAGGGGGACGGCACCAGCGGCGTGTTGAGCTGATTGATCACGTTCCCCAAACATGATAAGCGTAATGGCGCTGTTTCCACCGTAAAGCGTTCACCGGCCTCGCGCCATCCGAGAGGGAAATCCATGTCTTATCTTGAAACCGTCGATCCTGAAATCGCCGAAGTGCTCCAGAACGAGGAAAAGCGGCAGCGCGGAAACCTCGAGCTCATCGCCTCCGAGAACTTTGTGAGCCGCGCCGTGCGCGAGGCGCAGGGCTCCGTTCTGACCAACAAGTACGCGGAGGGCTACCCCGGCAAACGGTATTACGGGGGCTGCGAGTTCGTCGATGTGGCCGAAAAGCTGGCTCGCGAGCGGGTTCGGAGGCTGTTCGACGCCGAGTACGCCAACGTGCAGCCCCATTCGGGGTCACAGGCCAACATGGCGGTTTACTTCGCCGTGCTGCAACACGGAGACACCATCATGGGCATGGACCTCCGGCAAGGTGGACACCTCACGCACGGCAGCCCGGCCAGCTTTTCCGGTCGGCTGTTTCGGGTGGTGTCCTACGGTGTGGACCGTCGGACGGAAACCATCGATTTCGACCAGGTGGTGGAGCAAGCGCGCACCCATCGGCCGAAAATGATCATCGCCGGGGCGAGTGCCTATCCCCGCATCCTGGATTTTGCGAGATTCCAGGAAATCGCGCGGGACGTCGGGGCGTATCTGATGGTGGATATGGCCCACATCGCCGGTCTGGTCAGCGCCGGTCTCCATCCCAACCCGGTTCCATACGCGGATTTCGTGACCTCGACGACCCACAAGACCCTGCGAGGCCCGAGAGGAGGTCTGATCCTCGCGCGCGCGACCCATGCAAAGGTGTTGGACAGCCATATCTTTCCTGGGATCCAGGGGGGGCCGTTGATGCATGTGATCGCGGCCAAGGCGGTCGCATTCCAAGAAGCGCTCCAGCCCGAATTCAAGGAGTATCAGCGGCGCATTGTGGCCAACAGCAAGGCGCTGGCCGAGGAACTGCTCCGTCTCGGCTATCGCCTGGTGTCCGGTGGAACCGACAATCATCTGATGCTGGTCGATCTCACCCCCAAAGGACTCACGGGGAAGGCGGCGGAAGAAGCCCTCGACCAAGCGGGCATCACGGTCAACAAAAACGCCATCCCGTTCGATACCCAGGGGCCCCAGGTGACGAGCGGCATCCGCATCGGGACTCCAGCCATCACCACCCGAGGGATGAATGTGGGCGAGATGAAGCACGTCGCCGGATTCATTCATCGCGCCCTGCAGGCGGTCGGTCGGCCGGACCAGCTGCAAGCCCTGCGAGGAGAAATCTCCGAGTTTTGCTCGGGCTTTCCGCTGCATGAATGATCCGGACCCAGCCGCAAGGCTTTCACGAACCCTGAAACGACCCTTCCGCCATCACCATGGACTTCACGGAAACAGACCGACGCTTCATGTCTCGGGCCCTGAGCCTGGCCAGGAAAGGCCGTGGGCGGACCAGTCCCAATCCCATGGTCGGGGCGGTGGTGGTGCGCGGTGAAACGGTTGTGGGAGAGGGCTTTCACGAACAAGTGGGCGGTCCACATGCGGAAGTGAACGCCTTGCGCCAAGCAGGACACCGGGCCGGCGGGGCGACCCTGTATGTCACCCTCGAGCCCTGCAATCATTATGGACGGACTCCCCCGTGTGCCGGCGCCGTCCTCGAGGCGGGCATTTCCAGGGTGGTCATCGGGATGGCGGATCCCAACCCGTCGGTGGCCGGGGGGGGCGCTGAGTGGCTTGCTTCCCAGGGGGTCACGGTCCAGATGGGATTGCTGGAAAGGAACTGCCGGCTGCTCAACCAGGCCTTCATCAAACACGTCACGACCGGTCTGCCCTATGTGATCGTCAAGACGGCCGCCACGCTCGACGGGCGCATCGCCTCGCGTACCGGTGATTCCCGCTGGGTGAGCAACGAGACATCCCGGGCGTTCGTGCACCGACTTCGCTGCCAGCTCGATGGGATCCTCGTGGGGATCGAGACCGCCCTCAAGGACGACCCACAGCTGACGGCACGCGTTCGGGGCCGCAAGGCGTGCCGTCAGCCCGTGCGCGTCGTGCTGGACGGGAGCCTGCGCATCGAGGTGACATCCACCCTGGTGCGGACGGCAAGGGAGGTTCCCCTCTGGGTGGCTTGTGCGGAAGACGCCTCCCCCAAGAAGGCCGGGATTCTGGAAGCGGCAGGCGTCCATGTCCTGCGTCTGCCCGCTCGAGGAGGCCGATTGGACCTGCACGCCCTCCTCGCGGAACTGGGCCGGCGTCAAGTGACGAGTCTCTTGGTCGAGGGAGGGGCTCGGACCATCGGCGGATTTCTGGACGACGGGCTCGCGGATGCGTTCCATTTCTTTTACGCACCCAGGGTGCTGGGGGATGCCGAGGGGATCCCCATGGTTTCGGGGAGGGCCCGAATGAGCCTCTCCGATGCCGTATCCGTATTCGACTTGCACTGGAAACGCTTCGGAGGGGATCTCATGGTTTCCGGGCGGTTCCGCGAAAAGATCTACTGATCCAGGACCAGCGCCTTCGGCGGGAGTGGCCTTATGTTCACGGGACTCATCGAAGGAACCGGAACGCTCATCCGGACCGACCGGCATGGACCGGATGCGGGCCTGATGATCCGAGCCGAGTTCGAAACCGGCGGACTGGTTCTCGGGGAGAGCATCGCGGTGGACGGCGTTTGTTTGACCGTTGCCTCGTTTCAGGGGAATGAGTTTGTGGCCGACGTTTCGGCGGAGACCCTGAGTCGCACAACTCTGGGCTCCAAGCAGCCGGGCTCGCGGGTCAACCTCGAGCGCGCCCTGCGTCTAGGCGATCGTCTTGGAGGGCATATCGTCAGCGGCCACGTGGACGGCCTGGGACTCCTTCGGGACCGTCGACGGGAGGGCCGTTCGTGGCGCCTCTTCTTCGACATTCCGGAGACCCTGAGTCGTTACACCATCGAAAAGGGGTCCATCGCCGTCAACGGGGTCAGCCTGACCATCAACGGGTGTAGGAAGGGGGGCTTCGACGTGAACATCGTCCCGCACACGGCGGCGGAAACCACGGTGGCGGACCTGCGCGTGGGGGACCGGGTCAACATCGAGGTGGATGTCATTGGAAAGTACGTGGAACGGCTGCTGGGAGCATGGGGGCCCGAAACCACCCGAAGCGGGGAGACACGGAACGGAATCGACCTCGCCTTCCTGCAACGGCACGGCTTTACCGATTGAGGAGGCTGTTGCATTCCTCGCAAGGACCCCCGTCGGCGTCATTTCCGCTGGGACGGGAATCCAGTTTCTTTCGATGCCTTCTGGGCCCCCGCCTCCGCGGGGGTGAGGGCAGAGGCCTCACGAAAGCCTCTGATCTGCTCCTCTTAAGGATCTCTAACGGGGGGCACCTTGAGAATGCCTCGGGTTCATGATATACACAGCGGCACGTTCAGCCTCCGTCGCACATCAAGCGCAAGTTGCTGACAGTTCAAGGAAATCGCATCCCATTCAAGGAGTTTTGCCCCATGCCCCTGGCAACCATCCCGGAAGCCCTTGAAGACATCCGTCAGGGCAAGATGGTCATCCTCGTCGACGATGAAGATCGGGAAAACGAGGGAGATCTTTGCATGGCCGCGGAAAAGGTCACTCCCGAGGCCATCAATTTCATGGCGAAATATGGACGAGGCTTGATCTGCCTGTCCCTGACTCCGGACTGGGTCGAGCGCTTGCGGCTGCCCATGATGGTGTCCACCAATCTCTCACGGTTTCAGACCGCCTTCACCGTGTCCATCGAAGCGCGCAAGGGCGTCTCGACCGGTATCAGCGCGGCCGACCGCGCCCACACGATCCTCACGGCCATCGCCGACAACGCCAAGCCGGACGACATCGTCAGTCCTGGTCATGTCTTTCCCCTGCGATCCCGAAAGGGCGGCACGCTGGTTCGAACAGGGCAAACGGAGGGTTCCGTTGACCTCGCGCGCCTGGCGGGCCTGAAACCGGCGGGGGTGATCTGCGAGGTGATGAAGGACGATGGGACCATGGCGCGGATGCCGGACCTGGAGGAATTCGCGAGCGAGCATGCGATCAAGATCGTGACCGTGGCCGACATCATCCAGTACCGCATGCAGAATGAGATTTTCGTGCATCGGGCGGCGACGGCGAAGCTGCCCACATCCTTCGGGGGTGAGTTCACGGTCATCGCCTACACCAACGACATCGACGACTACACTCACTTGGCGCTGGTGAAGGGGGAGATCAAACCCGAAGACGAGGTCCTCGTGCGGGTTCATTCCGAATGCCTGACGGGGGACGTGTTCGGGTCGCTGCGCTGCGACTGTGGGGGACAGCTCCGGGCCGCCATGGTCCAGATTGCCAAGGAAGGCCAGGGGGTCATCCTGTATATGCGCAACCATGAGGGGCGTGGCATCGGCATCGTGAACAAGATCAAGGCCTATGCGCTCCAGGAGGAGGGCTTCGACACGGTGGAGGCCAACAAGGCCCTCGGGTTCCAGGCTGACTTGCGGGACTACGGCATCGGCGCGCAGATGCTCGTCGAGTTGGGCATCAAGAAGATGCGGCTCATGACCAACAACCCCACCAAGATCGTGGGACTCCAGGGCTACGGCATCACGGTGTCCGAGCGCGTGCCGCTGGAAATTCCCCCGAACGAGTGCAACATCGAGTACCTGACGACCAAGTGCGCGAAAATGGGCCATCTGATCAGCTGTGTTCAGCAGAAGGATGCTTGAGATGCAAATCTATGAGGGAAAGCTTCTGGCAGAGGGACTGCGCTTCGGGATCGTCATCAGCCGGTTCAATGATTTCATCTGTGACCGGCTGCTCGGGGGCGCGCTGGACGCGCTGCGGCGCAACGGTTGCGACGAGGCGGGCGTCGACCTCTTCAAGGTCCCCGGGGCGTTTGAGATTCCTCTTGTTGCCAAGAAAGTCGCCCTCTCCGGACGCTACGATGCCGTGATCTGCCTCGGTGCCGTGATTCGCGGAGCCACGCCCCACTTCGACTACGTGGCCAACGAAGTCTCCAAGGGGATCGCGTCGGTGAGCCTGGAAGCGGGCATCCCCATCGCGTTCGGCGTGCTCACCACGGACACGATCGAGCAGGCGATCGAGCGAGCCGGGTCCAAGGCCGGAAACAAGGGCTGGGACGCTGCCATGGCGGCCATCGAAATGGTCAATCTTCTCAAAAGCATCTGATCCAACCGTCACCGGCCGACACATGTGGTGGGGTGGGGATCACCCAGGAGGAGACGAGTCGAACATGGGCAGTCGGAGGCGTTCTCGGGAGATCGCGCTGCAGGTCCTCTACCAGATTGACATGACGGGAGTCGATCCTCAGGCGGCGATCGCCTCCTATTACGACAGTTTTGATGCTTCCCCCGGGATTCGCGGTTTCCTGGAAAAGCTGGTCCTGGGCGTGACCCAGCATCGGCAGGAAATCGACCGGCTGATCGTGGGGGCTTCCCAGCATTGGCGGCTTCATCGCATGCCGGTCGTCGATCGGAACATCCTGCGGATCGCCGTATACGAAATGCTCTACTGCACAGACATTCCGCCCAAAGTGTCCATCAACGAAGCCATCGATCTGGGGAAGACTTACGGTTCCGAGGAATCGGGCGCGTTCATCAACGGGATCTTGGACCACGTTCTGCCGGAGCTCCCCAGACAGGCGCTCCCACCCGACTCCTCGGCTCCGGCCGCGGGTTCATGAGGGACGGTCGACCGTGATCACGAGCGCTCGGTCCGCTCCCGATCGCATAGGACGGGCCAAGTGCGGGTGTTATCGATCTCGTAGTGGTCCAATCGGTCCAGCAGGCAATACGAGCAGATCGCCGTCAATTGACCGGTCGAAATCTCTCGTGCCAGGTAAAGCTCTTCATCGCAGGTGCGGCATACATAACAGCCACCATTGTCGGATCGAACGACCTGGTACTTGTCTTCCATTCCGCTCACGTCCTCACACCCAAGCGCTCCAGGGGTGGCGTCCGTTTCTCCGCCAATCGTCGGGAACGGAAGCGCCGACGGGGGTGCTTTTCCGAGACTTGCCGAGTTGATCCGAACGCCACGCCATCGCTGCTGAAGGGCGGTAGGGATGGAAGGCACACGTGTGTTTGGGCGCCACACACGGGCCCGCCGGCCAAGATCCCCGCAGTGCGGCGGCTCCGCCTTGAACCACATGCCCCTTCAACGTATAGCACACTTCTCGCTCTTCCAAGAGCTCTTTTCGACCCGACCTTCAGGGACGCTCCCGGCCCAACGCCCTCGGGGATTCCGGTCCCGTCGGTTCAGGACTTGACTGATGGGGCTGGTTCCGACGGCCGTCCCACCGCCGGCTCAAAAGCTCGCAGCGGCCTCTCGGGCGGCCTGTTCGTGGGCGGTCAGATTCTCGGCCGCATTCGGACCCAAGGTCCCCTCGACCCGCAGGGAACGGATATCGGTGAAGCCCATGAAGCCGAAAATCAGTTCCAGGTAAGGTTTTTGAAAGTCCCAGGCAGCCCCGGGCGAACCGACTGGATACTCGCCGCCGCTTGCAAGAAGCAGCTGGAGGGGGCGCCCCGTGAGGAGGCCGCTGTAGCCCTTCAAAGGATCGAATGAAAAGGTCAAACCCGGCTGGACGACGATGTCGAGATACTGTTTGAGGCGGTATGGGATCGAAAAGTTCCACATGCCCGTGGACAACACCACTTTCCCCGCGGACTTGAGCTGGTCGATCATCCGGATGACATGCGCCCAGGCGGCACCTTCCTCCGGAGTGTGGGGCAGACCGCGCATGACCTTGTACTTCCCGGACGCGGCCAGTTGGTCAAAGTCTGGCAGGTCGGTTTTCCACAGATCCAGCGTCTCGACTGTGTCTCCAGGGTGTTGCGCGGCGTAGGCCTCCAAAAAAGCCTGGGCCAGACGGTTGGAGAACGACCGTTCCCCCATGGGACTCGCTTGGATGTACAGTACCTTTGTCATGGTCTCTCTCCTCGCAGCGTTGCTGCATCGTGCGGTGTGACCGGCATTGGGTGGAATCCATGGATCAATGATAAGGCGTCGCAGGCGATGAGCAACCGATTCGGGCAAATCGGGCCACGCATGAAGGGGATTCCATCGGAGCGTTGTCGGGGTCAGGATCGGGCTGACCAGTGCACGATTCTTGCAAACTCACCCGGCGACATCGAATGCGCGAGGAGTCCGTCATGGGACCAAAGATCAAGAATGCTTCCCACAATCCAGCCCCCATCCCCACCGCCGACCTCACCGGCTCTCGCCGCCCTTCCAGGGGGGCCGGCCGGGAGGAGCGGTTTGAATCGGTCCTGAGCCGGCAGCAGGATCCCGTGAATCGTCCCCTGCCGAAGGAAATAAATTCCCTGCATCGGGAAATTCAAGCCCTTCAGATGGCCATTCCCATCGCAAGACCTGGAGGTGCGATCAGTTTTGCGCTGCAGTCTCCCAAAGTCACGCAGGGCGAGCGGTTGAGCGCCGCCTCCGCCGTTGCGACACTTGGATCCCATGTCCCTTCCTCCCAGCTGGCCCGCATCGGTTCCAGTCTCATGGATGTCTTGCGCTCCAACCCGCAGACGGCTGGCGAAGGGGCTTCCCGGAATGCCCCGAGCTCGGGCGCTCCGGTGCGGGGGATTCATCCCGGTTCGCGCATTGGGAGTCTTTCAGCGCGCTTCGAATCCGGAGGCGACGGGGTCGATACCATCGGCTACGACGATCAGGGCGGTACCTCCTACGGCACCTTTCAGATCTCCTCCCGTGCCGGGACGATGCGGTTGTTCGTGGATTTCCTCAAGGATCACGCGCCCGATTGGGCCCGACGACTCGACGCGGCCGGTCCCTTCAACACGGGGGGGCGTGGAGGAGCGGTTCCCCGGGAATGGAAGCGGATCGCTCAGGAGGATCCGCAGCGGTTTGCTCGGCTCCAACAGGATTTTATCGCGGAGACTCACTATCTCCCGGCCTTGCAGGAGATCCAGGAACGCACGGGAGTCGATATCCAGTCGCAATCGGAGGCACTTCGGGAGGTTCTCTGGAGTACGGCGGTGCAGCATGGGCCACGGGGGGCGGCCCGCATCTTTTCGAGGGCCATCAGTGGCGGGCGGTCTGGGAGCACCGATGGCAACTTCGACCGGAATCTGATCCAAAGAGTGTATTCGGCCCGGGGCAGCCAATTCAGTTCGTCGAGTCCGGCCGTGGCCTCGGCGGTCAGGCGGCGCTTCGAGGAGGAGAAGGAACTGGCGCTTGGAATCTTGAGAAGCGAGGGCAACTCCCGGAGCTTCAAGGCGTGAGACGCCCCTTCCGGGTGTCCTGCGTAGACGGGCGGCTTGGAACCGGGAGCTGCGCCCGGGGGCGAAGGGGGCTTCACCCTCGGGCACGGCATGCTGCGCTCGGAAGGCTGGCAGCGTTGGAAGGGGTCGAAACGCGAGCCCCTACGCGACGGCCTTGGCCAGGTATTCGAAAATGTCCTTCACGGTTCGGATCTTTTCGGCGTCCTCATCCGGAATTTCGATGTCGAAGGCCTCCTCGAGGGCCATGACCAATTCCACCACGTCCAAGGAATCGGCTCCGAGGTCGTCGATCACATGGGCCTCGGCGGTCACCAACTCCTTTTCGACGCCCAGTTGATTCGTGATGATGTCGACTACCTTGCTTTCCATTGCGCTTCTATCCATTCTGATTTCCTCCTGATTGGGTCGAATCCTGATGACAATGGCTCACGAATCCGTAGAACAGAACTTCCATCACCGTGGGCAGTTCATCCACTAGGGAGTACGAGCAGTCACTGGCCACCCATTTCTGAATCACGCCATGGATAAAACCCATGACCCCGTAAAAGACCGTCTGAAAGTCCACCTCCTTCAGGACGCCCTTTTGGGTCGCCCGATAGATCTTGCGCTTCAAGAGGGGAATCCGTCGCATGACGGTCTTGACGTACACATCCTGAAACTCCTGCCCGACATCTCCCCGCTGCTGCACCACCACACGGTAGAGCCGCTCGTTACGATCGAAAAACTCGAAGTAGCTGCGCAGGTACTTGGAGATCATGGTGAGCACGTCGTCCTGACCGTCCAGGACCGCGTTGGCTGCGTGTTCGAGCTCCTCGAGGCGGGATCGGACCAGTTCGTTGAAGAGGGTCTCCTTGTTGGCGAAGTAGCGGTAGAGGGTCCCCTTGCCCAGCCCTGCTCGCTCGGCGATTTCATCCACGGTCGCCTGGTGGTATCCCTTTTCCGAAAAGACATCGAGGGCCGCATCCAGAATGCGCTCCCGGGTCGAACGGCGGCCGGTCGAGCGCTGCCCGTCTTCGGCTTCCGCATCCAGCAGAAGCACTTCAAGGGTCCTCGCGTAGAAGCGTTCCGGATCGATCCCACGCTCCAGACCCACCAGGCGGACGACCTCCATGAGGCGCGCGAGGGCTCCGGGCTGGAGCCCCCCCGAAGGCCGAATGACCTCCCGGGCGCCCAGGAACCAGTGAACCAGGGCATCCAGGTCCTCGGCGGGTGATCCCGTGGAGGGGAGGAGGCGCTGGATCTGGCCGGCGATGGAACGGGGCTCTTCCCTTCCCTGGACGAGCTTTCGAAGGGCGATGCTCGCAGCCTGCCGTTTCCGTTCTGGGTTCACTCCGATCCCTTTCGTAGCTTATCTGACGGACTGGTCAGTCATAAAGCAGAGCACCCGCGAAGTCAAGCACGTTATCTGCTCCAGCCCGGTCCGGTGATCCGCCCTCACAACGTGGGATCGTAAATGGGGTATTCGGCTCCTCGATGGGCGGAATAGGCCCGTCGAACCACCTCCCGGGTTCCCGCCGTCAGCGCAAGCTCGCCCAGAGTCTCGATGGCGACGAATCCACACTGGAGGGCGTCCGAGGCGGGTCTGGGTTCCCCTCCCTGATATGTGCAAAGAAAATCGAGCAGCACGTAGTGGAAACGAGGTCGTCCCGATTCGTCGGGGAGGATGCGGTCAAGGACCGCGACAAGGTCCTGAGCGGTGACCTTAAGCCCCACCTCTTCGAAAACCTCGCGCTCAACGGCTTTCCGAAGCGATTCCCCCACCTCGACCAGTCCCCCGGGCACCGACCACTTCCCATAGGACGGCTCGCGGCCCCGTTGGACCAGCAGGACCTCCGCCCCGCGGAAAATGATCGCTCCCACGCCGACTAGGGGATGTTTAGGATAGGCTCGGTTCAATGGGTCCTCCCTCGATCGCGCCGCGCCGCCCCGGCGGTCCCGGCGGTCAGGTCTTCAAGGCCGCCTCGCTTAGCGATGCGACATCAGGGTTTGCACCGGCGGCAGGGGCTGAAGCCCTCCAGAAGCGCATCCCAACGCGTTGCGACGCGCAGGGCGCCCCGCCCGCTCATCGCCTTTCCGAAGCGGCATCCGGGGCGATGGAACACGCCCGAGGCGACATTGGCGACATAGAACCGGGCAGGCGTCACCGAGCAGGCTCCCCATTGTCCCCGCCGGTGTGCAATCGCTTCCCGCTGGAGGGCGATAAACGACTCGAGGCGCGAGAACCCTTCCCGGG
>CAZGQL010000002.1:15133-29389 GCA_964527905.1 uncultured Syntrophobacteraceae bacterium
CACGTGAACCATGCCCGCCCGGAGCAATTCCTCGTTGACACAGCGGCCGTCGAGCAGCGTGACGTAGGCCAGCAGGCGTCCATGTCGGTCACTGGTGTCACCCTCATAATGAAGCGTCACCTGTTGGTGGAGCACAAGGTCCCGGTTGGCCTGTCGGGCCTGGGGGCCGTAGCAGTCTCCGGGGGTTCCGTTGTGCTCGATTTCCGGTGCGTCCACTCCGAGATAACGCACGCGATCGCCGGTGTGGAGCACGACGGTGTCTCCATCTAGGACGGCGGACACGGTGGCGGAAGTCGGCGGTTTCGCGACGGTCGCCGGGGCCCGCGTCACCCATGCGGCCGCGCACAGGCCCAGGAGAAAGGCCGCCGTCAGGAAAAGCAACGGCATCGATCGACGGATCAGGGACGGTTGGCGAGGGTCGATCATCGGGATCCTGCCTTCAACGGGTTCGGGGTCTGGAGGGGGCTCGCCCAGGAGTTCTTACCACCGGAGCGGGTTTCTTGACCATCCTTTTGTGAGCGGGGGCTCTGGGGGAAAACCGCTGAAAATCCTTGACGAATTTTCCTCGCGTGCTATGGTTGGCCCGAGACGACGGGTTTCCGCATCCGTGTTTCAGATCCACCACCGCCCTGACAACCACAGCATTAACCCACTCCGCCGCAGTGACGCCATCCAGTCACGATGATCCGGAGGTTCCGTACCATGCACAGGCAGGCTGGAATCATTCTGGCAAGTCTTGTTCTGACGATTGCCTTCCTCTGGTTTGCACCCGGATCCAGGGGAGAAGACGATTTGGGGGGGCCGCCGGTCCCGGAGTCCGCGCCTGTGGAGGGTTTTCCGCAGAGACTCAGACTGGGGCAGGCGGTGATGGCCGAAAAGGTGGAGAACCTTCTGCCCGTGCGTCCGGCCCTGACCTTTCCTGTGGGGATTGGCCAGGTGTATTGCTTCACCACCTTCGACCCGGTTCCTCAGCCCGCGGTGGTTTTCCATCGCTGGTTTCACCGGGATGAGCTCAGCACCCAGACTCGGCTGCGCCTGTATCCTCCCAAGTGGTCGACCTACAGTGTCATTCAGCTCCGGGAAACGGACAAAGGGCCGTGGCGGGTGGAAATCAGCGACCAGGACGGGCATGTTTTCGAGGTCCTCCGTTTCAGCATCACCGACTAGCGACACGACGGGATCGCGATGACAGAACTGTTTAAGATCATCAGTTCGTTCCGCTGGCAGGACGCTGTGGACATCATCATCAACAGCTACATCCTGTTCCGCGTGTACGTGCTGTTCCAGGGTACGAATGCGTTCCGCGTCCTGGTTGGGATCACGTCGTTGTGGATCCTCCAGGAAGTTGCGGCTTCCCTGGGGTTGATCTTGACCAGCTGGGCCGTTCGGGGCATCACGACCGCGGCGGCCATCATTATCATCGTCGTGTTCCGCAACGAAATCCGCACGGCGCTGCAGGCCAGGAACCTCAAGGCGTTCCTTTGGGGTACGCCCTACAAAGAACAGTCGTCCCCCCTCGCGACGATCACCGACTCGATTTACCAGATGGGTAAGAAGCGCATCGGGGCCCTGATCGTTTTTCCGGGTAAGGAGGATTTGGCCGAGGTCATCCATGGGGGCATTCCCTGGGATGGGAAGGTGTCCCAGGAAATGCTGTTGAGCATTTTCTGGCCCAAGAACCCGGTGCACGATGGGGCCATCATCATCCAGGGGAATCGCGTCGTCGAGGTGGGGGTGCTGCTGCCCCTGTCGCAACGATCGGATCTTCCCACGTTTTACGGCACGCGTCATCGGGCGGCCGCGGGGCTCGCGGAGAGAACCGACGCGCTGGTCATCGCGGTGTCCGAGGAGCGGGGTCGGGTAACGGCGGCCAAGGATCACTGGATCAAACCGGTTCCTCAGCCCGAGGACCTGACCCAGATCCTGAAGAAGCACTTCAATCTGACGGATGGGCTTCCCGAAAAGGAGAAGAAACGGGAGCGCCTGAAACAGGTGCTGGCCGGGGCGGTCTCCCTCCTGATCATGACGGGAATCTGGTTTGGATTCACGCGCAGCTACGACACCATCACCGCCCTCAACGTGCCCATCGAGTACGTGAACCGGCCCGTCAACTTCGACATTCTCGATGCCTCGACGGACGAGGTCCGGGTGCAGCTGTACGGGTCGAGCGCCCTGATCAAGTCCCTCAAGGCCGGCCAGGTCCACATCCGCGTCGACCTCAAGAAGGCCACGGAAGGCACGAACATCTTTCCGATCACCCAGGACAACATTGTGCTGCCCCCCGGGGTCTTCCTCAACAAGGTGAGTCCGCCGACGGTGCAGGTCGCCCTCGATGTGGCCGTCACCAAGGAACTGCCGGTGCAGGTGGACTGGGTGGGGAGGCTCCCGGAGAACCTCGTGCTCGTCAAGGTCGGCACTGTTCCAGAAAAGGTCAAGGTGGTCGGCGGCAGCAAGATGCTGGAGAAGGTTCACACGGTCTACACCACACCGGTGCGTCTGGACGACCTCACCAAGTCGGGGGCGTTGACGGCATCGGTGGTCTTGACACCGCCGTCGCTCAAGCTGGCAACGGGAACGAGCGAGCGCGTCATCGTCAACTACTCGATCGTCGAAAAATCAACCTACGATCGGAAATAATCGCTCCCACGCGGCAGGAATCCCTCGACTCTTTCGCTCCAAATTCCGAACCATTCGTTCATGCAGGCCCATGGGCGCCGGGCACGACCGCCGCGTCCCGGATGAGGTTTGGAATGTGGAAAAGTTTGGAGCGAGCCATGAACGAGAACATTTCCGGTAAATTGACTCTGACCGATGTCCCGCGGGGGCCGGGGCGGGAAGCCATCATCGATCTCCTGACGAGGTCCCGGAAGGGGGTTTCGAGGGAACGGGTGACGGAGATGCTGGGTACGTTGCCTCTGGTGCTGAGTCGAAGCATCTCGGGCGATGCGGCGAGCCGTCTGGTAGCGGAACTGGAAAGACTTGGGGCGAAATTGCATTTTGCTCCCCATGGGACGGTGGAGCCCAGCGTGGAGGCGCGGCAGACCCGGCACGAGGAGATGGATCGCTCTGCCCTTGGAGAGGCCCTCCTGGCGGCCTTCTCAAACGAGACCATCCAATTTCCGGTCAGTTCGTCTTACCGGGTGGGATTGTTTCTGGTTTTCGTGGCGATGGTGCTCCTCTCCTTCACCTATCTGGCCCTCATCGGAGGGATCGTTTACCTCATGGTGTGGCACGCGACGGCCAACCTGGACCTCTTGACTTCGGCTCACAGCCTGAGGAGCGCTCTGGGGGCTTACGGGGGACCGCTCTTCCTGGGGGCCGTCCTCATCCTGTTTCTGATCAAACCGATCCTGGCGCGCCGTGCCGGACCGGATCGATTCTACGAGATTTTCCCGGGGGACGAGCCGCTTCTGTTCGCCTTCATTCAAAGGGTTTGCAAGGCTGTCGGGGCGCCCATGCCCAGCAGTGTTCACCTTGATACCCAGGTCAACGCCTCGGCGGGCTTCGGGAGCGGCTTCCGGAGCCTTTTCGCACGGGATCTCGTCCTCACCGTCGGACTTCCTCTGGCCCGCGGGCTGGATGTGCGTGAATTCGCCGGAGTCCTGGCCCATGAATTCGGCCATTTCGCCCAGTCGTCGGGCATGCGGTTGAGCTACCTCATCCGGTCGCTCAACCACTGGTTTGCCCGTGTGGTGTATGAGGAGGACGCCTACGATGTCCGGTTGCGGGTGCTCTCACGCAGCCTCGGGTACCAGGGCCTCTTCCTCTACGTCATACGCTTCTTCATCTGGGTGGTGAAACGGTTCTTGTTTGTGCTCATGAAGGTGGGGCATTTTATCAGTTGCTTCATGCTGCGGCAGATGGAATTCGATGCGGACCGTTATGAGGCGGCCCTCGTCGGAGTGGATGCCTTCGAGTCGACCATGGACAAATTGGGGCATTTGTCAGTTGCCCACGCGCGTGCCCTGGACGAGGGCAACCGCCTGTGGGAGGATGGGCACCTGGCCGACGACCTGCCCGAACTGGTGCAAATCCAGCACGAGCGCATGGAGGAGCACACCAAGAGGGAAATCCGCCGCGATCGCGTTGCCAAACGGACCCGCTCTTTCGATACGCATCCCGCCGATTCGGATCGGGTGGCATCGGCTCGCCTGGTTGCGCGCCCAAGTGTGTTCCAATGGCCTCCACCCGATGGAACGGAGCGTCTTTCGGCGACGTATCCCCAAGGCTCGATCCCCTCGTTCATGCGGGAGGGATCGCCCCCCTCGGCCACGGTTCTTTTCAGGGATTTCCAGACCCTTGCAAAAAAGGTCACCCGGGAGCATTACCGGCAGGTGCTGGGGCGCGTGCCGGATCCCAAGAGCCTGGTCAGCGTGGGCGCCCTGCTGCGGACTCAGGACAGGGAAAAGCAATACAGCGAGGCGGTGGAGCGATTCTTCCTGGGAGCGTTCAATCCCTGGATCCCCCTCGGGATCGAAGCTCTGAAACTCGCCGCGCCGACGGACATCTCCGAGGCGGGGCGAGAGCTTCGGGATTTGCGCGATCACATGCGGAGCCAAAGCGAAAGCCAGCGGGAACTCGTGCGCAAATGGGCCGATCTGATGGAGCGTTCGGCTCAGGCGGCCGGCGCCCTTGCATTGCTCGACGCCGGGTTCGGAATCGATCCCGAGGCGTTCCAGGTGCCTGGTGGAACCATTGGCGAGGTGACGAACGCGATCAAGGCTTATGCCGATTCCGAGAAGAGTCTCCTCCGGGAGGCCGGGGCCTTCGCGGCGCTGGCTCGGGATCGGATGATTCTGGGACTGGAGCTGCTGCAGGCGGTCCCGAGTCGGCAGTGGGACGAGGAGACCGGCCGCATGCGGGATCGGGCGGAGGTCTACCTACAGGCCATGGACGCCATGGAGTTCCAATTCCCGCTCTGCCGAAAACTCCAGTCGGATTTTCGGGCCCTCGCCGCACTCACGAGAATGATTCCAAAGCACGAAGACAGCGAGGCGCTTCGGGTCATGGTCGGTGAGCGTATGGAGGCCGTCATGGAAGATCTCCGGGCGCTGCGCGAGCGGCTGAGTCGCAATCCCTATCCCCTCGAACACCTCCGATCGGACCTTACCCTCGGGCATTTCCTGGTCGACGGCGATCCGGAAGGCCGCGGTCTTGGGGATCTGTTGGCCATGAGCGAAACCGTCCTCGACCGCTTTCCCCGAACCTACTCCAGGCTGGCGGCGCGCCTCGCCTGGCTGGCGGAGCGGGCCGAGCGGGCCCATGGATTGGAACCCTTGGCATAGCCTCGATACACAACCGGGGCTTTTCGCCCCGACTGCCGGCACACCCGAGCGACGTCGAGGGTCGACAAGATCTTCTCACTGACCCTCGGCGGCAGCCGAAAACCGAGAGCGGCAGCGAAAAGGGGGGATTGCGATCGTGTTTCGTAGTCCCCCTTGGCTTTCCTGGATCCGTCGGCGGGCCTTCTGACGTTGCAACAGCCTTTTTTCCTCCGTTTTTCTCCCAAGAGGCCGTCCAGGGATGGGAATCCTTCGGCGGATCAGCTAGGATGATTAACGCGAAGGATGATAACGGGCGACCGGTCACCCTGAAACCGCTCGATCGGCGATGTCGCCCATCCATGTTCGATTTCTCCTCATCCGAGGTCCCCCAGGCATGAAGCGCTCAGATACCTCCCTCACCGACGGCAATGCCCCCATCAGCGATCCGCTCGTCGGGGACGTGCTTCACGAAATCGATGCCCTCGTCGCCGAGCTCTACCCTGGTAGGCACTTCGGTCAGCCGGCGTCGCTGGACAGCTCCCTGGAGCGGGACCTCGGGATTGACAGCCTGGCGCGGGTGGAGCTGCTGGCCCGCATCGAAAGCCGTTTCGGCGTGAGGGTCCCAGAGCGCGTGTTTGCCGATGCGGAGACTGTGCGGGACGTGTTGCGGGTTGTTCGAGGGGCCGAGCCGCGGCATGCGGGCAAAACGATCTTGGAGGCTGTCGCACCGGTATCCGAAGGAGAGGTGAAACGACCGGCGACCGCTCAAACCCTGGTCGATGTGCTGTACTGGCATGCCGAGCGCCGGCCGGATTGGCCCCACATCAGGCTCTATGACGAAGAGGGGGACGGCGAGGTCGTCACCTATCGGAGTCTTCTGGACGGGGCGAGCTCGGTGGCCGCAGGGCTTCAGGGGCTCGGCGTGCAGACGGGCGAGCCGGTGGTCCTCATGCTCCCGACCGGTGTAGAGTACTTTCTCGCGTTCTTCGGCGTAATGCTGGCCGGTGGCGTTCCGGTCCCCATCTATCCCCCTGCCCGAATGTCCCAGATCGAGGATCACCTGCGGCGAAACAGTGCCATCGTCAACAATTGTGGTGCAGGGACGCTGATCACCGTTTCGGAAGCGAAACCGGTCGTGCGCCTGCTGCGATCTTTGGCGCCATCCCTCCGAAACGTTGAAACGGTCGCTGACCTGGTCTCCACGCCCGGGGGGGGCAACGCGCCCCCCATGGCGGGCCGCGATACAGCCTTCCTCCAGTATACCTCCGGGAGTACGGGCAATCCCAAGGGAGTCATCCTGACCCATGGGAATCTGCTGGCCAATATCCGCGCCATGGGTGACGCTGTGCAGGTGACGTCCCGGGACATCTTCGTCAGCTGGCTGCCCCTTTACCACGACATGGGCCTGAGCGGCGCCTGGCTTGGAAGCCTCTACCACGGCATGCCGCTGGTGATCCTCTCCCCTCTGGATTTCATCGCCCGCCCCAGGCGGTGGCTCGACGCCATCCATCGTTTCCGGGGCACCCTTTCAGCCTCCCCGAATTTTGGCTACGAGCTCTGCCTCAAGCGCCTCAAAGGCGAGGATCTGTCGCATCTCGACCTCAGCTGTTGGCGCGGAGCCTTTAACGGCGCGGAGCCGGTCAGCCCGGGCACCGTGGAGGCCTTTTGCGAGCATTTCGGCCGATACGGTTTTCGCCGAGAGGCGCTCATGCCGGTCTACGGATTGGCGGAGAGCGCGGTGGGGCTGGCGTTCCCGCCTCTCGGTCGAGGACCGCTGATGGACGTCGTCGAGCGGGATCGGTTCGTGAACGAAGGTCGCGCCGTCCCCGCGGCTGCGGGAGCTGCCCGAACGCTTTGCTTCGCCGCGTGCGGCCGTCCCCTTCCCGGTCATGAAATCAGAATTGTGGATCCGACGGGCAGGGAGCTGCCCGACCGCCACGAGGGCCGCCTGCAATTTCGAGGACCGTCAGCCACGGGCGGCTATTTTCGTAATCCGGAGGCCAGCCGGCAGCTTTTCGACGGAGCGTGGCTCAATTCCGGGGATCTTGCCTACGTTGCCGACGGCGAACTCTACATCACGGGTCGTACGAAGGATGTGATCATCCGCGCCGGGCGAAACATCCATCCGCAGGAGTTGGAAGAAGCGGTGGGAAATGTTCCTGGGATCCGCAAGGGAAGCGTGGTGGCGTTTGCCAGCAGCGACCCGCGCACGGCCACTGAAAGACTGGTTCTGGTCGCGGAAACCGCCGAAAAGGATCCGGTTTCGCTGGATCGTTTGCGCGCCCGCATCCATGAGCTTTCGACGGACCTGTTGGGCCTGTCCCCCGAGGACATTGTTCTGGTGGCTCCGCGCACGCTCCTCAAGACTTCGAGCGGCAAGATCCGTCGCTCGGCCAACCGAGAATGTTACGAACGCGGCTGGCTGGGCCGGGCCGAGCGGCCGCCGTGGCTTCAGGTCGCACGACTTCTCCTGGAAGGAGTCAGACCGCGGGTACACCGCTTCTGGGCGCAGGCTCGAGCATGGCTTCATGCTGCCTACGCGTGGGGCCTATTTGGGGCGGCCGCTCCCATCGTCTGGGTCGCCGTCGTTGCCCTGCCGCGGCCGTCCTGGCGCTGGGCCGTGGCCCGAAACGCCGCGAGGTTCTTGGCTTGGGCATCGAGAACCCCGATTTCGGTTCGGGGCCTCGACCATCTGCCGCTCGATGGGCCCTGCATCCTGGTCGCCAATCATGCAAGCTACCTGGACAGCTTCGTGCTCGTGGCCGCCCTGCCCCGTCCGCTACGCTTCGTGGCCAAGGGGGAATTGTCGAGGAAGCTGGCCACGCGACTGCCTTTGAGTCGGCTCGGGGTCCACTTTGTGGAACGCTTCGACCGGGAGAGGAGCGTCGAGGACGCTCGGCGGATCGGCGAGGCCGCCGGGCTGGAACGGCCTCTGGTGTTTTTTGCGGAGGGCACCTTTACACGAAATCCGGGGTTGCTTCCGTTCCACATGGGGGCGTTCCTGAGTGCCGCGGAGCAGGGCGTTCGGATCGTTCCCATCGCGATTCGGGGGACGCGATCGATCCTGCGGGCGGATTCCTGGTTCCCTCGACGTGGAGCCATCCGGATCACTCTGGGAGAGGCGCTGGAACCGGGCATCCGGAGATCTGCCACGCCGGAAGATACGTGGGCGGCAGCCCTTGAGCTCAAAGATCGGACCCGCGCGTTCATCCTCGATCATTGCGGAGAGCCGGACCTGGTCCATGAAAGGTGGCCCGATCTAAGGTCTCGAGGGGGGTGATGCCGAACGGCAGGGGGCTCAGGGTTGGGTGGGAATGCCTCCGCGGAACATGAAATAAGCGGCACCCACCAGACAGATGGCGGCCCAGAGGTAATCGAGCTTGAGGGGTTGTTTCATGTAAAGAAATGCAAAACCGGCAAAAACCGACATGGTGATGAGTTCCTGGATCACCTTCAGTTGGCCGATGTCGAAATAGCGGATCCCCATGCGATTGGCCGGAACCTGGAGGATATACTCAAAAAAGGCGATCCCCCAGCTCGCAAGGATGACAAAGACCAGTGGCTTGGTGCTCATGCTCTTCAAGTGTCCATACCAGGCGAAGGTCATGAACAGATTGGACAGGACCAGCAGCAAGATGGGTTTGATCATGTCGGAGTGAGCTCCCCCTCGAATGTCCAGCGTCTCGGCGCGGTTCCGTGCAACAACGGTGGATCTTTAGCCGGTGAGGCATTTAGCACGACTCTGGCCGCGAATCAAGTATGGATGCGGTTGCATGCATCGAACGCCCACGAGATCGTCAAACGCGGTCGTGCTCTTTAGAAGTTCTGTGCGAGGCTCCTGCGGCAGAATTCAATGAGGGCCCCCGAGAGGTCGGGCACCTCGACGGCGCCGAGCAATTTCAGGCGGGTCAAGCCGATCAGCATCCCCCTCAGAATGAAGACGGTTTGTTCAACGGGCACGTCGCGGATCGTACCGTCCCGTCGGCCCTGTTCGAGGCTCGATCGAATGAACTGGATGAATCTGCCCATGCGGTTTTCGATGAGCGGGCGGGCGGGAAAATCCTGAGCGAGGAAATGGGACGGGATGTCCCGGAATATGACCAGAGACTCCCGGGAATACTCGTCGATGAAGCGAAAGTGGAAGCGGATGAGACCTTCGATGGCTTCCATGCCGTTTTCGGAATGGGCCAAGTCTCTGCTCATGGTCTCGACATAACGGTCCATAAGGTGCGTGAGGATGTGAACGAGCACGCCATCCTTGGTCTTGAAATGGTGAAAAATAGTTCCCTCGGACACGCCGGCGACCCGAGCCAGCTCGGCCGTCGAGGTTGCGTCGTAGCCTTTGGAGGCGAACAGTTCCAGCGCGGCCGCTATGATGGACTCTTTTCGGCTCACCGGGGCTCTCCTGTTGACTCGCCCGAGGCATCCCATCCCCCGCCCAGTGCCTTGTAAAGGCTGATCAAGCTGGTCGTGAGGGTCCGACTGCTTTGGGCCAGGGCTTCCTCATTGAGAAAGAGCGACCGCTGCGCATTGAGGACGTTGAGGAAATCCGTTCGGCCCACCACGTACAGCTGCATGGCCAAGTCGACGGCCTGGCGGTTGTTGGCCACGGCATCTTGAAGCGAGCTGTAGCGCTCGCGCTCTTTGGCGTAGGCCACCAGAGCCGTTTCGACGTCCCGGAGTGCCGTGAGCACGGCCTTTTGATAGTTGATGAAGGCCTGCTCCTCCAGGGCATTCTGGACCTCGATGTTGGAGAGGATTTTCCCGGCCTGAAAGATGGGCCAGGTGACGGTGGGACCGAAGGACCAGGTGCGGCTCTGGGTCCAGTTGAGGGCGAGGGCCAGGTCGGTGCTGGAAAAACCCATGGCGCCCGTGAGAGAGAACTTGGGGAAGAGGTCGGCGGTGGCAACCCCGATGCGTGCCGTCGCCGCATGCAACCGGGCCTCGGCCCGACGGATGTCGGGTCGGCGCCGCAGAAGGTCGGACGGAAGGCCGACTGGGACCACGGGAGGCGTCGCGGGAACCGGCGAAGTGGTGGATAGCTCCTCGGTGAGCGGCCCGGGTTCCTGTCCAAGGAGCAGGCTCATGCTGTAAATGGTTTCAGCCGCCGCGGATTCGAGTCGCGGGATTTGCGATTCGGTGGTGGCGGCCTGGGCCTCCGCATTGGCCACATCGAGCTTGCTCACGAAACCGGCTTCGAAGCGTTTGCGCGTGATGTCCGCCGTGCGTTTCTGGGCGGCCAGATTCTGGCGCGCGATGGCGATTTCCTCCTGAAGCCCCCTGAGGGTGGCGTAGTTGCTCCCCATTTCGGCGACGAGACTTACCAGAACATCGCGCAGATCTTCGCGGGCCGATTGAATGTCCGCGTCCGAGGCTTCCACGGCCCTGCGTGTGCCCCCGAAGACGTCGATTTCCCAGGCGGCGTCCAAGCCGATCTGGAAAAGATCCCTGGCTGGTGGCACTCCCCCGAACCCTTCCGCGTGCCTGCGCCGATAAGCGGCGGCGCCGTCGGCCTGCGGCCAGAGAGCGGAAGCCACAATGCCGCGTGCCGCTCGGGCCTGACGGATCCTCGCTCGGGCAAGGGCCAGATCCAGGTTGGATTCAATGGCCCGCTCGATCAGCGAGCTCAGGGTCGTGTCCCCGAATGCCTGCCACCAACGGGCAAGGTCGGCCGTCCGCGGCGTGCTCTCTCCCTGAGCACCCTCAGGCGACGCGGCGGCCCCCTGCCATTGCCGAGGGACCTCCATCTTGGGGGGATGAAAGTCGGGACCCACGGCGCAGCCCGACGCCAAAGCCAGGCCGACCGCGAGGATCCCGCCGATGAGCCGGCGCGGGCTTCCAGGAAACGAAATGAATCGATTGGATTTCACCGGATCGGGCATATGCTTTACCCTGTGGTTGGGGGGCGGCCTCCGTGAAGATGGCTCATTCGTAGCGCAGAGCGTGGATCGGGTCGAGGCGGGACGCTTTCCATGCCGGGTAGTAGCCAAAAATGATGCCCACGCCGGCCGATACGACAAAGGCAGCGAGTACGGCGTCCCAGGAAAGCTCGGTGGGCCATTGAAGCAAGGCGCGTACGAGCATCGAAATGCCCCTTCCCATCACAATGCCCATGGCCCCGCCGAAAAAACACAGCACGATGGATTCGGCAAGAAACTGTTGGAGGATCGCGCTTCCCTGGGCCCCAACGGCCATCCGAAGGCCGATCTCCCGTGTCCGTTCCGTCACCGAGACCAGCATGATGTTCATGATGCCCACACCGCCCACGACGAGGGAAATCAGCGCAACGGCCAACAGCAGCTTCGTCATCATGTCGGCGGTGGACGTGAGCGCACGGTTCATTTCCGTCATGTCCCGGATGTTGAAATCATCCGGCTCGTCGGGCCTCAGACGATGACGTTCCCGCAAGATCTGCGTGATTTGGGTGATGGCCAGGGGGACCTGCTCGGTCGATCTTGCGGCCGTGAGGATCTGGTCCACGTTGGTGAAGCGCACCGGGCTGGGCGTGTCTGCCGCCTGCGTGGTCGACTGGGCGGGGTAGGGGCTTGGGGAGCCCGGGTAGAGCCGATTCATCATGCTCACGGATGAAGTGCCCGAATCCGAGGTCGTGCTCCCACTTTGGTTGACGCTCGCAAGGGCCGATCCGGTCACGCGGAATTTGATGGTCGTCCACGGTGCAATGAGGATGTCGTCCTGGTCCATCCCCATCATGTTGGCCCCTTTGGCGCTCAAAACCCCGATGACTCGGAAGGGAACGTTCTTGATCCGCACCTCCTTGCCCAAGGGCGACTCGTCTTGGAAAAGCTCCCGTACCAGGCGCTGCCCGAGGATTGTCACCTTGCTCCCATTGCGCACGTCGCGATCCGTGAAGGGGTCACCCTCCGCCACCGGCCAGTCGCGAACGTCGTGAAACGCGGGGGTCGTGCCGTAGATGAACGTTGGTACCCAGTTGCGGTTGCCATAGACCACCTGGGTCCGGGCGCGCACCACGGGAGCCGTGGCCCGCACAGCGCTGCACTCGGCCGCAATGGCGTCGGCGTCTTCGGGCGTGAGGGTCATGACACTTCCCGCGCCGAAACTGACCCCACCACTCGCGGCCGTGCCCGGAAACACCATGAGATTGTTGGCCCCCATGCTGGCGATGGTCGTCTGAATGGCCGTGGCGGAGCCGCGACCGATTTCCATCATCGCGATAACGGCCCCGACTCCGATGACGATGCCGAGGGTGGTCAGGGCCGCCCGCATGATGTTGCGGCGCAAGCCCTTCAGGGCCGTCTGAAGCATGCGTTGCAGCCGCACCAAAGCTCCTGCCGTCCGCCATCGTCGTCGGCGCTCTCCCGAGTCTCGGCACGACGAGCTCTGCGGGCATTCCGTCCCCTTGCGGTCCAACTCTTCAGAGACAATCCGGCCGTCATGGATGCGAATGGTCCGCTTCGCGAAGCGCGCGACGTTTTCGTCGTGGGTGACCAAAATGATGGTCACGCCCTCTTCGGCGTTAAGCTGTTGAAAGAGGCGCAGCACCTCTTCGCTCGTCGCAGAGTCCAAGTTCCCTGTGGGTTCATCCGCGAACAGGAGTGGGGGGTTGTTGACCAGGGCCCGCGCGATGGCCACACGCTGCTGCTGGCCGCCCGAAAGCTGAGAGGGCTCGTGGTCCAGCCGATCTCCCAGACCGACACGCGTCAACAACTCGGTTGCACGCCGCCGGGCCTCCTCGTCAGAGAGCACCCTGGCACCGTAGGTCAGGGGCATCATCACGTTTTCGATGGCGCTCGTTCGCGGCAGCAGGTTGAAGCTCTGGAACACGAAGCCGATCTTCTCGTTACGCAAAGTGGCTTGTTCGTCGGCGGAAAGGCTCCCGACATCGTCACCGTCCAGCCAATAACGCCCCGAGGTGGGCCGGTCCAGGCAGCCGAGCAGATTCATGAGGGTGGTCTTGCCCGATCCGGACGTTCCCATCAGGGCCACAAACTCCCCCTTTTCGATGGAGAGCGTCACGTCCCGGAGCACCGGCAGCTCCAGCTCCCCGAGCCGATAGCTCTTCGAAATGTCGTGCAGCACGATCAGTTCCATGGGTGGTTCTCGCGTTCCGCCCGCGGTGATGCAGGCAGCGAAAGGCTGCGTGCCGATCATCGGCCCGACGATGAGCCGCCTCCCCTGAAGAATCGCGGCGTAAAGGGGCTTCCGCCGGCCGACCCGGCACCGGTGCCTTTCCGTTCCTCGCCGACGACGACCAGCAACCCTTCCTGCACACCCTCACCGTGGATTTCCGTTTGGGACCCGTCCGTCAGGCCGACCGTCACGGGGATGGAGCGCAGCCGGGAACCCGCCAAGGTCCACACCACCCCTTTGTTGGGAGGAGTTGAGCCGCCGCGCTGAGCTTCACCGCTTCCCGGGGTCCTGCCTCCCGACTCCTGGCGCGCAACGCGCTCGCCGCCTTCGACGGTGAGTTCAGGCGGGGGCGTGTAGCGCAAAGCGGCGTTGGCGACAAGGAGCACGTTTTGCCGCTCTTCGAGCAAGAACCGCGCGTTCGCGGTGAGATACGGCAAAAGGGCTCCATCGGAATTGTCCGTGATCACTTCGACGATGTAGGTGACCACATTCTGCGTCATGCTGGCATTCAGTCGGATCTTCCCCACCTCGCCCTCGAAGGATCGATTGGGAAACGCATCCACGGTGAATCGGACGGGTTGTCCCGGTCGGATGCTCCCGATGTCGGCTTCATTGACCGCCACCCACAACTGCATGCGACGCAGGTCCCGAGCGATCAGGAACAGGCTTGGAGCGTTGAGACTGGCGACCACCGTCTGACCGATGTTCACGCGCCGGTCGATGATCACTCCCTTCACGGGGGATCGAATGGTGCAGTAAGCGTGATTTTGTCGGGCGCGCTGGTACGTGGCTTCCGCCGCGGCAACGGCTGCCTTGGCCTGCTCGATGGCAGCCTTTCCAACCTCGACATGCTGCTTTTTATATCCGAAAATTTAGACATAGC
>CAZGQL010000002.1:29399-69997 GCA_964527905.1 uncultured Syntrophobacteraceae bacterium
CAACCTCGACATTGGCCCGGGCCACCTCATGGACGGACTTGGCGGCGTCGAAGTCGCTCTGGGCAAGAGCCTCTGAAGGTCCAAGCTTCTTGGCTCGGTTCCAGTCGCGCTCCGCCTGAAACAGCCGTGCCTCGAGCTGGCCAAGGTCGGCCGTGGCCCGAAGGAGCCCTGCCTTCGCCTGTTCGAGCTGAGACTTCGCCTGGGCCACATCGGCCGCGTACAGGGAATCGTCGATTTGGGCCAGGATCATGTTTTCTTCCACTGTCGACCCGTAGTCGACGGGTAGGCCGGACTTGTCCTTGCCGAAGGAAACGATCTTTCCGGCCACCTGGGCGCCCACGTCGATCACTTCCTCGGGTTGAACGGTACCGGTGGCGCTGATGGTGGCCACGAGGTTGCCGCGGCTGACGGCCGTGGTGCGAAAGGAAACGGAGTTGTCCTTGTCTCGCCGCAGGAACCAAATCCCCCCCGCGAGCGCACAGAGCACAAAGATGATGACGAGCTTCGTCCTGAACAGACGCCTCATAAACGCTCCCAACGGCATGGAGGATATCGGGTCTCCGGTTGCTGGTGGATTGAGTGAGTACTCAATCAAAAATAGCAGATTCCTTCCCATGGCGTCAAGGACGCCGCCCACCCCGAATCCGTTGCTCCCGCAACGGGCCGGGAGGATCCCTTGCACCAGCCACACGGACGTTTCCTGTAGCCACGCAGCTCCTGTGAACGTCTAATCCCTTGCAGGAGGATGGGCTTGGGACGCGAAAGCGAGGGCGGATTGGAACCGCAGCTTCCAGTGGTGGGGATACTCAAGGCAGGCAAGGCGGTCGACCGGGCCGCCCCGCGTCCTCCATGGGGACCCGAAGGGCGGTCCTGTCGACCAGGATCGTGATGAAGGATCGAATCAAACGATTCCCAGACCCACCGACGGGGATTCCCCATCCCGTCGGGCGAGCATTTCGGTGAAGCAGGCTACAACTTCACCATCCAGTTTACCCTCTTGGACCATCTCATGAAGGATTCGGATCCCCTCCTCGGGCGACATGCCCTTGCGGTACGGTCGATCCGTGACCAGCGCATCGTAGATGTCGACGACCGCCATGATCCGGGCGACCATGGGGATTTCTCCATCCTTGAGTCCAAAGGGGTAGCCCGTTCCATCCAGCTTTTCATGATGGTAGCGGATCACATCGAGGGCGGTCCCTAAGCTCTTTTTCAAGGGATAGCAGATTTGATAGCCGATTTCGGAGTGTTCCTTCATGATTTCCCACTCGTCCGGAAGGAGCGCCCCGGGTTTGTTGAGGATCGAGTCGGCCACCTTGATCTTGCCGATATCGTGCAGGATCCCGCCCAGCAAAAGCGCTTTGATGTCTTTTTCGCTCAATCCCATCAGTCGCCCCAGGGACGTGGCCATGTTGGCGACCCGCTGGACGTGGCCTTCCGTGTAGCTGTCTTTGGCTTCTATGGTGTTTGCCAGGGAGAACAGGACGTTCTCGATGCTCGTGAGCTTGTCGTTGAGGGATTTCACTCGGATGAGAGAGCGGGTACGGGCCAGGAGCTCGGCCCGGTTGGGGGGCTTGGTCAAGAAGTCGTCCGCGCCGGCTTCGATTCCGGCCAGTCGAGCGTCCATGCTGTCCATGCCGGTCAGGAGCACGACCGGGATCAGCCGCGTCATGTCATTTTGCTTGATGCGGCGGCAAACCTCGAAACCGTCCATGCCCGGCATCATCACATCCAGGAGCACCAGGTCCACCTCGGCTCTGGCCACGAGATGCAGCGCATCGGGACCGTTGGAGGCCCGAATGACCTCATAATTGAGGGGTCCGAGCAGCGCCTCGAGCAATTGGAGATTCAGGGGCTCATCATCGACGATGAGGACGCGCGGAGGGGCGTCTTCCTGCATGGACTGGGTTTCCTCCGTCACGAACACTCGGTTCTTGCCCCGCATCTTGGCCTGCAAGAGGGCGTCCTCCGCTCGGCTGAGAAAGGCGTCCTTGGTGAGTTCCTTCGAGTAAGAGGCGATTCCGATGCTCGCCGTGAGACGCTTGCCGGCCTTTTGCTCAATGGCCTTTCGGATGCGCTCTGCCGCGATTTCCGCTTGTGCGACCTTGCAGCGAATGAACATCACGGCGAAGACGTCTCCGGAGAATCGCGCGGCGAGATCGGACTCGCGGATGTTGTAGATGATCTCTCGGGCGACATTCTTGAGAGCCTTGTCACCCTCCAGGGATCCGTGTCGCCTGTTGTAGCTGGAAAACCAGTCGATATCGATCAGTGCCAGGGAGAACGGGTCGCCGTGCCGTTGGTTTCGGCTGATCTCACGGTCCAGACACGCCTGGAAGAACCCGTGCGTGCACAGGCCCGTCAGGCTGTCCGTGAAGGGACTTTCGATCTCCTTTTCGTACTTATCCTTCAGTACCGCTTCCATACTTCTCCTCGACAGCGCAGCCAGCTAAGAGGGGTCGCTTGCAATGAGCACGTCTCTCAGAACCTGGTTCAGATCGGAAAGCTTGTAGGGTTTGTCCAGGACCCCGCAAAACCCGTAATCCTTGAAATGCGACAGGATCGGATCATGGGAATAGCCGCTCGAAACCACAGCTCTGACATTCGGGTCGATCACCTTGAGCTGCTGAATGGCTTCCTTGCCGCCCATGCCCCCTTCGACACTCAGATCCATGATCACCCCGTCGAAGGACTGGCCGGATGCCATGGCCTGCTCATAGAGGGCAATCGCCTCCGCCCCGTCCGCGGCGAAGGCCACCGAATAGCCCAGATGACTCAGCATGTCTCCGACAACACTCCGAATGACCGCTTCGTCATCCATGACCAGGATGCAGTGCCGTTTCCCTCCGTTTCCCGCAGCGGGGGCCGGCGGCTGTTGGTCAGTGCCTTCCAGCGCGGGCAGGTACACGTTGAACCGCGTTCCGTTCTTCAATCGTGAGTCGACGGTGATGGTTCCTCCATGGTTGTTGATGACCGAATACGCCGTTGCCAGTTCCAGACCGCCCTGGGTGTCCTGGAGGCTGAAGTACGGGTCAAAGACGCGACCGATCAGATCCTCTGGAATGCCCTGCCCCTGGTCCTCGATCGTGATCTTGATGTAATTGCCGGGATGGAGGGGGAGAAGGCTGGTTGGGTCGATGGTCACGTTGCAAGCCGTGGCGGAGACCGTCCCGCCTTCGGGCATCGCCCGGACAGCGTGGCTCACGAGGTGATGGATGGCTTGGCGGAACTGCAGGGCATCCACCTCCGTGGCCCAGAGATCCTCCGGAACGCACACGCTGCAGAGCACGTTCGTGTTTTTCGCCGCCGTGCGACAGACTTCGTGGACGGCATTGGCCACGGAGGCGGCCTTCTTGTTGGGGGCCCCGCCCTTTGAAAAGGGCAGAAGTTGCTGGGTGAGATCTCTTGCGCGCAGGGCGGCTTGCTCCGCCGCGATCAGCTTTTCCACCGCTCGGGATTCACCGTTCAGATAGGCCATGGCGAGGGAGATGTTCCCCATGATGGCGGTGAGGATGTTGTTGAATTCATGGGCGATGCCTCCGGCCAGGGTCCCGATGGCCTCGAGCTTTTGAGCCTGCTGCAGCTGTGCCTCGATACGAAGACGCTCGGTGACATCGTGGATCATGACGATGGTCTTGGCGAACCTGTCGTTGACCGGTCGGATCTTGATCAGAACCGCTCGCCCATTGAGATGGAGAGGTTGGTTCTCCAGCGATTGGTTGAAACCGTTCCCTTCTCCTCCCATGAGGGCGCGGATACGGTCACGGTCGGGTTCTTCAAAAAAATCCGAAAACCTGGATCCGAGGAGGCATTCTTCGGGCATTCCCATCAGGGAGATCGCGATGGGATTGGCGTAAACGATTCTCTCATCGTGCACGACTTCGAGGATCCCCTCGACCATGCTGCCGAGAATCACTTCAAAATGCCGTTTCACCGAGAGGAGCTCGGACGTGATTTCCCGGGGGTGCACGTTTTCGAGTCCAAAGGTCGCTCGCCTGGTGGCCATGCCGAGCTCCTGGTCGGCGAGATCCAATGTTCTCAGGACATGGCCGGACAAGGTGGCGAAAGGCCCTTTGGCGATGCAGGCGTTGGCCCCGAATTCGGCGAAGAGGATCTTCTCTTCGGCCGCAATCCCCGAAAGGATCACGACATAGGTGTTTTCGAGATGAGGCATCCTGCGGACGATGCGGCAGAGCTTCTCTCCGCTGATCTTGGGCATGATGAGGTCGACGAAGATCACGTCCGGCGTTTCGGTCTTGAGCAAATCGAGCGCTGCCAGTCCGTCTTCCGCCGTCCAGACTTGGTGACCGGCCTTTTCCAGGAGGTCCCGCATGTACTTCAGCATGACGGGATGGTTGTCCACGACCAGGATTTTCTTCATGTCCGAGCCCCGTTGATGTCCTCTCTTGAGAATGTCACCGGGCCGGATGCTCCGTCCCCGAACCCGATGGAACGAGCGATGGTTTCCACGCGGTCATGGATGTGCTCCAACGAGCCGGATGCGTCCCCCAATGCCCGTAGTCGTGCTGCCGTTTCCAAATCCCTGGCCGCGGAAGCGATATCGTAGAATTCGAAATTGAGGGCTGCGCCTTTGAGAGAGTGAGCCGTCTCGGAGACTTCTGCAAGATTCCCCTTCCCAATGGCCTGTTCGATGCGAGTGAGGTCCGCCCGACTCGTGGTGACGAACAGGGCCAGGAGCTCCAGAACGACTTGACGACTCAGGCCGATCGATTCGGCGATCCTCCCCACCTCCACGCTCCCCTCGCTCGAGTCAAGCTTGGGGACGACCTCAACTCCATGGGGTAGACTTGGTTCAGTGCCTTCGATTGGACTCTCACGATGAGCTTGCGGCGGATGAGGCACCATTGGGATGTGCTCCTTCAGCAGGTTGCGTTCAGGGGGACCGCACCGCGTTCGATAGAAGCGTGCCCGGAGCCCGTCCATGTGTCGGCGGGGTGACCGGGAGAGTCTGGAAAATCGGCTGCGGTCATCGATCCGATACAACAGTTATGTGGAATAGGTTGCAAACGCGATGTCGTTTGACTGTTCATCCTCGGGGGCTTTACCTCACGAGGGCCCGTGGCGTTTCCTCCTGAGCCCTCAGGGGTTTTTCTGCATCGTTGAACCCAAGGTGTTTATCGGAAATGTGGGGGGAATGCTTGACATCCAAATGGGTGAGTCCGGGGCTGGGAAAGGAAACGACTGAGGCGGACGGCTTCGGGAGTAAACAGGGATCGGGTGCATGGGTAACGCCGAGGTCCTGTCGATCCTCGGGGATCGTCCGGATACGCGAAGGCGGGACTCGATCGGGAGAGAAGCCCCTTACGGCCCACACGGCGTACACGCCGTGTGGGGGATTGCCCGCCCGATCTCGGGGATTTCAACGATCCTCTTGTTCCGGCGCGATATCTTGTCGGTCGGACTCGGCGAGCAGCTCTCGGACCACCTTGAGGAGCTCGTCCCGAAAGAAGGGTTTGGCCAAAGTTCGCAGGGCGCCAAACCCCTTAGCGAACTGAAGGGAGGAAAACCCCTCCGTCCTGGGGCTACCCCCCGAAATGGCAATGATCTTCACGTCAGGATACTCCCGGCATAACTCACGGATGGTTTCGAGCCCTTCTTTCTCGGGCATGAAAATGTCCGTGATGACCAAATCCACGGGATCCTGCCGGTAGAGGTCGATTCCGACCTTGCCGTTGGGGGCGTCGACCACTTCATAGCTCGCGCGTTCCAGCATCAGGCGGATCATCAGCCGCAGTTGATCGTCATCATCGATCACCAGGATACGTTTCATCCGGTTCAAGACTCCTCTCGGGTGCCGGGGGGGCGCGGCGAAGCTCGCATCTTTTCAGTCCCCGATTCCAACGGTCATGAATGTACGTATATCAATTCACGGAAGCCGTCGGCAATCAATTCCCTCAGGGTCGCCTCACGACTGCTCCCGTGAACGGGGTGACTCTTCCGAGTCCCCTGCCGCCATAGAAGGAAACACCATAGAAAAATCGGCAGGAAGTGGGCGATGGCTGGAGCAGAAAAAGACCCCCCTTTCGGTAGCATGGGGAAAGGGGGGCCGGCGGGGTCGTATCAAAGGGCACGCTCCCCTCAGCGCATGGGACCCCATTGGGGGGATTGTTGCTCGTCGAGGGGGCGCTGCCTTCGCTGCGCAGGCGGCTGCTGTTGGCGCTGGCGTTGCTCCTGCATTTGCAGTTGCCGTTGCTGCTGTAGCTGTTGGCGGTTTGGTTCCATGGGAGGCCGCCTTTGCTGCATCTGCTGGCGCTGCTCCTGCATGCGCTGACGTTCGATCATCTGCTGCTGCCGCCTTTCCTCCATCTGAAGCCTGCGTTCCCGGGCTCCCGAATCCTGCTGGCGGAATTCCTGGGGTTGCTGGTCACGCGAGCGACGACGCTGTTCAATCTGCTGCCGGTCCTGCATCATCTGTTGCCGCCGTTCCTCGGGGCTGACCCGCTCCGGTCGGGTCTGGGTTCCCGCCCCGTCGCGACGTCGGCCCTGATCCAGCTGCTGCCGCCGCTCATCGAGCTGTTGCTGCCGGCGCTCCTGGGGACTGATCCTCTGCCGCGGGGACTGCTCTCCCGTATCCGAGGGCTGTCGGCGCTGCTCTTCACGCTGCTGTCGGAGTTGGTCAAGGCGCTCCCGTGGGGGGCGCTGCGGGCGGAGTTGACGTTCGGCCTGTCCCGGGGTTTCCCGCTGCCGCAACTCCCGCTGTTCCTGCTGCCGCTCGCGCCGTTGCATTCGCTCTTCCGTGGCTCTCTGGGATCGTTCCTGGCGGACGAGGTCCCGTTGTTGCATCCGCAGCTCCGATTTCGGGCGATCGACCTGGTCGGCCGGAACCAGACGGTTTGTGACCCGCGGCCGCTCCACGCGGGCGTCACGGGTGAGCTGGGCCTGCCGAATTCCCCGGGCTTCCTGGAGCACCCTGTCTCCCTGAACCCGCTCGCCCCGGAGCCGCTCGGCAAGCCGCTGGTTTCGGTCGATCCGTTCGACCACAGAGCGGTGCGGCTTGTTGAAAACAGCGGCGTCTGTCATGCGGAACCGATCGCGTGTGCGCTCGAAGTTTCGGATGACCCGATTGTCGACGACCGGGGAGCCGTAATAGTTGTTGATGATCGTGGTCCGGTTGATGTTCGTGATGCGCACGTTCCGGTACCCGTGGTGTCCGTAGAACCCATAGAAGCTGCCGTGGGGCACGAAGACGCCGTGATGCAGCCAGTGGAGGCTGCCGATGTTGATGCTGATTCCGGGGAGGGCGACACTCGCCACCACCACAGAAGCCGGCCCCCAATATCGACGACAATAGTACGGTTCGAAAGGTGCGAGAGGGACCCAGCCGATGTAGGCACTCGAATAGAGCCAGGACACGCGGCCGGGATACCAGCCGAATCCCAGTCCCCAGACGGGGCCCACCGAAATTCCCACGTGCACGATCGGAGGCGCCCAATACCAATAGTTGCCCACATAGATCCAGTTGCCGTAGTGGTGGGTGACGTACCCGAAGGGTTCATATGGGATCCAGCACTGATCTCCGTAATAATCGAACCATCTGCCGACTGAGTAGGGGGTCCAATCCGGGCCGACGTTGTGGGGGCGCCACAGATTGCGGTGCTCTCCCTCATAATAAACGCGCTCCCACCGGCCGTTTTCCTCCAGTTCATAGGCCTCATCCCGAAGCTGGGGCGGCAGGTGCTCGTAGGAATCCCCCTTCACTTCGATCCGTTTGGCCCATTGACTGTCGCGGGCAAGATTCCAGTCATCCCAGTTTGCGTCCACGTTGCCGTCTCCGGACGTCACCTGGCGGCTGTCGGCAATCAGCGACGACCCTCCCGAGACGACTTCGTAGCGCCCCTCGTTCTTAGCGTGGACGAAATCCACGGTTCCCTTCAGGGCGATGACTTCAACGGAGTTATCCCCGACGTACAGATCGAACCGCGTGTCGGCGGGGGCGACGACATAGCCGAACGGCGTCGTGGCCTTGATGATCGTCTTGCCCTCCCGATTGCCGAACCGGGCCATGCCCGAAGCGACATCCACCTCCGAAAGATCCTCCTCGAAGGCGATGCCCTGGATCTGGGTGTCTCCTCCAATGCGAATCCAGGTGTTGTTTGGAATCAGAATCTCCGCTTTGCCGTCCTGGTCAGAATAGAGTGAATCCTCCGCTCCGAAGGGGGTGTCCTTGACCGTCGCAACCCAGTCCTTCTCTTCGTACACGTAGCGAAGAACCTGCCCTTCGGTGAGAGTCAGGCGGCCCACCAGGACCGGTTGCCCGTTCTTGGCGGCGGTCCCCTGCGGTTGCGGCTGGGCGGCGGCACCGGTCCCAAGAACCAGCACCAGCAGGCCAGCCAGCCAGGTGGAAACTAGGGTGTGTCTCATGGCATCTCCTTTCGACTCGGCTCCCTCGATGGCGAAAAACAACAAAAAAACGCCATTCGCCCATTTTGACGCGATTTCGTGATTGCATGGCCCATTTCGAGGACCTTTTCCCCTTTCACAGATCAACTGAGCAATAACCATTCCAGGGTCGAAAGCGGGCGGGTTTCGATGCATCGTCGTACGCAACGGAAAGTTCGGACCCGGTACGGTTACGAATCGTGCACGGGCGGGTTACGTTTCTTGCGCTTGGCGGGAGGCGTCCAGGAGACTCGGAGGGCTTAGGGGAAAAGAAGCAGCGGCAAACCGTCGGAGACGAAAAACCCCTCCGGGGTGGGTCGGATAAGAGGACCTTCGATCCGAATCAGGCCTTCCCGATGGAGTTCAGAGAGGATCTTCTCCATGTCCTTTCCCTGGGGCAAGAGGTCCTTTGGAATCCCGTCACGGGTGCGAAGCCCGAGGGCGAGGCGCTCCAGCTGGATTTGGTCCGGACGGAGGGTTTCCCTTCCAGCCACCGGAAGTCGTCGGGAACTCAGGCGCTCACAGTACTGATCGACCGAACGGACATTCCACCAGCGGGAATCTTCAAGGAAGGAGTGCGCTGCGGGACCGAGGCCCAGATAGGGGGTACGACGCCAGTACTTGCCGTTGTGTCGGGATCTGTGGGCTTCGGTTCGGGCGAAGTTGGAGACCTCGTAGTGAAGATAGCCCCGCGCTTCCAGGAGCTCGGAGGTCATCAAGAACAGCTCCCGTTCAGTCGCTTCGTCGAGGGGCGAGATCCCGGCACGTTTGAGGACTCCCTGGAAGCTTGCCCCCTGTTCGTAGGTGAGCAGATAACATGACAGGTGCTCGGGGCTGAACGCCAAAGCCTCTCGCAGGCTCGTCATCCATCGGCCGATGGGGTCTCCTTCTCGACTGGGGACGCCCATGAGAAGATCGATGGAGATGTTCTCGAAACCGGCTTTCCGGGCCGCCCGCAGGGCATACCGGGTCTGCGCCGCCGTGTGTCGCCTCGCGAGGAGGCCGAGATCCGAGTCGTCGAAGGATTGTGCCCCAACGCTCAGCCGGTTGAAGCCCAAGCCTCGCAGGAGGGAGATTCTGGCTTCGGAGACGTCGTCCGGGTTGATCTCCAGGGTGATTTCGGGGTCCGATGAAAAGGAAAAATGATGAAATGCCTCATCCAGCAGCGTGGCGAGAGCCCTGTCCTCCAGGACGCTCGGTGTCCCACCTCCGAGATAGAGCGTGTCGAACGGTGGAAACACCTTCTCGTGAAGCTCCATCTCCCGACAAACGGCTCTGAGCCATTCCTGGACCAGGGTCAGGTCGGATGTGGAGGCGAACGCACAGTAGGGGCACTTGGAACGGCAGAACGGAACGTGGACATAGAGGCCGGCGTGACGGTCGTTATTCATCGCTTGTTTTAAGCACCGCGACGAAGGCGTTTTGCGGAATGCTGACCGCTCCCACCTGTTTCATGCGTGCCTTGCCCTTCTTCTGCTTTTCGAGCAGCTTGCGCTTCCGGGTGATGTCGCCCCCATAGCACTTGGCGGTCACGTCCTTCCGGAACGCGGAAATCGTCGAGCGGGCGATGATCTTGCCGCCGATCGCCCCCTGGATGGCGATCTTGAATTGATGCCTTGGAATCTCCTCTTTCAGCCGTTCGCAGACCTGCAGGGCCCATTCCCGCGCCCGGGTTCGGTGAACAATCAGGGAGAGGGCGTCGACCTTTTCCCCGTTCACCAGGATATCGAGCTTCACCAAGTCGCTTTCCCGGGTGCCGATGAGCTCATAATCGAAGGACCCGTATCCCTGCGTTACGCTCTTCAGGCGATCGTAGAAATCAAAGACGACCTCCGCGAGAGGCATGTCGATGTTCATCTCGATGCGCCCGGGGGTCGGATAGGTGAAGCGCGAATTTTCACCGCGACGTTCCATGCACAACTTCATCACGGCTCCCATGTAACGCTCGGGAATCAGGATGGTGGCCTTGATGAAGGGTTCGGCGCTCCCCCGGATGTCCACGGGATCCGGGTAGTAGAGCGGGTTATCCACCTGGACAACGGTGCCGTCGCGCAACAGGAATTCGTACTGTACGCTCGGCACGGTCATGAGGATAGCCTGGTCGAATTCCCGTTCCAGCCGTTCCTGAACGATTTCCAAATGCAGCAGGCCGAGGAAGCCGCATCGGAACCCCTGTCCCAACGCGGCCGACGAATCCTTCTGGTAGACGAGGGAGGCATCGTTTAACTTGTATTTCTCGAGGGCGTCCACGAGGGAGGGATAATCGTCGGACGAGATGGGATAGATCGAGGAAAACACAACGGGCTTCACTTCCTTGAAGCCGGGAAGGGGGGCGGCGGCCGGGTTGGCATCCAGTGTGAGGGTGTCCCCGACACGCGTGTCCCCGATGTTCTTGATGCCGGCGATGATGTAGCCGACGGCCCCCGCCGTGAGCTCGGGACGGGGCTCCCGCGTGATGCGAAACAAGCCCACCTCTTCCACCCTGTAGGTCGCTCCCGTGGACATCAGTCGAACCACATCTCCGGGTCGGACCGCTCCATCGAACACCCTGCAACTGATGATCGTTCCCCGGAACGGGTCGTAGTGCGCATCGAAAATGAGCGCCGTCAGAGGGGCATCCAGCGTTCCCCCCGGAGGCGGGATGCGCTCCACGATGGCCTCCAGGACGTCGTCGATGCCGGTTCCTTCCTTGGCCGAGCACAGCACTGCATGCTCCGAGTCGAGCCCCAGCTCCGATTCGATCTGTTCTTTCGCCCTCTCGATGTCGGCCGAGGGAAGATCGATCTTGTTGATGACCGGCACGATGGTCAAATCGTGCTCCATGGCGGCGTAAAGGTTCGCGACAGTTTGGGCCTCCACACCTTGGGACGCGTCCACGAGCAGAAGCACTCCTTCGCACGAAGCCAGCGCCCGCGAGACCTCGTAGGAGAAATCCACGTGCCCGGGCGTGTCGATGAGGTTGAGCTCATAGGCACGGCCATTCCGAGCCACGTACGGCAGCGTGACGCTCTGGCTCTTGATGGTGATACCCCGCTCCCGCTCGATGTCCATGGAGTCAAGGATCTGGTCACGAAATTGCCGATCGGGTACCAGGCCGGCCTTCTGAATGAGTCGATCGGCAAGGGTGGACTTGCCGTGATCGATATGGGCGATGATGCTGAAATTGCGGATATGGATCATAAAACCTCAATCTTTTGAATGGGATGCCCCATGCGCGACGTTTGCGGGGAAAATACCCCATGTCCGTGCGGCGGTAAACCGCAAATCTGAATGAATTGCCTTGGTGAAGGGGACAATCGGTAGGCACCAGGGGAGACATCGGGTCCGAAGGACGGCTTCGATGCCCCCCTTGCCTCGAGGGGTCGGGATGATGGAATGCGCGGGGCGGGAAATCCTGAAAAACCCCTGGGGCCACCGGTGGCCCCAGGGGAGGGTGGGGCTGCGCCAAAAGAACTGCTCCGGATACCCTGTCAGTCCCTCTTCAGAGGGGCATCGAGGGGGGCTCTGCGAAACCTAACGGAGCCAACAGCCCCGGTATCCCCGTCCATGGAAGCCCTTCCACTTGCTGTGCCAATGGGGATGATGCCAGCCGGGGGCGCAGGTCCACTTGGGGCCCGGCGTGCCACGGTACGCGTGTGCATCTCCGGCGGCAAAGCCCATGGTGAGCATCATCGAGATGGCAACGACGGCGAGTACCTTCTTCATGATTTCCCCTCCCATTTGGATGGTTGACTTGGTCAGCTCTTTTTACGGATCCCAAAGGAAGACTCCGACTGGATCATTCCTACTGCTTGACCGGCTTGGAGTCTGCCGGAGTTGGGGCGGGAACCTGCGCACCGCCCTGACCTTTGCTCTGGGTGTAATATGGGCATTGCTGCGTGGCCCAAGGACAGTTGCCGCGCTGGCCCCTCATGCCGCGCCCCCCGCGACGCATGTGCTGGGGACCGCCCATGGGGCAAGGCTCCCCCGTGCGAGGGCAGATGAAGGTGCTTTTCTGGGACTGGGGATCCGGTTGCCCGGCCTGCTGGGCCTGCAGACTTGGGACAACGGCGACGGTGAGAAGCATCAGTGCCACTCCGATAGCGATTGCTCTTTTCATGACTGGGTCTCCCTGTGAAGGTATGAAGGATGTCTGGCGGCCGCCCCCCCCTGTACTCAGATTCGGTCTGGAGGGGATGCGGCGTGTGCCTTCCCGTTCCGGGCCCTCTGCACCACAGGCCCTGGAATCGCGGCTTCGGTCGAACGGTAGAGCATCTGGTATGCCAACCCTTCGTCTCAAATTCTAACTGCACGAAATTGCTCGTATTGTATGTTGGGGGTGCGGGATGCCCTCTCGTGTGGAGCTTGGCCGGTTGCGGAAAATGGATAAAATTTATCCGGACGGGTAAACGACACTGGATACGATTGATCCATTGGGCGGGGGACCGGAAAAAGGTTCGAAGGCGGCGGGGAGAGCGGGTGCTGGAGAGGGTGGGTACTTTACCATAATCCTGGGACTGGTCCTCATCTTGCACTCGATGGGGCTTTGGCGGACACGCCTTCGGCAACTCCACACGCGAACAAGGAGCCGTTCCATGGTGCGCCGTTCCGGAAATTCCGCTGGACTGATTTGGTTTTCTCCCTGGATCATCATCGGTTCGGTGTGCATTTTGGCGATGATCCTGGCCGTGCTGGCCTGGAGGAACCATCACCGGGAAAAGGAGTTCATGACCCGTGCGCTGCTGTCCCAGGCCAACGTGCTCATGCGATCCGTCGAGGCGGGAAGTCGCACGGGGATGATGGGGATGGGGTGGGGGCGTGGCCAACTCCAGACGCTCCTGGAAGAGACCGCGCAGCAGCCCGATGTCCTTTATGTCGGAGTGGTTTCGTCCTCCGGCCTGGTCCTGGGGCACAGCGAGCCCGCCCTAGTGGGGCGGACCGCGTCGATCCTCGTCCCTTCCCGCGGTGAGACGGCCCAAAGGGTCACCGCCGGGGTCCAGCCGGCCTTCGAAGTCACGCGCCATTTCCAGCCGTTCCAGCAAGGGCGCGGAAGGGGACTTCGGGCGGGAGCCGGTACCTGCTCGGTGTCCGGCTCTGAAAGCCTTGACCGTGAGCTGCTCATCGTGGTCGGGCTTGATCCATCGCCCTTCGAACATGCCCGGACCGAGGACCTCCATCGGACGTTGATGCTTTTCGGGTTGATGCTGCTGGTCGGGGCAGGGGGATTCGTTTCGCTCTTCTACGCACATCATTACCGGCACGCACGGGGATCCCTCAAGGACGTGCTCGCCTTGTCCGCCACGATTGAAAACCAGATGCCTGTGGGGTTGCTCGTCACCGATCCCGAGGGAACCATCAGCCGCTGCAATGAAGCGGCTCGCCGCATTCTGGGCCGCACGGTGATCGAGGGTGGGATCGACCAGTTTCCGGGTCTGCTGCCCGTTTTCCAGGGGCTTGGGGAGCAGGATACGGTCATGGAGCGGGAAGTGGTCTGTCCGGTGGAGGGGAGTCCGGTTTCGCTGCTGGTGAACGCCGCCGTCTTACGGGATGGGAGCGGCAGCGTGGTCGGCCGGGTGTTGCTGTTGGCCGACGTGAGCAACCTCAAACAACTGGAAGAACAGCTTCGGCGCAGTGAGCGGCTCGCCTCCCTCGGTCGTCTCGCGGCGGGGATCGCCCATGAGATCCGCAACCCGTTGAGCTCGATCAAGGGTTTTGCGACGATCATGGCGGGACGTTTTGGGGAGGATGAGCGCAGCAAACGGATCGCTCAGGTCATGGTGGAGGAGGTCGAACGGCTCAATCGTGTGGTGACGGAACTCCTTGACTATGCAAAACCCACGGAGCTCCACCTGGAGACGGTTCGCTGCAGGGAGGTCATCGAGCGGACGCTGGCCCTGATGCAAGATTCAGCCAGCCATCAGGGCGTGATCATCGAATCGGACGTCACCCCGCCGGACCTGGAGGTCGAGCTCGATACCGACCGCTTTTGTCAGGCGATGCTCAACCTCTATCTCAATGGTCTGCAGGCCATGGAGGGCGGTGGTGTGCTGCGGGTCCGCGCGGACTGCCATGAGGGCCGGGTCCGATTTCGCGTGACGGATTCGGGTCATGGCATTGCCCCTGAGGATTTGCCCCATGTGTTCGATCCTTACTTCACGACCAAACCCACGGGGGTCGGACTGGGACTCGCGAACGTGCACAAGATCGTGGAAGCCCATGCGGGGATCATCGAGGTGTTCAGCACACCAGGAAACGGAACGACCTTTCAGATCAGCTTGCCTGCCGGCGAGTCCCGAGGCTCCTGAGCCCCCGCCGAGGGTGACTTGATGATGGACAGCATTGGCTCAAATGGAGTAAAAAAAGGCGGTGAGTGCTGGCTGGAGCGGCTGCGGTTCTATTCCGGATCCCGTCGTTAGGCGACTTGTACCCTTGAAAGGATGGAGGGAATCATGATGAGAGCTTTTCGTTTGTGCTTGGTGGTTGGGCTGGTGTTGTTCGCGGCTTCCTGCTCGCTGAAGCCAAGCTGGGATGTGGTCGGGAAATGGCAGAAGATCGACGGGACTGAAACGCTCGAATTTTCTCGCAACGGCACCGTGACGGTCACCAGCGGCGCAAACTCCCTAACCGTTCCTTACGTCTTCATGGACGCGAAGCACGTGCAACTCAATCTGGGCCCGTTCGGCGGGATCACCTGCGAAGCCGCGGTCACGGCAGACTCGCTCATCCTGACCGCCCCGAAGGGAAAGGTTTCCAAGTACAAGAAGCTGAAATAAACGTTACCCCTGTGTCGCCTAATGCGGGACCCAAGCTCTTCCCTCCCCACACACCTCCCTATGAAATGAAGCAGCCCGAAACGGAACGAAAACCCCCTTGCCGGTCCCATGAAGGAGGCAAGGGGGGCATCCGAGCCGGTCTGATCCACGCGACCTAGAATGCGGCAGTGATGCGAAGCCCTCCGAAAACGTGGGTGCTCTCTTGATCCCACGAGAGGAACTCGATTTCATCCTGGGCCTTGCCGCTCAACGGGAACGATACGCCGATCTTGGGGGAAAGGGTCACGACTTTTCCGATCGGGAAGTTGATCGCCGCCGACAAGATCCCCGCGTGCAAGCCGGAGTAGGCTTTGTTTTCCGGGTTGAACTTGGGCGGGTTCGGATAGGCTCCCGAGTCGTCGGAATCCTGATAAATGAAGCTCGCTCCCAGATCGATGCTCCAATCGTAACAAGGCAGCGGGATGTTTTTCGATAGATCGAGGGAGACCCACCAACCGGGGTAGTGGGAGACCTCTCGATACCCGGTCAGCCCGACCGTCACCCACGGGAACGTGTAGGCGAGTCCCGCGTAGATCTCGAAAGAGTCATTCACCTTGTCCAAGAAGTAATAAATCGCGCCGACCGTGCCGTTGAGGTTTTTGATCAATTCATGGGTGTAGCTCAGGGTGATGTCCGTCTCGTTCCACGTCGCCCCGCGGACTGGGCCCGCCGGATTGTTGTCCCACGTGTCGAAGTTGCTCCAGACATTCAGGGAAAATCCCCTGTAACTTACCGTCGCGGAGGGTTGCAAGACCATGCCTTTTTGCGCGTCACTGAGCGCATAGCCGCGCCAGATGTACTGGTTTAGAAAGTCCACGTAGACCGACGCGCTGAGCGCCGACTCCGCCGCCGAAGCTTCTTCCTTCGGTGCCTCGCCCTGCGCCGTGGCGATCTTTGCCCCAAACACCGCCAGAGCAGCCAGAACGACCATGATGAACCCCCTCAGTTCCCACTTCCTCTTCGCCTCCATGACTTTCTCCCTTCCTGCGGTTCATGATGCCGGCCCACAACTCATCTACGGGGCTCTCCCCCACCGACCCAGGCCCTTCGGCCCCCGTCTTCTCATCCTTCGAGGGTGTGGCGGATGGATCAGCGCGCGGACCACAGACTCCCACCCCCCCCCCCCGTGCGGCGCAGCCTTCACGCCGATGGTGCCTCCCAGTGCACAAGACAGGCCATCCGTCGAGGCGAGCTTGGGAGTATTGGGTCGGAGCCCCCGGATGACGCGCAACCCTGTGTCGGCCTTCGAAGGCCCGACCCATGGTCTCAATGATTCCATGCTGTTACGATTTATCTGCCGCTTTTCGGATGGGCGCCTCACGGTCGACATATTCCCTAAAGGGCTCTGAGTTGTCAAAGAAAAAAAGTGCAAAAGGTTACAATAATGTACATTTCGATCCGCAATGTGGGATGATGACACAATCATGCACCTGCATGCCTGGCGACTGCATACCAGCAGCTCGTGGCACTCCCGGCTTACCGGCGCCGAGGAACGTGCACTCGCAAGCGCGCCTCAGGTCGCAGCCTTGACCCGTGTGGGGGCCTTCGGTAGGATGGCCGATACGGGACATGCGTTGGGTGGACGAACCCTGAGGGGGAAAGCTGAAAGGAGAGCGGCATGGAAACCATGGAAGCCATTTTCACCCGGCGCAGCATCCGCCGGTTCGAGGACCGGCCTGTGCCCGACGCCATCGTTCATGATCTGCTCGCAGGGGCGATGAGTGCTCCTTCTGCGGGCAATCAGCAGCCATGGCATTTTGTGGTGATTGACGATCGGTCGGTGCTGGAAAGGGTCCCGGAGGTCAACCCCTACGCCGCGATGGCGCGAAACGCGCCGCTGGCCATTCTGGTCTGCGGGGATCTGAGTCTCGAGAAATTTCCAGGGTACTGGGTGCAGGATTGCTCTGCCGCGACCCAGAACCTCCTGCTCGCGGCCCACGATCGAGGACTCGGAGCCGTCTGGACGGGCATCTTCCCGATGCAGGATCGAATCGAGGGGTTCCGGGCGCTGTGTGATCTTCCGCCAAGCGTGCTCCCGTTGGCCCTCGTGGTTCTGGGATACCCGGCACAAAGCCTCAAGCCTGAAAACCGCTTCAATGAGAGGCGGATTCACCGTAACCGCTGGTGAGTGGCTGGCAGGAAGGATCGATTGGGCTGGGCCGGCCTGGGGCCTTCGATCTGACTGAATGTGGAGGCGCTGGGTGGAGCAACGCGCGTCCACGAGGAAGGCGAGAGGCATCTTAGGGGATGCTGCAGCACGCATCGGCGCCCAGCCCGCAGGGGCCGGGGCGTCGAGCGCACTGTGTGGGGGCGCGCAAGATCCTCAGGCGCTCTTGTCGTGGGTCGCCGCCTTCTCTTCCAGCTTCTCAGGCTTGTCCGTCAGGTCCGAGACCTCCTGGGTCGCCTTCTTGAAGTTCTTGATGCCCTTTCCCAGACCCGCCCCGATTTCAGGCAGCTTTCCGGCTCCAAAAATGATCAGCACAATGACCAGGATCACAATCAATTCGGGCATGCCGAGACCACCAATCATGGAACACTCCTTCCGTGTCGAATCGAGGCTGCTGCTATTTGAGGAATTCTTCGACTTCCTGCATCAGTTGAAGGAATTCCTTGGACTGCCGGTATTGGTCGACCAGCTTCTGATGATTGAGCCACGTGGCCCAGGCCTGCATCCAGAGATCATTATGCCAATAGAATCGTGGACTTGACTTTTCCGAATTGACCCGCTCGCGATACTCTTCGTATTCCTCCTGGCAGTTTCGGCAAAATCGATAAGGGGTCGCGTATCGCGTCGGCTCCTCGGTCCCCATCTCCAGCTGTGTGCCGCACTTGGCGCATTTCATGATGCAGCGGGTGCACTGAAACACCTTGCGCAGGGCGTCGATTTTGCGCTGTCGCTCGCTCGCGTCCCGAAGCGATTTTAAGTCTTGGACTTTCCTGCCAAATTCCAGAATATCGGCCATCGGAATCCCTGATTATTTAAGTATCTTTTTCAGAGGGTTACACGTGTTGGTATCATTCGTGAGCGCCTCCGTCAAGGAGGACGCGTGCCCCTCCTCCTGGGAGTCGGTCAGGTTGAACAACTGTTGGGCTGCATCGATGAACCGCTGCCGGCTCTCACGTTGGGCCTTCTTCTTGAGAAACACGATGGGGTCGTGCAAGAGCTTGCGCACGATGGACTCGGTCAGAATCTCGATGGCCCGTCGGTCTTTTTCGTCCAGGTCGGGTAGTTGGGCGAGGGTTCTTTGGAGCTCATGTCGACGGATGGTTTCCGCCTTGTTCCGCAAGGCGATGATCGTGGGGACCGTGTCCAACGTGGCGAGCCAGTTCTGGAACTTCAGGGTTTCCTCGGCAATGATGTGCTCGGCCCGCTCGGCCTCCCTCCGGCGCTCCTCACGGTTGAGGTCGACAATCCCCTTGAGGTCGTCGATGTCGTAAAGGTAGACGTTGTCGATCTCGTTGACCCGCGGCTCCACGTCTCGCGGGACCGCAATGTCAATGAAAAAGAGGGATCGGTTCCGGCGCCCGCGCATCCTGGCCTTCACATCGCGATAGCTCAGGATGGGCTCGGGGGATCCCGTGGACGTGAGCACAATGTCCACGTTCGTCAACGCGTCGAGGAAATGGGCGAAGGGAATGGTTTCGGCCCTGAACCGTCGGCCCAGCTCCAAAGCACGTTCCAGGGTTCGGTTCGCCACGATCATCTGGCGCACGCCCTGGGCCCGAAAATGCTCGGCTGCCAGTTCCGCCATCTCTCCCGCCCCGATCAGGAGCACCCGCTTGTCCTGCAGCTCGCCAAAAATCTTCCGCGCCAGCTCAACGGCCGCATAGCTGATCGACACGGCCAAGGATCCGATGCGCGTCTCCGACCGGACCCGCTTGGCCACCGAGAACGCTTTGTGGAGGAGACGGTTGAGCACGACCCCCACGGTGCGATACTCCGTCGCCTCCCGATAGGCAGACTTGATCTGTCCGAGGATCTGGGGCTCCCCGACCACCATGGAATCCAGGCTGGAAGCCACTCGAAACAGATGGTTCACGGCGTCCATGTTCCGATGGCAGTACAGATGCGGTTCCAGATGGGCGGTATCCGGTTGGCTGAGGTGGGCCGCGATGAGCCCCTTGACCTCATGGACGGCCCGATCGAGGGCTTGACAGGTGAACAGGATCTCGACCCGATTGCACGTGGAAAGCACGAACATTTCCTGGACGGATTCCAGGCGTGGGAGGTGCTGCAAGGGGTGGGTGTCGTTCCGGCACACCAGGGCGAGCTCCTCCCGGATCTCCACGGGCGCCGTTTTGTGATTCATTCCTAAGAGTCCGATCTGCCCCATTGCGGCCTCGCCCTTTAAGGAGCCAGGGTCGTATGGTGTCCCTTCAAGAACAGGTTGACACCGAGAAACGTGATGAGCACGGCCGAAAAGCCAACGATGGCGAGCCAGGCGGCGCGCCGCCCGCGCCATCCGACGGCCAGCCGCTGATGCAGGAGGACGGCGTAGAGGAGCCACGTGATGAGGGCGGAAATCTCCTTGGGGTCCCAGTTCCAGGGTGACGGCCAGAGGGTGCTCGCATAGGCGAATCCCGTGATGAGGCCGACGGTGAGCAGGGGAAAGCCGGCGAGGAGGCAGACGGAATTGATTTGATCCAACCGGTCCAGGGACGGCAGGCGCAGATAAAGATTGCCAAAGCTCTTCCGCTTGATGTGGCGCTCCTGGATGAGATACATGATGCCGGCGCTGAAAGCGAGCGCGAACAGAGCGTTGGCCAGGAAGACGGACGCGATGTGCAAGACGAACCAGGCGCTGTTGAAGATTCCCGTCTTCGGCACCATGCCGGCGGGAAGCAGAGAAGAAAGCACCATGAACAGCACCGCCAACGGGGAGACGAACGAGCCGAGGATCCGGATGCGAAGCTTCCCCTGAAGGGTGAGGAAAGCCACCACAATGACCCAGGCAAAGAAGGAGAGCGCTTGCTGGCTGTTGGCGACGGCGAGGTGTCCCGATTGCATGGAATGCTCGACGATCGCGCCCCCATGGATCACGGCTCCCACAAGGAGCACGGTCCAGGAGGCCCAGTGAACCCCGTCCCGCTCCCGCACGAGGTAAATCAGGTATCCGATTGTGCCGCTGCAGTAGCAGACGGTGGCAATGGCCAGGAGGACTGGTTCCATACCTCTTCCCAGACGTGATGGAGCTCCCGCTCGGAAACCAGAGAGCCGCAGATCTCATGAACGGCCGGAACGATGCGCTCGATCTCCCCCGCGGCGAGCCATTCCGAGATGGGCAGTCGGGCAAGCTCCCTGAAGATCCTTAGGCTCTCCTCGGGCGCGGGCCCTTGGGCCTGGACCAGCGGGCGCACCCGACCGATCAGTTGCAGGGCGAGAGCCCAAGGGACGTCGAACTGCTCCTCAAACTGCTCCCGAACCCTCTTGGCCAACGCGGGGCTGAGTCCCCCCGTGCTGAAAGCGACCGTCAGCGGGCCCTGTCGGAAGACAGAGGGGACAATGAAAGAGCCCCGATCAGGATCCGTGGCCATGTTGCACCAGATGCGCTTCAGTCGTGCATCCTCGGCAATTCGCCGATTCAGCTCGCGGTCGTCCGTGGCCGCGAAGACCAGATCCGCACCGTCCAGGTGCCTCGGTTCATAATGGGACCCGATCCGGCAGACCTCGCCGGAATGGACCCGCTCCTCAAGCCAGGGGCTCAGCCGCGTGGCAACCAGATGCACCGTCGCCCGACAGGGGAGCAGACCTCGAACCTTGCGTTCTCCGACCGCTCCCCCGCCGACCACCACGCAAACGCGCTCCTCGAGCGAGACGAGCATGGGGTAGAAGGGCGCTTCCGCCATGCCGGGTTGCTCCTCCACAAAAAGAACTGGCTTCCGCCTCGGGACCTTGCCGCACGCAGCAAACCCCCGATGGTCAGGGAACGGTCGAGCCCGAGTGGCCTGGCGGCCGCAGGGCCACTCTTCTTAACATGAATGCTGTGTTGAAACAAGATGATGGCTCTTTCGGCGCCGTCTAGGGAAGGGTGTTGAGGGCGGCAGGGGGCGGTGCGGGATCGAAAACGGCGGAGGTGAGGTCCCGGTGCGGCTGGGGGCTGCGTGGCGTAAGGATGTATGGCCTGGAAGGCTAGTGAGCTGTCTTGGGCCCTCGGCTCAGGTTCGACGGAAGATGACGTAATCGGCGATATCCGTCAGGAGGTCTTTCGTCGGGTGATCCGAAAATGCCGCTAGGGCCGACTTGGCCCGCTGAACGTGCTCCAGGGCCCGCTGTTGGGTGTAGGCGATGCCTCCGGACTGCGTGACCAGATCCCGGACTTCGTCGAAGGCTTCCGGTGGAATGATCTCGTCGCTGAAAATCTGTCGAAGCCTCTCCTGAGCCGACTGGCGCCCGTTTCGCAATGCATGGATCAAGGGCAGGGTGGCCTTGCCCTCTTGGATGTCGTTTCCGATCGGCTTGCCGAGCTCCTTCACATCGCCCGTGTAGTCCAGGGTGTCGTCCACCAACTGAAACGCGATCCCCAGGTTGTGCCCGTAAACGCGCATTGCCCGCTGTTGGGTTTCCGTGCCCCGGCCGAAGATCGCACCGATTTCGCACGCCGCGCTGATGAGCACCGCCGTCTTGCGCGTGATCACCTCCAGATAATCCCGCTCATCGAGCTCCAGGTCGTCGGAGTGGACCAGCTGCAGCACCTCTCCTTCCGCCATTTTGGTTGTGGCTTCGGAGAGGACCTTCAGGATCGGGATGCTCCCGTACTCCACCGTCATCAAAATGGACTTGCTGTACAGGTAATCTCCGACCAGCACCACACCCGGGTTGCCCCAGATCGTGTTGGCAGCCGGCTTGTTGCGACGGAATTCGGCGTGGTCGACGACATCGTCGTGCAGGAGCGAGGAGGAATGCAAAAACTCGAAAACCACCGAAAGCCGCGCGTCGTCCTGTCCCTCGTACCCGCACAGCCGCGCCCCGAGGATCATGAGCAACGGTCTCAGCCGCTTGCCGCCGCTCCCGAGGATGTAGCGACCCACAAGGGAGATCAAGGCGATTTTCGAGTCGAGCTGGAGCTGGATTTCCTTCTCGATCCGTTCCAGGTCCGGGCGGATGCGGGCAAAAATGCTTGCCCTGAGGGCCTCACAGTCGCCCTGGAGAGGGATCGGAATCGCCATCGAGCTCACAGCAATGCTTCCTGCCTGGTCCATCAAGCTTGTCTGCTCAAGACGTCGAAATGTGGGAACACATCCGCATGGAGACACCTACAAGGGGTAAAGCATCAGCTTCATATCGAAAAAACGGATCCCTGTCAAAGCGTTTTGATCCCGACGAGGTTCCGTCCTCCTGGATGTTCGTCACCGGGATCACGCTTGTGGCGGACATGAGGGGGCCCGCTGGTCTGCGGCGGCACAGGCCATCCGGGCGCCCGGCTCAAGAGCCGTGCACCTGCTGTCCAGCCCTCCAGCCGAAGAGAGCTCGGGTGAAAGTCGGAAAAGAAGTCAGATCCTCTGAGGGGGCGGCGTTCTTCTCCAAGAGACGTCCGTGGTGAGTTTCAAGTTCAAAGCCGTACGAATCGGATCGGTGCGTGGCCCCGGGGGAGAACCCCATGCCGAAAAGGCTCTTCCCGTTCCCGGTGAGCTCCGGCCAGATCCTGTCATGGGGAAGGGTGAACAGCTCCCTCAGGGGTTCGGACGCGGCGGTTTCCTCGACGGCATGCGACCGGTTGGGAGAGGCCTTTCGCCCGAACCCCGCCCAGACCGGAAGGTGGGGCGAGGCGAAAAGCACCAGCACGACAGATCGCTGATGGACGCCATTGCACACTTCACTTGCCGAGGTGAACCCGACCAGAGGAGCGCCCCCCGTCTGGTCGACATCCGTGAGGGGCCCCGGCTCATGGAGTGTAGCGCGACTCATCTTGACATTACAGGGAGGATTTCCGGTGCTTTTTAGGGATCCAGCAGAGAGAAAACCCCGGGACGCCTGACTTCCGGTCGGAAAGTCGGGGATTCAAGGGGTCCCCCGGGGGCTAGTTGAGGGAGCCTCAATAGCTGGCGTTGATATTGCAATACGCGGCTCATCTCTTGCTTGGATTGTTTGGGCGACTTCCCCATGAGTCGCCGTCAACCCTGGAAAGCTCACCAGATGATCGAGAAACCCCGTACGTTGCTTGTGGTCGATGACGAGCCTCTCAACGTGAAGTTGCTCAGGGCTCGTTTCAGTCATGTCGGCTATACGGTCCTGGAGGCCATGAGCGGCGAGGAGGCCTTGAGGAAGGCCGAGAGTCAACCCGACCTCATTCTGCTGGATGTCATGATGCCCGGCATGAACGGCTTCCAGACTTGCGGGCGGCTCAAGGAGAACCCTCGAACCAGCAACATTCCCATCATTTTCATTTCCGCCGTCAACGACCCCATCATCAAGGTCAACGGGCTTGAGCTCGGCGGCGTGGACTACGTCACTAAGCCCTTTGATACCGCCGAGCTATTGACACGAGTGCGGACCCATCTCAGACTCCGCGATCAGGAAAGGGAGCTGACCGATTATGCCACCCGCCTCGAGCAAATGGTCGAGGAGCGGACCAAGCAACTCGTGCATGCGGACCGGCTGGCGACCCTTGGAACCTTGGCGGCGGCGGTCGTTCACGAGATCAACTCGCCTCTGACGTACATCGGGGGCAGTGTTGAGCTGCTGAAGACACTCATCGACTTCGCCAAGCCCAGCCTGCAACGGCCTTCAGTCCAAAGCGAGGCGGAAGGGATGCCCGAATGGCTCCGGAAAATTGATAGTGCTTTCGAACGGATTTTCGAGGGATTGACGCGCGTCAACCGGATTGTGGCGAATCTAAGAACCTATTCGAGCGGGGGGAATGCTGATCGTGAACCCTCTCGACTGCTGGACGCCGTCGAGGATGCGGTCCGTCTACTTGGCCACCGCATCCGGGCCGGGGTTGAAGTGAAGATATCCGTTCCAGAAGATCTCTGGACGCCGTGCGACCGGCAACGGATGACCCAGGTTTTCGTTAATCTCTTCTCAAACGCCATCGACGCCATGGGCGGTGCCGGGGGGGTGATCCGCATCTTGGCGACTCGTCACGCGGACGAGCGGATCGAAATCCGTGTGAGCGACACAGGACCCGGTATTCCGAGCGAGATCGCCCAATCCGTTTTCGAACCCTTCACGACGACAAAGCCCCGGGATCGGGGCACCGGCCTGGGGCTCTTTATCGTTCGAGAAATCATCGAGAAGAGCGGAGGCTCCATCACACTGGCTCCCTCCGACGGCGGCGCCGACTTTCGCCTCTCGCTGCCCGCATACCAACGACCGGAGCCGCCCCATACCGACGCCGATTGAAAGGAGAAGGAGTAGTGATGTTGCCGGGTCTCATCCAGGGACCGACTTCAGGTTTTCTGCTGGGTGCGCTGACCGCTTCGGTTTTTTGTGCTGCTCTCGCCGCCATCGCCCGACGAAAGGCCGTGGGAACCCAGCACCCACCGACCGGAACGGACGAGACTTACCGCACTCTCTTCGAGGACAGCGCGGCGGTGATGCTCCTGATCGATCCCACCACAGGGGAACTGAGGGATGCCAACCATGCGGCGTGCGACTTCTACGGGCATGCTCGTGGGGAGCTTCTCACCCGGACGATGATGGACCTCGAGTTGACTTCGCCCGAGGATGTCCCGTGCCTCAAGGTCCTCGCGGATGGGGTTTCTCCATCGTTTTTCCACTCTCGGCACCATCTGGCCTCCGGCGAGGTTCGCGAGGTCACCGTCTGTGCCAAGCGTGTGGTGATTCATGGGCAGGAGCTGGCCCATTTGATCGTCCATGACGACACGCAGCGAAGACATGCCGAAAGAGGGGTCCTTAAGGCCAAGGAAGCGACGGAGAACACCAACAGGGAATTGGAGGCCGCCGTCGAGCGCGCCAATCTGATGGCCTTCCGGGCGGAAGCGGCCAACATCGCCAAAGGTGAGTTCCTGGCGACCATGAGCCATGAAATCCGTACTCCCATGAATGGGGTGATCGGAATGAGTGACGTGCTTCTCGACACCGACCTCACGGCCGAACAACGGGAGTATGCGGAAATGATCAAGAGCAGCGCGGAAGCCCTTCTGGCAATCATCAACGACATCCTTGACTTCTCGAAAATCGATGCCGGAAAGCTGGACTTGGAGTCCATCGACTTCGATCTGCGCACCCTGTTGGAGGACCTCACGGATGCACAAGGACTGCGTGCCCAAGAGAAAGGCCTGGAGTTCGCCTCCTTCATCGACCCCGAGGTTCCTTCCCTCGTGTGCGGTGATCCGGGACGGCTCCGCCAGATTCTGAACAATCTCCTCGGGAACGCGATCAAGTTCACCCAACAGGGGTGCGTCTCCTTGCGGACAAGCCTCCAGAGCGAGGTGGATGATTCGGCGACCATACGGTTCGTCGTGACGGATACGGGCATGGGTATCCCGGCTGAAAAATTGCCTCTGCTCTTCGAGCCTTTCACACAACTGGACGGGTCCATGACACGGAAGTTTGGCGGCACGGGGCTTGGGCTCTCCATTTCACAGCAACTGGCCGACCTCATGGGGGGGCAAATCAGCGTCGAATCCGACGAAGGGAAAGGCTCCACCTTCCAATTCACCGTTCGCCTCGCTACCCGGGCCCCGGCTGCGTCGGGACAGGAGTTCCGGCATGCGGATCTTGCGGGCGTCAGGGTTCTGGTCATGGAAGCGAGCCGCATCAGCCGAATGGCCCTTTCGGCCATGCTCGACTCGTGGAAATGCCGTCACGAAGAGGTCGACAGCTCGACCGACGCCCTGGAACGGCTTCGGACAGCGGCGGCCGAGGGCGACCCGTTCCAACTGGCTCTGCTCGATATGGTCATGCCGGGAATGGATGGAGAAGCCGTGGGTCGCCTTGTCAAGGAAGACCCGGTCTTGAGGAATACCACGCTGGTCATGATGACCTCCATCGGGCGGCGTGGAGACGCCAAGAGGCTCGAAGCGCTCGGGTTCGCGGCGTACCTGACCAAGCCAATCCGAAGGTCCAGCCTTCACGACCTCCTCGCCACCACGCTCGGATGCAAGGAAAACCCCGCCTGCCCGTATCGCCACATCATCACTCGACACACCGTTGCCGAAGAGCGCAGGCGTAAGTGTCGCCTTCTCGTGGTCGAGGACAACCCGACCAATCAAGAGCTCGTATCACAACTACTCGAAAAGATGGGGCTCCGCGCGGACATCGTCGGCGACGGCCCCAAAGCCGTCCAGGCGCTGGGAGCCGTCTCTTACGACCTCGTGCTCATGGACGTGCAATTGCCCGACATGGACGGGTTCATGACGACGCGCGCCATTCGGACCTCGACCTCCGGGGTCTTGAATCCCAAAGTCCCCATCATCGCCATGACGGCTCACGCCATGAAAGGAGACAAGGAGAAGTGTCTTCAGGCGGGCATGGACGACTGCATCTCCAAACCGATCCGTTCGATGGAGCTTTCGGCGGTCTTGGAGCGGTGGGTTTCCGGTGACGGTCCCTCCCCATCCCGGACGACACGCGAGTCGAGCGTCGTGTCATCGGATGATTTGAGTGCGGTGTTCGACAAGAACGGCCTATTGGATCGGCTGGATGGAGACGAGGCCGTGTTGACGGAGGTCCTGAAAACTTTCCTGGAAGATGCTCCCCAGCAGTTCCGGATGATCGAGGAGGCCGTCGCTGAGGGGGACGTCGCCCGGACCCTGCTCAGTGCCCACACGCTCAAGGGGGCTGCAGGCAATGTGGGGGCGGTCGGACTGGAAGCCGCGGCCTACTGGTTGGAGAAAGCCGCGTCGGACGGCCGTCATGACCAGTTCCAGCCTTTGCTCCATAGCATTCGGGACGAACTTTCCCAGTTCGAAAAAGCGTTGAATGGTGTTTGACCCAACGAAGGGAGGAAAAGCAGACGATGAAGACCTTGGTCGTCGAGGATGACTGAACGAGCAGCAAGATGCTCCAGTTGATGCGGCTGCCCCTTGGGGAGTGCGACATCGCCGTCAATGGGGCGGAGGCCGTGGAAGCGTTTCGCACTGCCGCTGCGGCGGGAAAACGCTATCATCTGATCTGTTCGGACATCATGATGCCTGAACTGGACGGCCATGCGGTTCTGAGAGAGATCAGACGCTTGGAGGAAGACGCAGAGATTTATGGGAGGGATGGCGCAAAGATCATCATGACGACCGCCTTGAACGATTCCAGAAACATCCTCCACGCGTTTAACGGGCAATGCGAGGACTATCTGATCAAACCCATCGAAAAGCGGAAACTTTTCGAAACGCTGCACACCCTCGGGTTGTGGAACCAATAGTGGGGGCGGAATGTCACCCGCCGATCCTTTCAAATCCTTCAGTTTTCTCGCAAGGCCTTCCTCGACGGCTTCCCCAGTGGATGGGAATCCGGACGCCGTCGGGGAGATTGGTGAGCAAGAGATGACGTCATGCAGGTAGCGCCATGAAACGAATACTCGTGATCGACGACGATGAGCAATTCCGTCCCATGTTGCGTCGCATGCTGCAATGCGCGGGCTATGAGGTTGTGGCGGCTGCGAATGGCATGGAGGGGATCCGCCTCATCAGACGCGAGCCGGCCGACCTCGTCATCACGGACATTTTCATGCCCGAGAAGGAGGGACTCGAGACCATCCGGGAGCTCCACCAAGAATTCCCGCAGCTGAAGATCATCGCCATCTCAGGCGGAAGCGATCAGACTCAGGAATTTTCGGCCCTGCCGTACGCAGGGAAACTCGGTGCCACGGGCACGCTTGCCAAACCCTTTCGGCGGGATGAGCTGCTGAAGTTGGTGAGGGACGTTCTGGGGGACGAAGGGTGAGATCCGTTGGGTCCAAACGGGAATCCGGGGAGCATGACCGAGACGTTGCCTTGCGCTGGCCCAGCGCGGCCGCTTGATTCTTTTCCCCCAACAACCGCTTCTCAGATCCCGAAACGGACTGCGTGTCGAGATCAGACGTCGACACCCAGCAACACCACGTCATCTTGCCATGCCCCTCCAAGAGGTGTCATGCGATCGACGATCGCATCAACCGCATCCTCGATGCCGAGATGTCGCGTCTGGCTGCAGGCTTCCAGGAGCTGCGCCAGAGACCGATCCCTTTCCCACTGCCCCTCCCCGAACCGCTCGAAAAGGCCGTCCGAGTAAAGAAAAAGCCGATCACCCGGAGTGACGCGCAGGGAGAGGGGTTCCAGCTCGACTTCGTCAAAGACGCCGAGGATGTCGCCGCAGGATTCCAGGAACCGACCCTCCACCGCGGAGGAAACCAGAATCGCGGGAGGATGTCCGGCACTGATGAGGGTCAGTGTGGACTCGACGCGATCGAGGCAAGCGTGACAAGCCGTCAGATGTTTGCCATCATTGAAAATGGGAAACAAGCTCTTGTTCAACGCCATGATCGCTTCCAGCGGCGTCGACGTGGCTCGGACGCTCTGCCGGAGCAAAGCTTTCAAAGCCGTGGTCGTGCATGACGCTCCGAGATCATGACCGCTCACGTCCGCGACGAAATAGTGGATCCGGGAAGGCTCTGACTCAAACACATCATAGAAGTCGCCGCCTGCCTCCATGACCGGTACATAGCGCACGAAAAACCGAGCTTCCGGACAATCCTGTGGAGTAACCAGAATGGACCGCTGGGCGGCGCGAATCTGTTCCAGCCTGGATGCCTGCTCGTCGAGGCGGCTCCGGTGGTCGCTCCTCATCTTGAGGTGCAACCCGGTCCTTGCCAGCACTTCTTCCCTATGGAAAGGCTTCGTGATGTAGTCGACGGCTCCGACGCTCAAGCCCTTGACCTTGCTCGCAACGTCATCCACCGCGCTCAGGAATATGATCGGAATGTCTTGGGTGCGGGGGTTTTTCTTGAGATCCAGGCAGGTATCGAAGCCGCTCTTGCCCGGCATCATGATGTCGAGCAAGATCAGATCCGGCTGACTCGCTTCGGCGACTCTCTCCCCATCAGGACCGTTGAACGCCGCAAGGGTTGAGTATCCCGCCTTCTTGAGGGCGGCCTCCAGGATCTTCACATTGGTCGGCGTGTCGTCAATGATGAGGACCTTTGGGGAAGTTATGCTTGCAACAGCGTCCATTGCGCTGGGAATCCTTTCTCGGGCGCCGACCGTCTTTCCGCGGTGCATGCGCGAACGTTATTCCAATACACCGCACTGCAAGATGCCCATGCGGCTTTTGATGCACTACTCTGGTCCGATCTCATGGATCCGCCGGATCCCCTTGTGGCCCTCCAGCAGCCGATCCGTTCTTCCGTCCACCCTGCACGGCACGCCCGTCCGGATCCACGGGGCGGGCGGGGATCAGAAAGCGAAACGTGGCGCCTTTTCCCTCCCCTTCGCTTTCGGACCAAATTCTGCCGCCGTGTACCTCCACCAAGCTTCGCGCAAGGGCGAGTCCCAGCCCCGTCCCCTGGTACTGTCGGTTCAGGGAGCTGTCCGCTTGTTCGAACGGGTGAAAAATACGCTGGAGATCCTCCTGTTTGATACCGATGCCGCTGTCCTGGACGGTCACCAGCACGACCCCGTCGCCGGGTTCGGCGCTCAGGGTCACTTCTCCGCCGTCCGGGGTGAACTTGATCGCGTTGGCGAGCAGATTGTACAGGATCTGCTTGAGCTTGCGCTCGTCGGCAACAATGCGGTCGGGGATCCCGTCCAGCCTGGCCGAGAGCTTGATGTCGTGCCTCAAGGCCTTTTCCTTGAGCATCACCAGGCTGCGGGACAGCACCTCACGGAGCGCCACTTCGGAAAGCTCCAACTCCAGTGTTCCAGTCTCCATCTTGGTCAGGTCGAGGACATCGTTGATGAGAGAGAGCAGGTGCGTGGCGCTTTGCAACACGTCTCCCAGGTACTCTTCCTGGGCCGGGCTGATGTCGCCGAGCTGCTTGTCCAGAATCAATTCCGTGAAACCAATGATCGCGTTGAGCGGTGTGCGCAATTCGTGGCTCATGTTGGCTAGAAAGTCGCTCTTAGCCCGGTTGGCGGCCTCCGCGGCTTCCCTGGCGCGTCGCAGCTCGTTCTCGTAAAGCCTGCGTTCTGTAACGTCGCGCCCCGAGCACCGCACGTACGGCTCTTCTCCTGCGCGGCCCGCCGGGGCGCATCTGCACTCGACGAAACGTGGTTCGCCTTCCGCCCCCACGATGCAGACGGTCCCGTTGAACCCCCCGCCGGCCTTCATGGATGGAAGATAGACCCTGAAAAAACGGTCTCGGAGATCGGGGTGGATGAAATCGGCAACGGAACGGTCCAGCACCTCATCCGGAGGAATTCCCAGCAGAGTCGCCACGGCGGGGTTGATGGTGCGGAAGCGCCCCTCGAGATCATGGGTGAAAATGCAGTCGCTGATGTTGTCGAAGAGGTCCCGATAACGTGCCTCCGAGGCGCGCAGCGCGGCTTCCGCCCTTTGCCGTTCGGCGATCTCCCGGAGCAGCTGACGATTCACTTCTTCGACGGCTTGTTCCTTTCGGGTGGTCTCCTGCAACCGTGTCTGGAGAACGAGGTTTTTGGAGTGGATCCTCCACAGGATCCCCAGCCCCCCGAGGAGGAGGATTCCCAGGACGCCCAGGGCCATGAGCAGATGCGATGGCGCCGTGTCACCCAGGATCTCTCCCTCCGGAAGGATGTTCACCAGAACAAACTGCGTGTCCGACACGGGGGCTCGAACCGCCAGCAGCGCCGTCTTTTCTTCCCGGAAACGAAGCAACCGCTCCTTTCCTTCGGCGGTTCGGCCCTCGGAACTGGGTGGGGCGAGAAGGATGCACTGCGACTGGTTGCCGGACGGATCGTCCTGGGCCGGGGGCTGGGGGGCCGCGTGGCGCCAATGACACTGGGGGGCCGACCCCATGAAGCTTTGGCAAGACGCCAGCAACTGAGGGGTTCGATACGCCAGTCGGAGCGGCAGGGTCGGGCCCTCCGTCTTGGCGAAAAGGAAATCACCCCGACTGAAGGAATCGTGGGATTGACGTATGAAATGATCGTACACCAGTTGCAGGGACACCCAGGCAACGATCTGACCGACATGGGTGTTCTTGAGATGACACGGGGCGGAAATCACGATCTGGTTCACCTCCGGGCCCGTTTCAACCATGATCCACGGGCGCGAGGCGTCGGGAGTGAGGGAGTGTCGCGCCGTCTCCTTATTCAGCACGTCGTGATCGGCGAGCGCGCGGTCGACGAGCACGTCGCCGGAGGTTTCCAGGAGGGCGATGCGCGTGTAAATGGGACGGCCCCCTAGAGCGCGTTCTTGCAGGATCCGTCCGAAGGCTTCGGAGACGAGGACCAGGCTGGCTTTCAGCCCGTATTCCCTCGTCATGCCGAGGGCCCTGTTCTCGAAGAACGCACGGACCTCGGCACTCGAGCTCAGATGCATCAGATCGCTCCGGCGCTCGGAAAAGAAATAGCTCAGACCATCCGCCCGCCTATCCAGGTTCTGCTCAAGGCTTTTCAAGGCATATTGTTGCACCTGGATCTGCGAAAGGTAATTCCTCGCGATCAGGACCGCCATGAACCCGGCCAAAAGCACGGCCGCCAGAACCGTGACGATCGAGCTCTTTCGCAGCAAAAGTTGAAGTCCGTGTCTCATGATCATCCACCGCGCCGTCTGGCTCATTCCCAGGACTTCACTTGAAAGAATTCCGGGAAATGCTCGAATACCGCTGGGTAGTACTTCAACACGAGCTGTCGGTACGTACCATCCCGCAGGCACTGGGAGAAAAAGTGGTTGAAGGCGTCCCGGAGCTGCGGCGAGGACTTGGAAAAGGCGTAACCCATGGTCTGGATAGGGGAGATCGGACCGAGGATCTTGATGCGTCCCGGCCATTTCCTTAAGGCCACGAGGGTATCGGGGGCATCGAGCAGCGTGTAGTCCGCGTCGCCCGCGAGAACGGCCGGTGCCAGCTCGTTCAGGTTTCCTTCGAACAGCGTCACCCAGGTGCCGGTTTCCTCGAGCGCATAGAGGGATGGATCAAGGCAGGTATTGGCCTTTCCCAGGACACGGTAACCCTTCAGAAGCGATTTGGCCTCCGCGATGTCCTTGTCGATGTCCCCAGTGGGCCGAATCGGTTGCAGGGGCCAATCCGCTCGGGTTACGAGCCAGACTTGGGTCGGAAACGTGGGTGTGGAAAACTCGACGATCTTTTCCCGCCATGGGAGGATGGTGAGACCCGTGGCGACGAGGTCGCCCCTCACGGGGGCCTCTCCGCTGATCTCGATGTCATCTCCCCTGGGTTTCACGATTTTTCCCGTGAGGTCGGCGATGATCGATTCCCAGGAGGTCTCCACGAATTCATGGCGCACTCCGATGTGCCGGGCAAACAGCTGCACGAGCTCCAGCTCGAGTCCGTCCCCGGTGCCGGTGACGAAGTTGGCGTAGGGAACGCCCAGGTGGCGCAGGACACCCCGTTGCTGGATCTCGAGCAAATCCGCCCCGTAGAGGAGGGGGTGAGTACCCATCAGGCAGATCGCCAGGAAAACCGCCGTCGCCAGGAGATGCCGTGTCGCTGGGCTCAGATCTTGGCGCTTCATGTCGTTATCTCTGGTGTTCCAGTGGTTCAAACAGCGAGGTTTCCATCATCTTTCGAGCCCTGAGAGGCGGCTCCGGGGTCGACCAACTTTGCGAACTGCCTCACCACGTCACGGTCCAATTTGCCTCCAGCGACCATTTCGTGGATGATCCGGAGGCTGTCCGCTTTCGCCATTCCCTTACGGTAGGGCCGGTCCGTGACCAGCGCGTCGTAAATGTCCACCACGGCCATGATCCTGGCGGGAATGGGGATTTCCTCCCCTTTCAATCCGTCCGGATAGCCCGATCCGTCCAGCTTCTCATGATGAGAGCGAACCACATCCAGGGCGGCCCCCAACGCCCTGTGCAGGGGTAGGCACATCTGGTAGCCCGCGATGGCATGGGTCTCCATGATCTCCCGTTCTTGGGGCGTTAGGGGCCCTGGCTTGTTCAAGATAGCGTCGGGAACCTTGATTTTCCCGATATCGTGCAAGACTCCGCCCAGCTTGAGCGCCTTCATGTCCTTGGCCGGCAGGTTCATCCTCTGCCCCAGGGCCAAGGCCAATTGGGCCACCCGTTGCACGTGTCCTTCCGTGTATGGGTCTCTGGCTTCGATGGCGTTTGCCAGCGCCAGGAGCACACTTTCGGTGTTGGTCAAGTTGTCGTTCAGCCCTTTGACCCGGATCAGCGATTGGGTTCGGGCGAGAAGCTCGGTTTTGTTAGGAGGCTTGGTCAGGAAATCATCCACCCCCGCCTCGATCCCTTTGATCTTGGCTTCGGCTCCACTTACAGCCGTCAGCATGATGATCGGGATCATCCGCGTCGTCTCGTCGGCTTTGAGTCGACGGCAGACTTCATAGCCGTTCATGCCGGGCATCATGAGGTCCAGAAGAATCAGATCGATCTCGGTCTTGTGCACGGCGTGCAGGGCTTCCTCGCCGCTCGTGGCCTTCACGACGTCATAGTCGAGCCCGCGCAGGAGGGTGTCGAACAGCTTTAGGTTGAGGGCCTCATCGTCCACTACGAGCACCCGCGGTTTGGTTTCATCCTTCCATGGCTCGTCCTTGCGAAAGGAATGCACCCGGTTTTTTCCCGTGGCCTTCGCCTGGCGCAACGCTTCTTGAGCCTGCCCAAGGAGGGTGGCGGCAGTGGCATCCCTGGAGTAAGCGGCAAGCCCTATGCTGACGGTGAGCGTGCCTCCGGTCTCCCTTTCGACGGCGGCTCGGATCCTCTCAGCGGCGGACCGGCCTTGTTCCATTTCGGACCTCGTCAACAGCACCGCGCAAACGTCACCCAGAAAGCGGGCGGCAACATCGGTCTCGCGAATGCTCGCCGCGATCACGGCCGCGACTTGTCTCAATCTCTGGTCGCCTTCCAGATATCCGCTGCGCTTGTTGAATCGCGAAAACCAGTCGATGTCGATCAGCCCCAGGGTGAGGGGAGTACCGTATCGTTGCGCAAGTCTGATCTCGCGGTCCAGGCAAAGCTGAAAGTAGCCATGGCTGTAAAGCCCGGTCAGACTGTCCCTGAGCGATACCTGGAGGGCTTCCTCGTATTCCATCGTCGTTGCCGGATCCATCGATTCCTCGGTTTGAAAGGCGAACAGGACCGTCTTGCCCCTTCCTCGAAACGGAGCCGTGCCGTCATCTACTGGACGCACTCGCTTCCCTTTCGGAAAACACCCACTTTTGGATGACCTCGTACACGTACTCCCGCCGGATCGGTTTCGGGATGTAGTCGTTCATCCCGGCCTCGAGGCATTTCTCTCTGTCGCCTTTCATGGCGTTCGCGGTCATGGCCACAATGGGCACCTTGCTGAATCCTTTGTTCCGGATGGCTCTCGCGGCACTCAAACCATCCATCTTCGGCATCTGAACATCCATGAGCACCAGATCGAAGTCGTCGGGACGCGTGCTGAGGGTTTCGACCGCTTCCAAGCCGTCCGTGTTCGTTTCCACGTGGTAACCCGCTTTCGTGAGGATGAGATTCGCCAGTTTCAGGTTGGTCCGATTGTCTTCGACGAGCAGGATTCGTACCGCCCGCTTGGCGTCTTCCCGCAGGGAATGTTGCGTCATGATGGAGTCGGGGGCGGCCGCGGTCGCCGAATCCGTCTTTCCAGCGACGAGTCGGGCCAGCATCCCGAAGATCCTCTCTCTTGGAGAGGGTTTCACCAGGAACCCGTCGAAGCCGGCCTCGCGGCTCTTGGCGGCACCTCGCTCGACGGAGGAGGAATAAGCGATCAGGGGGGTTGCGGCCACGGGAGACTCCATGGACCGAACCGCTGCCGCGACCTCGAAACCATCCATGTCGGCCATCCGGATGTCGATGACGGCTGCCTGGAAGGGATCCCCGTCCACATGAGCCTTCCGCAGCTCCTCCACAACGGCGGATCCCCGACTGAGGGCCGCGACGCGCATGCCCGCACACCCCAAGACGTGCTTCAAGATGTCCAGGTTTGTCTCGTTATCGTCCACAATGAGAACCCTGATTCCCGCAAGGGGCGTCCCAATCCCTTCTTGCCACCGCCCCTCCTCTTCGCCGCCCTTTCCGAGCCAGGCGGTGAAATGAAACGTGCTCCCGTTACCGAGTGAGCTCTCCGCCCACACATCTCCTTGCATGAGCCCCGAAATCTGTTTGCAGATAGTTAGCCCGAGGCCCGTCCCACCGTATTTTCTGCCGATGGAGCCATCCACCTGTTGAAACGCTTCAAAGACGGTCGCGACACGTTCCGAGGGAATTCCAATGCCCGTGTCACGGACCCTGGCATGAAGCTTCACTCGGTCTTTCCGCTCTTCCTCCACGGCGAGCGCCAGTTCGATTTCCCCCGATTCCGTGAACTTGGCGGCATTTCCCACAAGGTTTACCAGCACTTGTCGGAATCGTCCCGGGTCTCCCGTGACGCGCGCGGGAACATCGTCGGCGATACGACAAAGGATTTCCACCGGCTTGTCTTTGAGCCTGGGACGGACCAGGTCACAAACGTCGAAGCAGACCAGTTCGGGGTCGAAGTCTATCGACTCGAGATCCATGTGGCCCGCCTCGATCTTGGAGAAATCGAGGATGTCGTTAATGAGCTGCAGGAGCGCCTCACTGCTGCGCTTGACCGTCATGGCATAGTCCATCTGTTCGTCGTCGAGGCGCGTGTCCAGCAGGATGTCCACGAATCCGATGACCGCGTTCATGGGGGTGCGGATCTCGTGACTCATTCGGGCGAGGAATTCGCTCTTGGCCATATTGGCGACCTGCGCCTCCATGGCGAGGTGCTGTGCGTGTTCAATGGCGCGCTCCAACTCCTTGTTCGTTGCGTCTAATTCCTGGTTCGCCGCCGCGAGTCTCTCCTCGGCGAGCTTGAGATCGGAAATGTCGACGAAGCTCTCCAGGAGGCGCTCCTCCCCCTGAATGGTGATGGGGACCACGGTTTTCAGGATCGGCACGGTCCCACCCGATTCGGTGTAAAGCAGGCGCTCGGCGTGATTCACTTCCTCTCCCAAGTCCGTGATGGGGCACCGGCCCTTGATGGAGGGACAGACATACTCATGGCATTCCCGGCCCAGGATTTTCTCCTTCGGGGCGCCGATCAGCGCGGCGGCCGTTTGATTCAGGTCGGTGATCTCGTGGGTCTTCACGTCCACCAGAAGGATTCCCATCGGTGTCGCGTCGAACAACGAGCGCATGAGCTGTTCTCTCTCCCTTGCCGCTTCGTCGCGCTGATGCTGCGAGGTTTCGACCGCCTCCAGGAGTTCGTTGACGGCCATGGCCAGGCGCGTCAGCTCGTCGTTTCCCGGAAGCGTGACCCGCCTGCCCCTGATGTCGGAGCCGATTTCTCGGACTTGATCCGTCAGGCTCGATAGGCGTGTCAGCACCAGCTTTTGAAGAAGCCCCAGGATCGTGCCCCCGAAACACAATCCGAGGACCATCAGCAAGGCGATGAGATAGCGCAGGGTGGTTTTCCCCAGCTGATGGATTTCCCTGGATGCATCCACCCGTACCATCAAGACCGGCTTGAGGTAGGCATCTTTCCAGAGAGCGTATCCGGAACTGACCTCATCCGAGGACTCCCGCACGACGACGGCGTTTTCCGTCCGCAAGAGGTCGGAAAAGACCTGTCGGGTTTCCGCGGACAAGTCCTCGCCCGTCGTTCGAAACACCTGGAAGAACAAATGAGTCATCTCACTGATTCGTTGGATCTCCGAATCGTCTAGGTTTCGTGCCATGATCAGGAAACCGCGTGAGGGCCCCATGCCCTGGCTAGTCAGGATGGGACGGGAGGCAACGAGTATCGGTGGTCCCACATCCGGTAGGATAATGGTCGCCACACCCGGATTTCCCGTCGAAGTTCCTTGGCTCCAGGGTTGAAGCAACGGACTGCCCGGCTCGAAATGGGGCATCCAGTCCTGCGGCACGGCTGTCAATTCTCCCTTCGCCCGATCAAATCCGGCGCTGAAGACCATGCGTCCGGAGGAATGCACGACGAGTAACCCGTTGAGTTTCAGATTCACGAAGTTCGTCTTGGAAATGTTGTGAGCCACGAAATCCGGATTTGCGGATTCCACGAAATCATACATGTCGTCCCACTCCGCCCAATCACCGGTTTGGCCGTGCAACGTCACAAGATCATGGGTGAGGGCGTCCAGGACTCTTTGTGTGTCTCTTCGGACGGAGCCCCGCTCGATGCTGGCGTAACTTTCGAGCAGGATGGCGGACAGACTGCCGAGAAAAGCCGCGATCAAGAAAAAGAAGGCGCAACCGATCAGCAACATCACTTTCGCGCGCAAAGCCATCTCGCTCATCCTTCCGCACATGGAAAGGCACTATCGTCGAACAGCAGGAACAGGAGCCGGTCTCGCGGCATCACCGGTTGCAGGGACGTGTTTGGTCTTTGTCGAGACCCCGGAGCGGTCGGCCTCATCCATCGCCAAGGGTTCCACCCCAACGAGATGTCTTACAAATAGCGTTCCGTTTCAGGGACGCGTGATCGGCTCCGTTGTCTGCTGATCAGGCGCCCTTAAGCTGGTAGAACACGGCCCGCAGGTAGCGTTTGGGCTCGAACTCGGGACAAAGGCCAGTGATGGTTTCCGTGGAACCGATGATGAGGTAGCCGTCGGGAGCCATGGCTCTCGAAATCGCCTTGAAAAGCCGGACCTTGTCGGGCTCGGAGAAATATATCGCCACGTTCCGGCACAGGACGATGTCGAATTTTTGGGGAAAGGAAAACGGCTCCAGCAGGTTCATCGTCTTAAAGGTCGCCAGCGCCCGGATTTCGTCTCGAACCTTCCACATCTGGCCTTCCAAGACGAAGTACTTGGCCAGTTTGGCGGGAGGCATCCCGCGATCCAGCTCCAACTTGCTGTACTTCGCGTAACTCGCCTGGGCCACGGCCTTGTCCGAGATGTCCGTTCCCAGAATCCGGATGTCGTACCGGGCCAGATCGACCAGAACCTCCTTCAGGACAATGGCGGTGGTGTAAACCTCTTGTCCCGTCGAGCAAGCCGCACTCCAGATGCGAATGGGCAGCGCCCGTCCGGGCGCCGCGGTCTTGGTGCGTTTGTCGATGAGATCGGGGATGATCTTGTGCTGAAGAAGCTCAAAGGGGGAGGTGTCCCGAAAAAAGGAGGTTTCCTGGGTGGTGATGGCATCGATGATTTTCCTCTTCAGCCCATTGGAGGCGTCCGTTTTCGCCTTGTGGTAGAGCTCCGTGAACGAGGCGCAGCCGATCTCACGCATGAGAGGCCCTAGGCGGGTTTCCACCAGATAACCTTTAGATCCGTCAATTTGCAGGCCACACAGGGAGTAAATGTAGCGCGACCAGAGATTCAGCTCGTCGGGCTTTAGGGCACTCATGAGTAACATCCTCGAACGATCGAAACGATGCGCGCCGCAATGGAATTGAGAGGAAGAACCGTATCCACGACCCCTGCATCAATGGCGGCCTTGGGCATCCCGAAGACCACGCAGCTGGCTTCGTCCTGAGCGATGGTGTAACAGCCGTTGCGCTTCAGCAGCCGAAGCCCCAAGGTCCCGTCGCTTCCCATCCCGGTGAGGATCACGGCCATGGCGCGTCCCGGAAATCGATGGGCAACGGAGCGAAACAGGTAATCCACGGCCGGCTTGCAGTTGTTCTCGGGAGGATCGTCCGTGATGTCGATCACCTTGGTTCCCCCGGGGCCGGTCGCGACCCGCATCTGTTTGCCCCCTGGGGCGATGTAGACGGTGTTGGGCTCGATTCTTTCCTGATGGGATGCCTCACGAACCTTCAGACTGCACTTGGTCGACAGGCTTTCCGCCAGGGACTGAGTGAACAGGGGCGGCATGTGCTGAACGACCAGGATCGGAACGCCGAGGGTCGCCGGAATGTCTGGCAGGATCTGAGCCAAGGCATTGGGCCCGCCCGTGGAGACCCCGATGAGAACCATCTCGGGCTTCGCGAGGGGCGTTGTGCGAACGCGGGTCTCCACGGGCTTGGTGATTTCGGCGGCCGTGGGATCCGGTGAGGCAAGGGGGGACTTGGAGGTCTGTCCCTGCTGCAGGCGCGGCTCGGCCCTCAGGATAGAACGGATTGCCCGGCGATGCGCCAAGGTCTTGACGCGTGGAGCGAGTTCCCGGGCCATCGCCGCCCGGCTCTCTTGTGCCCCCGGAGTATCCGGCTTGGTGATGAAGTCGACGGCGCCCTTTTCTAGGGCTTTCATGGTCAATCGGCCTCCCCGTTGTGTCAGCGCGCTGACCACGATCACCATCGTGTCTGCCTTGGATTGGAGCAACGCTTCCAATACCGCCATGCCGTCCATTTCGGGCATTTCCATGTCGAGGGTGAGCAAATCCGGCTTGAGCTCTAGCACCTTCTGAACGGCGATCTTCCCGTTGGCCGCGGACCCGACGACCTCGACATCCGGAAGCGACTGGAGCACCTCCGTCATGATCCGCCGAAACAAGATCGAGTCGTCTGCCACCAGGACCCTGATAGACATTTATTCTCTCCTTGGGGATCCGGGCTCCGCCCCATCGTCCACCTCCAGCACGGCAGCCAGGTCGAGCAGGGTGACCAAACGTCCTTCCAGCGAGCAGACGCCCTTGAACTGATGCCCCTGAAGGCTGCGTACGTTCTCGGGAGGCGGCTTGATATCGGAGCGGTCAAGGGCGAGGGCGTCCGCGACGCGGTCCACCAGCAGGCCGACCTGCTCGCTCTGCCATTCAACGATGAATATCCGGCTCTCGGGGCCGATTTCCGTTTCGTTTAAGTCCAGCTTGATGCCGAGATCGATCACCGTCACGATCCGCCCGCGCAGGTTCATGACGCCGAGTACGAACCGGGGGGCGTGGTGAACGGCAGTGATGTCCCCAACGCGCACCACTTCCTGCACCTGCTCGGTGTCGATCCCGAATGCCGCATCGCCGAGGAAGAAGGTCGACACGAGCATTTGTTGCTCGTCGATCGACTTGCCGTGATCGGTCATGCCTGGCTCCTTTGTCATTGAATCTTGAAACGGGCCACCATGTGATTCAGCTGCTCGGCGAGTCCCGCGAGCTCCGTGGCTCGAGCCTGGACCTGCCCGCCGTTGTGACGGATCTCCTGGATGGTCGCGTTCACCTGGGCGATGTCCTGGGCAATGGTTTGCGACACCTCGGCCGTCTGCGCCACTCGGTCGTTCGAATCCCGGACACTTTCCGAAGCCTGAGCGATGTTGGACGCCACGTCTCGAGTCACCACCGACTGTTCTTCGATGGCGGCGGCGATGGTGGACACGATCTCCTGCACGTCTTGGATGATCTGGGCAATTTTTTCGATGTCGCCGATCGCCCCTGTGGTCGAGGTTTGGATGGCGGCGATCCTGGATTTGATATCCTCCGTGGCGGATGCGGTCTGCTGGGCCAGTTCCTTGATT
>CAZGQL010000002.1:70007-70288 GCA_964527905.1 uncultured Syntrophobacteraceae bacterium
CCACGGCGAACCCCTTGCCGGCCGCCCCGGCCCGCGCCGCCTCGATCGTCGCGTTCAAGGCGAGCAGGTTGGTCTGGGCCGAGATGCTCGTGATCGTTTCGGTCACCTGCCCAATCTCCCGGGCGGCACGCCCCAGATCCTTCATCATCGTGGAAACCGTTTGTGCCTGCTGGGTAGCTTCAGTGCTGATGGCGCGCGCCTTCTCGGTATTGGACGCAATGTCTCCGACGGTGGCGCTCATTTCCTCGGTGGCGCTCGCTACGTTGGCCAAGTTGCCGGTG
>CAZGQL010000002.1:70338-74482 GCA_964527905.1 uncultured Syntrophobacteraceae bacterium
ACACCGTGTGCGCCCGTTCGGACATGTCCTGAAGACCTTCCGCCATCTGCCGTGAAATGGAAGTCAGCTCGTTGGAGGAAGATGCGAGGGTGAGCGCTTTGCCGGTCACGTCGGCGATCATGCGGCGCAGGTTTTCGATGAAGCCGTTGAATCCCTGGGCCAGCCTTCCCAGCTCATCGTCCCGGTGCGCATCCAGGCGCACGACGAGGTTCCCTCGGGCGGCCTCGTCGAACTGGGTGAGAAACGTTTGGACCGGCCGCCCCACCAGGCGACTCACGAGCTGATAGCATAACAGGGCACCCAGGAGCGCAAGCGGCAGGCTCCAGGCCAGGCTCCGCAACAGGAAGCCGCGAACCTGCTCGTCGATGATCTCCAGCGGGAAGGTGAGCTCGAAAGCGCCGTGCAGGTCCCCCGCCTTCCAGCCTTCCATGCGGAACCCGACGACGTCCTTTCCGTCCTTGTTGATGTCTCCGGCGCTGCCCGGCTGGCCGTGGCACATCAGGCAATCGGAGCTCAGCCGAAGCGCCCGCATGGTCCGTAGGGTGTTGGTCCCGGCATCCACTCGGGCCAGCAGAGTCGAGCCTCCCGCCTTGGCCTGGTCGGTGAGGTCCTGGAGCATTTTCAGCCTGAAGCTTCCGGGATCCAATTTGTGTTCAGGATTGCGCGGCTCGAGTGCGACGATCTTGAATTCGAGTCGTTCCGTCTTTGCCGCGTTAGCCGCCGAGGTCCAGGCGGAGACGACCGGGATGGCCAGGTAGAACCTACTGTCCCGGTACGAGCCGCCCCGCTGGAGAATCCCCTGGAGCTCCTCGCGGAGCCCATTGAGGTCAAAGGTTTTCTGTTCATGCTCCCGCGAGACCAGAGATTTCACCTCATCGGCGAGGGTGGTGAAGGCAGCCGCCTTTTGGACCATTTCCTGCTCGAGGCTCGTTCGGTATCCTTGGATGAAAACGTAGTAGTTGACCCCGAGGACCACCGCCAAGACCCCGAGGATGCAGAGGATCATCTTGCTCGTCAGCCCCAGGGAACGGCGGGAAACGGTTCGGGGGGCGACGCCGGAAGCTGATGCCTCCTGGGTTGCTTGAGCCGTGATTTTCGACGACTGACTGGACATAGCCGTACGCTCCTTTGCGATGACACCTTTAAACCTTGAACCGCCCAATCAGCTCGGCGAGCTCGCCGGCGAGCACGGAGAGCTGCGTGGACTTTCCCTCAACCTGTTGGCTGCAAGCCACGATCTCGTCGAGATCCTTGTTGACCTGTGCGATATCGCCGGCGATCGTATGGGACATGGATGCCGTCTGGGCGATGCTGCTGCTGGAGTCTCGTACCCCGATCGAGGCCTGGGCGATGTTGGTGGCCACATCCCTGGTGACCACCGATTGTTCTTCGATGGCGGCGGCGATGGCAGCGACGATATCGCCCACATCCCGAATCACACCGGTGATCTGTTCGATGTCCCCGATGGCACTCCCGGCGGACGTTTGAATGCCGGCGATTCTTGCCTTGATGTCTTCGGTCGCCGAAGCCGTCTGTTGGGCCAGCTCCTTAATTTCGTTGGCCACCACCGCAAATCCCTTCCCCGCGGCACCCGCGCGTGCTGCCTCAATGGTGGCATTGAGCGCCAGCAGATTGGTTTGGGCCGAGATGCTCGTGATCGTCTCCGTCACCTGCCCGATTTCCTGCGCAGCTCTCCCCAGTTCCTTCATCATCGTGGAGATCCCGAGCACCCGCTGCGTGGCATCGCCGCTGATCGCGCGGGCCTTTTCCGAATGCGAGGCGATCTCCCCGATCGTCGCGCTCATCTGTTCGGTCGCCCCGGCCACCGACGTGATGTTTGAGGCGGTCTGCTCCATGCTCGCAGCTACCGTTTCCGTGGTGACCGACGTCTGTTGTGCCGCATCTCCGACCGCTGCCGCCCTCGTGGTCATCCGCTCCACGCCGGCATCCAATTGCCCCGATATGGAGGACAGCTCCATGGAAGCTGTCTTGACAGTCCCCGCGTTGCCGCTGATTTCTCGCACGACACTCTGAATCTTCTCCACGAATGCGTTGAAGGACGCGGCGATCTCCCCCAGCTCATCTCTGCTTTTCACTTCGAGTCGACGCGTCAGGTCGCCCTCCCCCTCGGCGATGTCGCGCATGGAGGCGGCCACGGAGCGAAGGCTACGGATGATGTGTAGGGACGTTTTGAGGGCAAGGACAATGGTGAGCGCGACCGCGCCGCAGATGATCAGGGTGAGCTGCAAAACCCAGCGGTTCACTTCGGTGATGATCGACTGGAGCCTGGAGTCCATCGCGGACAGCCCGATCTTGACCAACTCCCCGATGTCGTCCACTTGCCGTGAGATAGGCTTCCAGAAGGCGTCTCCCGCGATGCCGTATTGCCCTTGTCCGGCGTGATAGAGCACCTGCTGGAAAATGCGGTTCACTTCCGCCCACTCGTTGCTCTTCCGATAACTCGCCAGCTTTTCTCTCATTGCGGACGAGAGCACCAGGGCGGGCGAATCCAGGGGTGTGTCGATTCCGGACTTGAGGTTGACCACATGGGCCAACTCGTTCTGATCGAGGGGCGTGTTCCGGGCGAGAAGGCTGGAAAGGTTGGCCCGGAGTTGTCCAGCATTCTCCTTAGCGCTCTCAAGCAAGAGCAGCGTGGTCAGCTCCTTCCCAAACCCTCGCGACGTCTTGCCGTTGGCGATGTCCCCGAGGAGGTCGAGCAGGGGCTTGATCAAACCCGTATAGGCCTTGATGGCTTCTTCCCGCTTGACCGGATCCGGCTGGTCGTTGGTCTTGCGAACGGTATCGAGCAAGCTCGAGAGATTCGACACGTTCCGGCCTCCACTCGTCCCGGCCATGGAGCTCTCTCGCAGGTGGCGTTGCCAGGATTGCAGGGCCTCGTCCGATTTCTTCCTGAGCTCCGCCACATCCCCAACACCTGAACCGCCCGCGTGGAAAAGAGCTGTTCGCCCCCGCTCCCGCTGGAGCGTGCCGATAAGCTCCGACGTGGAGGAGAACAGCTGGATGTTCATTTGCATTTCTTTCAGGGCAACGCGCTCGGTGTTTTGCTGCAGAACCGTCACGACTCCGAGGATGACGAAGCTCACGAGGGGAATGGTACAGATCATCGCGATACGGGCCGTGATCGAAAGCTTTTTCATGGGATTCTCTTCTCCTTGGGGTAATGAGTGCGATCGAATCCTATCGACTAAGATGGCTTGTTCCCCTGGGCTCCCCGAGACATTCCTTTCGGAACAGAACTGGCGAAGCGTCTTGGGGGGGCAGTCCTAAGAGCTCGGGGCCGAGCCAGTTTTCCTAACTGGATCTTCTGTCCCTCCCATGATCAGATCTTTCTTGCTTCAACCGTTGGAGTCTCACCCTCTAGCGTTCATGCACATAAGGACCGTATTTTTTGTCCATTCTCTGAATGTGGTTGATGAGCCAGTCCCGAACCGTGGTCAGGGCTTCGGAAACCACCGAGTCATCGCCGCTTGCGTGGCGATTGTGGAGCTCCGTGACCTTTGCCTCGAAGCGCCGGTGCGCCTCCTGCTGATGGACCAACTCCGGGAAGCCGTGCCGCGACATGAGGGCTTCCTCTTCTCCGAAATGGTATTGTGTGTATCGGGCGAGGTCCTGCAGGATGCCGCCGATGACCATGGTTCCCTTGCCATCCCTCATGGCTCGGTGAAGCTCATTCAATATGACGAGGAAGCGCTTGTGCTGTTCATCCATGCTCGGAACGGCGACGGAGAGCTCGTCGCTCCATTCGATGAACGGCTTGCCTTCGTCCCGTACACAGGCGGCCGCGCCAGGTTCTGCACAGCCGTCGCCGAGAGAAAACCGCTTGACGGTTGTACTCAACCGGTCGGCCAGGTTGGAAAGCTCGAAGGCGCGCGATTGGATTTGCTGTCCTCCCGCGCTGAGCTCGCCGATGGTGGCATTCACGAGCGCAATGTCCTTTGCGATGGATTGCGCCATCGTGGCGGCTTGGGCGACCTGTTCGTTGGAGGCTGTGACGCCCATCGAGGCCTGCGCGATGTTGGATGCCACGTCGCGGGTCACGACGGATTGTTCCTCGATGGCGGCGGCGATCGTGTTCACGATTTGACCGACTTCGTTGATGACCCCGCTGATCTGCTCGATGTCC
>CAZGQL010000002.1:74553-79892 GCA_964527905.1 uncultured Syntrophobacteraceae bacterium
TACACTCTTTCCCTACACGACCGCGAAGCCCTTGCCGGCCGCCCCGGCCCGAGCCGCCTCGATGGTGGCGTTCAGGGCCAGGAGGTTCGTCTGGGACGAGATGCTGGTGATGGTTTCCGTGACTTTCCCAATGTCCTGGGCCGCGCGCCCGAGGTCCTGCATGGTGTTGGAAACGGCCCGGGCCTGCTGGACTGCCTCGTCACTGATGGCGCGAGAGCGCTCGGCATTGGCGGCAATCTCGCCGATGGTCGCGCTCAATTCCTCGGTGGCGGTGGCAACGGCCGTCAAATTGGCTGCCGCGTCTTCGATCTTGACCGCCAGCGACAGTGCGTTGGTGCTCGAATCCTCCGCTTCGCCGACCACCGATTTCGACTTTTCGGCGATCTCTCGGGTTCCGGATGCCATTTTCCCTGAAATCGCGGACAGCTCCGAGGAGGACGCGGCAAGGGTCTCGATGCCCACGGCGATGTCCTCGATGATGTGGTGCATGCTCTGGTTGAGTGTGTCCGCGGATCGCGCGAGCTCACCGATCTCATCGCCGCGGGCGATGTCCCCGGGCAGGGCTCGTCCTGTGAAATCCCCTTCCGCCATCCGCCGGAGCCGATTCGAAACCCGCCCCAAGGGGAGGGAAATGCCCCGGCTCAACCAGATGCCGAGCCCACCCGTCAGGAGTACCACGAGGGCGAGAATCGGGATCTGTACCCATTGGGCTCTCTGAAGACTCCCCTTGAGGCGGCTGAGGGATTCGAGCAATTCGTCCTCGTAGGCGCCGGCTCCAATGACCCAATCCCAAGGTTCGTAATAGGTCACGGCGGCGACCTTCACGCGGGCCTCCTGTTCACCGGGATTTTTCCAGGGATAGTAAACGAAATCGCAACTCCCCTCCCTCGTGCCCGTGGCCTTTCGGACGATTTCCTGGATGAAGTATCGCCCGTCGCTGTCTCTGGCCTGCCAGATGTTCTCGCCGTCGCGCTTGCCGCCTTGTGAAATGAGATAAACGCCTTGCTGGGCGCCGGAGCCGCCGATGACATACACGTATCCCGTTTTTCCGACGGGCGTTCTCATGATGGCGTCCCTTGGGGCGATGGATGCCATGGGGACACTCACACCCAGCATGCCGATGACATCTCCACGAGCGCTTCGGATGGGATCAAAAGCGGCGATGGTCCAATCGTTGATGACGAACGCTCGGCCCACATAGGTTTCGCCCTTCAGAATGGAGGCGATGACGCGATCGCTCGTTCCGTCGGGATGGACGGCCGGGAGCAACGTTCCGACGGCCCGTTCCCCCCCCTCGCGTTTTTCGTTGGTGCTGAGGAGCAACATGTCGCCTTGAGGGTTCACACGCTGAAACAGGGTGCAGGTCCCCCCCATAAAGGTACTGACCTTGTCCACCACGGGAGACAGGACATCCTTGGACCGGTTCGGTTGAAAGACGGTCGTTCCCGCCGCCATCAAGGGAAGCGTCAAGTCGGACTCCTTACGGCTCAAGGGATTGACTGCCTTCATGGTGAAGGTGTCCTCTGAAAGACGCGCTTCCCCTTCACGCGCGAGGAGATCCCTCGCCACGGCCAGGTCCCCTTGGAGCTTGACCCTCAGGAGCCGGTCCTGCGTCAGGATCAGGTTGTACACGTCGAGGGCGATCCGCGCGGTCGATTCCTCCATCTGGCCGCGCATGGCCCGTTCGGTCTCCCCGAGAACCCAACTCTGGGTGACAAAGGTCGTGATCAGCATGATGACACACAGGAGCAGAACGCCCCAAAGACTCATAGCGACCAGCTTTTTGCTGATGGACCAATTGATCAACCACTTCATGGCCTTCCCCTACGTATCCTGGCGTGGTCTGTTCTCTGGGCTCTGGAAAACGGACCGTTGCACCAACGCTTTCCGACGATCAAATCGCCCGGGCCCCCTCTTGTTTCTCAAGCTGTCCGGCCCCATCCGCGGTGCGGGTCATCCCCATGCGGGCAACAATTCCTGCAGCGTGTCGAGCAACTTGTCACGATCGAGCTTGACTTGGTAATCGGTGATCCCCGCGGCTTTCCCCCGGGCAATGTCCTCGTCGGCCGCCAGGGACGTCAGCCCAATGATCGGAAGATCGGCGACCCGCGGCTCCGAGCGAATCCTTTGGGTCAGACCGAGACCGTTCAGGCGCGGCATTTCGATGTCGGTCACCACGCCGCGGACCCGGTCCACGTTCTTGAGCAGCAGATCCCAAGCCGCCTGGCCGTCCGGGGCGTCCAGTACACTGTATCCACCGTCTTCGAGGAAACGCTTGACCGTCGCTCGGAAAAAGTCGGAATCCTCGGCCAGTAGAATGGTCACGGGACCGTGCTCGTCCTGAGCAGGCTTTTCCCGCGTGGCCGTCCAATCAGGAAAGAGCGCTGCGACGATCTCGAAGACATCCGTCAGCAGCACCGTGCGGTCCCGGAGGATGAGCGATCCGGCGATCCCCGTCTGCCGATGCGTGTGTTGGTCGATTTTGACATGGGTTTCGACCACATCGACGGGCATGGCGCCAAGCAGCCCCACCTCTCGGCCGTGCACGGTTGAGACGATCACCGCGAGGTCTTGATCCTCCCCAATGGGCATGACCCCGGCCACGTCGGAAAGCGTCACAAGGGGAAGCGAAGCACCGCGGTATTGCATCGTGCGACGTCCTCCAACCGTTTCCACTTGTCGACGCGATACCCGTTCCACGCGAAGCACCGTGTCCAGGGGCGTGGCGCACAATTCGTCGGGGCCATTGTAAAAAAGCAGCAGGGATTGCACGTCCTGAAGCCTTTCGCGCTCCGCCTCCTCGGCCAGTTCGACGGCACGATTTGACGCGGAAAGGGCCGCGAGATTCCGCTTGGCGGCCAGACCGTTCACATCCACAATCAGGGCCACTTTCCCATCTCCCATGATGGTCGCCCCGGCATATTCCTGGAGTCCCTTCATGTGACGCCCCAAAGGTTTGACGACAATTTCCTCTGTATTTTGGAAGGAATCGACAACAAGGCCGTACTGCATGGTACCGGTGGTGACGACGACGATCTCGATGTCGCTCGAGGCCGACTGGCGCCTGCCGTCCGTGTGTCGCCGTTCTTGCAGACCCTCGACCCCCACGGAGCGTTCGGATGCCTCAGCGGACTCCCTCAGCAGGGTGTGGCGCGGGGAACGTCTGTCGGCGATTCTCGCTCTCCGGCAGATTTCACGCTCGCCGGTGCAGGGGTCCAGGTAGGTCGGCAGGACGCCGAGGAAATCCGAGAAGCGCATGAGAGGCACGATCTGGTCGCGCAGGATGAGGACTTCCGCATCCCCCACCACCTCGATCCGCTTCTTCACCTGCTCGGCACGGATATGAAGCAATTCCACAACGTTGATCTGAGGGATGGCGAAGCGTTCTCCCTGGACGGTCACGATGAGCGACGGAATGATGGCCAGGGTCAGAGGCAGCTTGATTCGAAAAAGAGTTCCTTTGCCAGGTTCCGACTCGATCTCGACCTTGCCCCCCAATCGGTCAAGGTTCGTCTTGACCACGTCCATTCCCACACCACGTCCAGACACATCGGTGACTTTCTCCGCCGTGGAAAGACCGGGCAGAAACACCAGGCTCACCTTGTCCTTGTCCGACATGGCCTGGAGCTTTTCCGGACTGATGAGCCCCTTCTTGAGTGCGCTGGCCGCGATCTTCTGCGGATCGATCCCCTTGCCGTCGTCCGCAATCTCGACGACCACTTGACCCGCCTCGTGACGCGCCTCGAGCCGGATGGTCCCCTGGGGTTTCTTGCCCGACCGTCGCCGCTCCTCAGGGGGTTCCACACCGTGGTCGGCTGCATTGCGGACCATGTGGGTCAGGGGATCCGAAAGACCCTCGATGAGGCTCTTGTCGAGCTCGACTTCCTTGCCCCGGATGTCGAGCTGGATGTCTTTTCCGGTGAGCTGAGCGATGTCCCGGACAACCCGGGGGAATTTCCCAAACACATTCCCGATGGGCTGCATTCGCGTCTGCATGATCGCATCCTGGAGCTCGGAAGTGACCAGGTTGATGCGCTGCGAGATGGCCACAAGGGCCCGGCGATCGTTTTGAGTGACGGCCTCGCGCAACTGATTGCGGCTCAGGACAAGCTCCCCCGCCAGATTCATGAGGGATTCCAGGAGGCTCACATCGACACGGAGAGTGCTCTCGCTCCCATGTCCCGCCGCCTTGCCTCGGGATTCCGCCTCTGTCTTCTCAGAACGGCCGCTGCGTGCCGAGCCCTTTGGCTCGCGGATCTCCGGGGCGGCATCTCCCCCCTTCGGCACGGTGGAAGTCGAGAGGCGGAAAGCCGTCCCCCCCTCCTCGTGTGGGATGTGGGGGGTGGCGGGGACCGATTCGGCGGAGACGATCGTGTCCAAGGGCTCGACGGGAGGCGAAGCCGCCTGGGTGGGCCCTGCGGCGCCAGGAGAGACCCCGCTTTCCTCGGGTTGGTTGGGATCGAGCAACAGCTCGATCTTTTCGCTTTCGAGCTCGAATAGAACGCCGATCACATCCGGCTCGATGATGCTCGCAAAAGTGAGTCGCAGGGGAATCGCGTTGGAGATGGTATCCTCGAGCGTTCCGACAGCCTCGAAATCGAGGACACAGTCAAGGATCTCCCCGGAGTCGTAGAGATCCTTGAAGAGCTGTAAGACATTCTTGCCTCGTCGCTCGACATCGTGGATCAAGTCGAACTGGATCAAATAGACGAACTTGCCCGATCGCCTGGCTCGATCCAGGTCGATTTGGGCGACGGCCACCGGTGCCGCCTCCTCCTTCGGCTGCAGCACGGCCACCTGGGTGAGTGCTTCCTTGCGGCCCTCCGGCAGGTAGGAGGATGCCAACTGCGTGAGACTGGCCACATGCTCGAAGATGTCGACCTCCTCACTGGTGTCGACATGGTTGATCATGTCCCTCAACTGATCGAAAGCGGCCAGAAGGATGTTGGTGATTTCAGGATTGGGAGCCATCTGGCGGGAACGAATCATGTCGAGAACCGTTTCCGCCCGGTGGGCCAACTCCTTGATTTTGGTCAGGCCGAAAAAGCTGCTGCCCCCCTTGATGGAATGCGCCGCGCGAAAAACCTTGTTGACGAGATCCTCATCGATATCCGCCCCTGCCTCCTCGATGGTCAGAAGGTCCGTTTCGATGTCGGCGAGGTGCTCGCGCGCTTCCGCGACGAAATCCTTGACGAGGTCGTCCTGCATGGGTGTCCTCCGTGTTTAGCGCTTGGTCACGCAGAGCCGCTTTTCGAGCCGCATGCTTTGGAGCAGACGAAAAATATCCTCGGATGCCTCAAGAATCCGGACGACGCCATCCTTCTTGCGCACGCTGTTAA
>CAZGQL010000003.1:0-19476 GCA_964527905.1 uncultured Syntrophobacteraceae bacterium
GGCCTTGCCGTTCTTGAAGAGATGGTTTCCGAGCAGGTGGTATTCGAGATGTCGGTCCAGATGGTGCAGTTGCTGGTAAAGGGATTTGACGATGGGAGCCGGGGCACTTTCCGGCTCGAGTTCGCAGTTGAAATACTTGATCCAGTTCACCACTCGGAGCGCGATGGGAAAGGGAGCCCAGGCGTCGGCCGCGCCCGGGGGGTTCGCGTGCATCCATTGGCGCATCAGGTCGAGGGCCCTTTCGGGCGGCAGTCCCCATCGGGCGAAGAGGTATTGAAAATAATGCAGATTGTACCGCCAGAGCCGCCCCTTTCCAGGGGCCGTCCAGTCGACGGCGGTGGGAGGAAACGTCACCTCGTCGTTCAGGAATCGAAACGTTCCGCCTTGGACGGCGGAGGAGTCCAGGTGGCCGTAGCGCAGGGGAGGAACCGCAACGTTCAGGGGGACGAGGGAAACGTCCTCCGGTGGGGGGACGATCCTGCCGTTTCCGGGGAAACCGGCAGGCAGGTGGGAGCGGAGACCGTACCATCCCCGATAGACCATCTGCCTGGGGCGGAGGTGCCGGACGGTGCGCAGAAATCGTGGGATTTCGGCAGGGATCATGGCGTCACGAAAAGCGGACCGTCTCGCCGGTATTCAAGGCCTGGTGCACGGCGAAGGTCACCCGCGTCGTTTCGACGATCTCACCGAACGGGATGGGGTCGCCACTCCCGCTGCGCACCGCATGCATAAAGGCTTCGATTTCGGCGTCGAACCCCTTGTCCTGCCTTCCCTTCATCGTCTCGGTCCGGCGATCGTGGATTTCCAGCCCGCGATAATCGTCGAGAACCAGGACCACGCCGTCGGCCGCGGCTTCGAGCTTTTCCTTGGGATAGCCGGGGTTCCCGAGGGCGTGGTAGAGGATCGTTCCCACGGATCCGTCGGCATAGGTCAGCGTGATGGCGACGGAATCGCGACTGATCATGCGCTCGTCATGGGCTTGAATGGAGGCAGCCTGGATGCTGCGCACGGGCGCTCCGACCAAGAACCGAAGCGTGTCGACGAAGTGGCAGACCTCGCCCACGATGCGGCCGCCGCCTTCCACCGGGTCCTGGATCCACGAGTCCCTGGGGATGACGCCGGCGTTGATCCGGTAGCTGGCGACGAGAGGGGTCTTCCGGGTGGCGAGGACATCCCGTGCTCGGCGGATGAAGGGGGAGAAGCGTCGGTTGAAGCCGACCATGAGGACGCGCCCCTCGTGTCCCGACCGGGTGTGGCGATCGACGATGGCATCCAGCTCCTCGAACCCGAGGCAGAGCGGTTTTTCCACGAAAACGTGCTTTCCCGCGTCCAGTGCTCGGCAGATCAGGGGGCCGTGGAGATTGTGGCGGGTAGCGATCAGAACCGTGTTGATGTCAGCATCGGCAAAGATTTCGTCTACGTCTCCCGCGCAATAAGCGAATCCGAACTGCTGCGCCACCGCCTTCGCGGTCATACCGCGGGCCGTGACGACACCCCTTAGCTGGACCTGGGATTGTTTCTGGAGGCGTGGAAGGAGAACCGATTTGGCGAAGCTTCCGGCTCCAATGAGGCCCACCCCGAGGGACCCGGGCACGGCGGGCTTCGGGGCGGGGCCCATGCGGATCCTGCCGGGCTCGGGCTCGTTCGAGTAGGTGAGCACGACGCCGAGGGACGGTGTCTCGCCTCCGGTGATGAGCCGGTAGGCGTCGAGGGCATCGTCGAAGGGAAAGCGGTGGGAGATCAGGGCTTGCACGTCCACCCGACCGTCAGCGACGAGATCGAGGAACGCCTCCATGTTGCGCTGTTCGGTCCAGCGCACGTAGGGCAGGGGGTAGTCGTGGCCCCGTTCTTCGTATTCGGGGTCGTAGCGGCCGGGGCCGTAGGACATGGACAGCCGCAGGTCCAGCTCCTTTTTGTAATAAAGATCGCGCGGCAGCTCCATGCCCACGAGTCCGACGACGACGACGCGCCCCTTGAGGCGGGAGACCTCACCCGCCAGCGCGATGAGCTCGCTTCCCTTCGCCGCCGCCGTGAGGATGACTGCATCGGCTCCGACCCCGTGCGTGAACGCCGAAACCTCTTTTTCCAGTTCCCGGCTGGGAACAGCACGATCGCAGCCGAGCCGCTGGGCCAGATCCAGCTTGGCGGGGTCGATATCCGCCCCAATCACCCGGCAGCCCGAGGCCTTGCAGATCTGCACCGTGAGCTGCCCGATCAGTCCCAGTCCGATGACGCACACCCGCTCCCCGAGCGTGAGTCCCGCCTGCCGCACCCCCTGCAGCGCGATGGCCCCGACGGTCGCGAAAGCGGCCTCTTCGAAGGACATGGAGTCCGGGACGGCGCCGTTCGATCGGCTCGGAACCCTCACACACAGGTTCCGTGGCACCAGGTTGAACCCCGCGTGGTTGGCGTACCCCGCCCCTCCACAGGCCACAGGGTCTCCGACCTGGAGCCCGTCTACGCCGGCGCCCACCTCGATCACCACCCCGGCGCAGGAGTACCCCAGGGGAATCGGCGTGTCGAGCTTGCTCCGCACCTTTTCCAGCGTGCTCAGGACGCCTTCCCGCCTGGCGGTGTCGAGGACCTTCCGCACCAGGTCCGGCCGGGCCTTGGCCTTGCCCACCAGGGATTTCTTGGCGATCTCGAGGATCATCTTCTCGGTGCCCGCCGAGATGACCGAAGCCCGCGTCTCGACGAGGACTCTCCCCGGCAGGACCTGAGGCCGTGGCACTTCTTCCAGGGCCATTTCCCCGGTCTTATACGACTGAACGATCTGCTTCATGGTTCCTTTCGGATTGCCCCTCCCAGCCATAGGGGTCGACAGGACCACAAGACTGATTCAAGGGGCCTGAGGGCCGATCAAACCGTTACTGGCGCAGATGCCAGGAAACATCTGTCCGAACTCTTGGGACACATCGCGTGCGTCAAGCCAATCGTCATCACCTGGCGGGGTAAACCCATGGCCCGGCGGGTGCCCGCGAAAGGTGAGGCGGGGCACACGATGGAGGGCAGGGGATGGGTGGACGAGGTGCGCGACGCTGAGCGGAATTTGGGAACCGAGGCGCGCTTGTGCTTCGATCATGAGTCTGCGCTCTGGACCCATGCTACCCGCATGCGCGGGAGTGGGTTCAAGGCATGGATGAAAACGGCGGTCCTCGGTTCTCAGATAAGGTCGCCGATGTCGATGGGCTCAGAGCGCGGTCCATCGATAAAGGTGCGGCACCAAAGCTCGACACAAAGGAGGGTGAAGATGGTGTAGGTGCCGTCCACCCGACCTTTTCGATCTGAGACGACGAGTTCCCGGACTGCCCTGGAATCAAACAGTCCACGGGATTCCAGGGAGTGAAGGGCAAGCAGTTCATCGACCAGGGGTCGCAGTTCATGGCGGAGCCACTGCCTCAATGGGGCTCCGAAGCCGGTCTTGGGACGGTAGATGACCTCGCGTGGCAAATAGGGTTCCGCGGCTTTCTTGAGAATCCATTTGCCGATGGTTCCGCGTTGCTTGTATTCGACCGGAAGACTGGCGGCCAGTTCGACGACGTCAGGATCCAGCAGCGGAACTCTGACTTCCACACCGGCAGCCATGCTCATTTTGTCCGTATAGTTCAAATTGTGGTCGGCAAGGAAGAACTTGCCTTCCAGATAGAGCATCCGGTTGAGGGGATGAGTCTCCTTGGGGAGGCGCTGAAGGGCGTCCAAGAGAGGGCTCAGGCAGGTCTCCGGTGACAAGTCCTTACGCAGGTCTTGTGAGATCAATCCATGGGCGAGACCTTGGTGGAGCCAAAGAAAATAGCTCGCCAGAGCCGCGTCACCATCCAGGGCGGCATGCTGAAGTGCTTTTGCGAGCCGCCTGGCCCAAGGGTGAGTCTGGGGGATTCCTTGAACTGCCCTGGCGACGGTCCGACGAATGTCAACGGGCAACCAGTCCCAATAGCTGCGCTCGAGAAGGGCGCGGTGTCTGCGATAACCCGTGAAGATGTCGTCCCCCCCGGCCCCGGAAAGCAGCACGGGGATGCCCTGCGTTCTGGCCAGCCGGCTGATGAAAAGGACATGGAGCGGTGCCGGGTCACCCTGGGGTTCGTCCAGGTGGTAGATCATGGTGCCCAATTCACCGATCATCTCCGAGCCGACCTGGATCGTGTGAAGGTCGATGTCCAGCTCTTGGGCCACTCTTTGCGCATAAGGAAGATCCTCGGTCATGCCCTCCACACGCGCATCATCCGAGGCGATCCCGATGGTGAAACACGGCATCCTGCCATTGTTTGAGAAGCCCCTTGCCAGGGCGACCACCGTGCTGGAATCCAGACCCCCGGACAGAAAGGCCCCGACGGGGACATCGGAAACCATCTGGCGCTCGACCGCCCGGGCGACCGTCCTTCTCACGGCCTTCACGGCCTCTTGGGGAGGGATTGAGCCGACCGGCAGATCGTAGGGAAGATCGTAGAACTGCCACGCACGCTCGATTCTTCCATGGCGAACCAGCAGTGCTTCACCGGGCTTCACCTTTCGGACGCTTTTCAAAGGCGTGTGGGGAGACGGGCACCAGAGCAGGGTCAGGTAATGAAGAAGGGCGCATGGATCCAATTCTCGATCCACGGAGGGTTCTTCTAGGATGGATTTCATCTCGCTGGCAAAGAGGAGCCCCTTTTCGGTCTGTGCCACGTAAAGGGGTTTGATTCCGATGCCGTCCCTGGCCAGGAAAAGCGTTTCGCTTTGGGTATCGTAGAGAGCGAAGGCGAACATCCCGTTGAGACTGGCCAGCATGGACGTTCCGTCCCGCCGGTAGAGAGCGAGCAAAACCTCGGTATCCGAACGACTCCTGAACGGGTAACCCTCCGTCACCAGTTCGCCCCGCAATTCCAGGTAGTTAAAAATCTCCCCATTGAAAACAATGACGCAGCGATGTTCGTTATCCCACATGGGTTGGTGCCCCAGGGGCGATAGATCGATGATGGCGAGCCGCCGGTGTGCCAATCCGATACCGCTTCTGGGGTCAAGGAAGGAGCCTGAATCGTCCGGCCCCCGGTGGGCCATCCGGCCGCTCATCCTGTCGAGCAATTCCGGCGTAAACGAACCGCTGAACCCGGCTATGCCGCACACCGCTCTGCAGCCTTGTCCCGGATGGCCCCGTCCATGGCCGCCACCTCCGCGAGGAAAGAGAACGTCTCCCGGGCACAGCGTTCCCACGTGTATTCCTTTGCGTATTCATAAGCCCTGGCAGCGCATTCGGCACGCTTCTTCCGGTCCAACATGAGCTCTCTCATGGCCCTGGCGATGTCCTCCGACGATTCCGGGTCGAAATAGACCCCGGCGTCTCGGAGCACCTCCGGCATCGGCCCCCGGTTTGAACAGGCGATGGGAAGGCCTGCCGCCATGGCCTCCATGAGGATGATGGGCATGTTCTCGCAGCTGGAGGCGAACACAAAGCCGTCCGCTGCACGGTACGCTTCAACCAGGGATTCATGGTCCATGGGACCACGGTAATGCACTGCACTGCTTAAAGCTTGGTTTCGAGAGAGCTGGTTCTGTAATCGAGCCAATGCGGGAGTGTAAGCCGGTCCGATGAGCTCAAGCTCAAGTGGCAGTTTCTCATCGAGGAGCTGTTGTGCCGCTCCGGCTAAGTTCCATTGGTGTTTGTAGACGTCCACGATGGAGACGTAGAGCCAACGGAAGGGGCGCATACCGTTGTGGCCACCGAGGCGCTCCTGTACACGGGGCACCATTCGAAACATGGGGCTGATCCCGTGGGGAATGATCTTAGAGTAAGAAAGGGAGCCCGTTGCCTGCTCCACCGTCACTTGGGCCGTGGTGGTCAAAAAGATCATCCCGTCCGCCCGTCGAAAGGTCTCGGACTGCCCCATCCTCAGAAGCAAGAGACGGAGCCGCATCCACGAGAGGCCGTAACGTGCCCGTTCAACCCGGTCGAAGGGAAGAATGTTCTGGGAGAGGGCGACAAAAGGGTGGAAGCGACCCGGATGGTTGCCACCTGGAACAAATAGGATATCGCACTCGTCTCTTGCCAATCTTGGCAGGTCAAAACGCTGCCACCACAGCTGGAACAAAAGCCCTCTTTTCAGTGGAGGGATTGGAGCCACCTTGAGCCAGCTCTTATGCGGAAGTCGCGCCGCAGTGTCTTCGTTCGTCCAGACTGTAACCCTTTGGACGCCGTGTGCATGGGGATGGGCGGCGTTGAGGAGTTCCCGCAGGTGAGTGAGTCCACCACCGCACTTGATGTTTGAACCATCGATGCCGACACGGATCATGCGGGCTCCAGTCCCGCCGGATTGGAAAACCCAACCCTGTGGAGGATCGTCGAAAGCCTCTTGGCATTGGCCTCCGGGGTATGGTCGGAAAAGACCTGAAGGGAATGACGTCCATGGACTTCGGCGAGTTGTGGATTCCGGGCGTATCGTTCCATGCGATCGGCAAGGGCGTTCACGTCGCCGGCAGGGACTCTGAAACCGTTTCTCCCTTCCTGGATGAGATGGTGGGCTGAACCGCAACGATCCGTAGCGATGAGGGCCTTGGCGAGGGACGCTCCCTCATTGAGGGACATTCCCCAACCGTCGAAGCGGGAAGGAAGGACCAGAACCGACGCAGGTCGAATGGCGGTTGCAATTTGGTTTGCTGGAATCGGTCCTCGAAAGAGAACCTGCTCCTCGATCGTCAACCTTGCGGCCAACCCTCGATAATCGAGGTCCCCTGAATCCCTGCCCACCAGGGCTAGCCCCAGGTTTGGAAACCGCTGCTGGACTATGGAAAAGGATTTGAGCAGCAGGTCGGTTCCCTTGCGGCGTGACAGCATGCCAACGTAAATCAGGCACGGTTGGTGCGTTCCTGCAAACTCAGAAACCTTCGGATCAACGTCGCCGGATATCGCGAGGCCTTCGACCGCATAAGGGAGGAGAGCGATCTTCTCCCTGAGGATCCCCCATCGGGCAAAATCTCTCCTGGCCATCTCGCCGATGGCAAGGGCTGCAATGGCGTGGTTATTGACCCAGCGGGCATACCAGCGCTTCAGTGGCAGACTGCCCCACCAGCGCAGACCCGGGCGCGCCGGTTCACTCCAGTGTGCCCAGGCAGCCCCCGCCGCGCTCAGCCTACAAACGAGCCGGCGAAGAAAAGGGCTGCCGTAGCCGGGCACAACATGGAGGCGCTTGCGCCAGTCTGGACAGACATCCAACGAAGAGATGGCAGCGGGCACGAGGCGCTCTCCTTCGGGCAGTTCATGGGGGTCTTCCCAACCCAGCCCGCGTCGTCCGTCACTCACGGACCCGTAATAGTGGACCTTGAGGTCATAGCCGGCTCCACGGAGCGCTCGAAAGAAGCCGGTTTGATGGTGACTCGGCATGTTCATCCAGATCAGCAGGCGATGCACAGGGAGTCCGCTTCCTTGCGACCCGATCGGATTCTCATCTGAACATGGATGGTTTGCGCCATTCGAGAATCTTTCTGTTTTTCTTATCGAGGCAGCTTACCCGTGACCAATCCTCCGAGAGCTCCAAGTAAGCATCGCCCCATGCTGTAGTTTCGTAGTGGCATGGAGTCAGTTCTGGGTTTTTCTCCGCCAATGCGCAAAAAAGGCGAAACACATAGGCATTCCAGCGCGTGCAACAGACGAGTCTTTCCCAGGCATGCCACCCCGTGATCCACGGGCCGATGCAGTTGGGCACCCCGCCATGAGGTAACTGCTTTCGTGCGACCAACTGAACCACGTCTTCCGTTACGTGTGAAATAGGTTCTTCGATACAGTCCGCCACTTGCAAGAAGGCATAAGCCAGGTCTGCAAGGCGCGCAAGCCAGACCGGAGCAATGGTAATGGTTTCTTGACAGCTCGTTTTGAGTGAGCCTCGTCTGGCCTTCTCCAACAAGGCTCCGCCGTCTGGCCAAGGCAACCTTCGCAGGGCGGCGGTAGTGTATCGGATCACTGAAGGTAAGAACCCATCGCGATAATCCCGATGGCTGCAGAAGACGCCATTGCCGCAATAGAGGGTCTCAACGAGTCCTTTCACCATTCCGTTGATGGCGGCGAGTGCCCAGTGTTTTTCAATCTCCGCATCAACCAGGGCCTTGAGCCCATGCAAGGATTTTGCTTCGTAAACCGTCATCAACAGGGATGAATAGACTGATTGATCCAGCAGGAGACCTCTTGCCGCAGGTCGCATGAGCGGAGCGAGGTGCCGTCTGAAGGCATGCAACTGGGGGACAAACACTGCGTAATCCTCAGGTGAAAGCTCCTTGAGCTTCACAACCGCTTGGACATACTTCAGGACTTGGTTTGCGACGCCGTTAAGCATCGGCGAGGGCCAATGGTCATTCGTGGCCTTGAGGCTCTCGACGGCGATACGCAGATAGCGTTCCTCGGCGGTCAGGGAATACAGGTCGAGCAGTGCACCGGCCGAGGCCGACTGATGAACCGGCCCCGTACTCTTTCCTGGTAGATCCCCCCATGCGTTTCGAAACAGCTTGGAGGATCGATCAAAGGAGTCGATGAGAAACTCCCCGTAGTCCTTCGCGAGAGAAATGAGCTCGGCCCCTCCGAACCTCTCATGTAGGATTCTGAGTCCCTCGATGTCCGGGAAGTGGTTCATCACGTGGGGTTCGGTACAGGTTTCGCTGCTGTCCCAATAGGTGGCGATGATCCCGTGGAGCCGGTTGTGTCCGTCAGACCAGGACCGTAGGAAATTCCAGCTCATAGCAGCATGCTGGGCCATGGTCATCGAGCTGCCAATGAGCTCATCCATTCCGTCAGCTTCCGGTAAAGCATCAAGTGACTGAACCGCTCCGCATAGTCTCTGCCTCTGCCGTTCCCGTTTTGGTAAACGTTGCGAAGCGCATGGACCATACCGACAATATCTTCGTCATACGGATCCCGTATCACGTGACCGCCGGCTGCCTGAAGATAGTCTTTGGCCTCGCCGTCGGGCACGAGCGCGAGGATTGGCAGTCCTGTTGCCAGGTATGAATAGAGCTTCTGGGGCACCCAACCCAAATATTTGGCGGATGCTGGGAGCAACAACAGTAGAGCATGACTCTCGCTCCAGTATTGTGCCAGCGCCTTTTGAGTGCAAAACCCAATGGTTTCGAGAACACCCTCAGTTCCGCTGGTGACTTCCTGGAACGCCTCAGCCCCGTTGCCGATGAAACGGAACCGAGACCCTGTTTGTGCAAGTGCGTGCGCGTTGCGGGTAAGCAATTGGACGAAGCGTTTCTCACTCGCATCGCCTCTCACACCCCCGATGTATGACACAATGAAGAGCGGTCCAGGTTCTGTTATGCGTTGAACGGCAGGTATATCGTCGGGGTCAAAGCCGTTCTGACAAACGAAATACTTTTTGTCTTCATCCTGTAGATCGAAAGCTGCAATGCTTTCTCTTCTATTCCAACTTGTGTTGAAGACTACACCATCGGCTAGGTCATATATGCGTCTTTCGAAACAACGGTCTAACATGCGACTCAGAGGTACGATCTTGCGATAATGGTAGTTCAACGTGTAGGGATCACGGAAATCTGCGATCCACTTGAAGCCGAAGTGCTTCTTCAAATACCACCCGACAAGATGCACTTCGTAAGGAGCGCTGGAGGTAAAGACGAGATCGGGGATCCAACCGATCGGTGTATTCATGAGAACATTCATTAACCTATAGGCAAGCAGGTATTTCCCGTCTGCAATCAATACGTGGCGGAAAAGTCTCTCAAAGCAACGCATGAAACCCGAATGCTCATCCTGACACCTCAGCACCGTCAGCCGTGATTCATCCACGCCCTCCAAGAGGGAGGGATCCGGATCGATACGGTTGTCAGCGCAGAGAACCGCGACCCGGTGCCCTTCATTAGTCCAGTATTTGGCGAGTTTTGCCACACGATAGGACCGCCCACCCCCTGCAAGGGGCGGGTAGAATTGAGTTACAAGGAGAATGTTCAACATCGTTGCATGCAATGCTTCAAGGTGACGATAGCGCCCGTGGGAAATCGGCTCGCAGCGCACAACTGAAAGTTGCGGAGCACTCGCGGCGCTTTGCGCTCAACTCGATATAATGCATGGGAGATGCAACGCGGGGCAGGACCGATCACAAAACAGTTCATGGCGCCGCGCATGCGGACGATGAGGCGGCTGTTCCTTCCTCCCATGCTGAGGCCCCGAGTGTGATACCGGATTCGGGCGTCAGGAAGTAGACATGCATAGGGAATAAGATCCAATTCTATGGACGAGTGAGAAGCAATCAATTCGGAGCTGATGCTGAGGCGCGGCCCGCCCTGAAAAGCCAGACGATTGAGGCGGGCTGTAGAGTAGTGATATCGCCTTGCGCGGGTCAAGAGAGCATCATTAAAGGATGCAAGGCCGGGGGTATAAAAGGTCGAATGCAATGCAAGGTCCCCCAACAGACTGTCTCTCTCGCTCTGAAGTGTTAACTCGGTGAACAAGCACGGGCCATCCTGCCAAGTCTGATAATGGACTCTTGCACAGAGTCTTGGCATCAAAACACGCCCACTACACTGCACGTGATCCGGACTTTCGCTTAACGAGTCGAACTCCGTAAAACTGCCCAATCCCGTACCCATGGGAATTCCGGTGAACCCGAACCAGTTGCCGATCTCCACTCCCCAGGTTCTGATTTCTGCAGGACTGAGAAACGTCTGCAGAAAGCTTTCATCGGGGATCACCTTGCCACGATGAGGCTTGTGCAAGTCGACAGAATCGTGTTGGATGGACAGCATTTTTCAAACGATGAGGCGAGGGAATGACGCGGGCATCCGTAGGGGAAAGGATCGTTCAATGTCATTCGATTTTTTTCAACCGCTTCGGCTTTGGAGGACTGCTGCCAAATAGGTTGTCAAAGACACTCTTCCCGGGTGGGGCAAAGGAGATTCAGGATAGGACCCGTTAAGCCAGAATCGGTAAACCATGGTCGACCTTCGGACGGGCGTGCGCTCTCTGATAGCCTTCATGATTCGGATACATCGGCGCGGTGAATCCGTAAGCCAGGACTGGAACCAGCCTTGGCGCCAGGCTCGCCTCCCTTGGGACAAGGTCTCGGCCAAAGTATGGAGAACGGCCAGTTCGATGGGCCAAAGCCGCCATGCCGTAGTGAGCCCGTTGCTACATAGGTGGAGGAATTCTCGTGATCGATCCCGGGCTGTGGCTAGGACCTTGTGAAACATGATCACTTCGGGGGCATATTGAATGAAGTACTCATGTTCGAGCAGCCTCAGAGCCAGGTCGGTTTCTTCTCCACCGTACATGTAGTCGTCGGGGTAAACGCCAACGTCGCCATAAACCGCTGCTCGATGAAGTGAAGCGCCCCCGCTGAAACGATTGGTGAAGAAAGGTTGATTGATCCTTGAGGTTTCCTTGCCGAAGAGGAAACCTTCTTTACCGGTTTGGTAATAGACCGTCTTGGCCGAGACCACTGCGATCCGGGGATGAGCGAGAATCCTATTCACCGCGAGCTCGACTGCCCTTTCGTGCAAGACGCCGTCGTTATCGAGGAAGAAAATGAACTCTCCACGTGCTTCGGCTATCCCGCGGTTCCTGCCGCCTGGACATCCGTAATTTCGGTCCAATCGGACGAGCCGAGCTTCGGGATATTCACGAGCCACCGCCTGAGGGGAGCCGTCGTTCGAGCCATTGTCGACGACGAGCATTTCGATAGGACTATAGGTCTGGCGGCGTACGCTTGCCAAGGCTTCCAACAGATCCGGTTTGCGGTTCCAGTTCAGCACGAGCACCGTAACCAATGGTCTGTGGGGCTGGTCCACGTGTGCAGCCGCGCTGGACTTCTGCCGGCCCTTTTGAGGCCTAGTTTCCGGTGGTCCTGTCAATGGTGCCGTGCCAAGAACACGGCTGCGCCCTGTATCGTCCATGATCGAACCCCAGCAGATTGAGGTACAGACGTTCGTGTTCCTCAACCTGCCTCTGAATGGAGAACAGCCGGCAAGCCCTAAGTCTCGCAGCTTTTCCCAAACGCTTTCGCAATCCATCGTCTTGAAGGAGAGACACGATGGCTTCGGCGAGATCTTCAGGCTGCTCCGGAGGGACGAGCACGCCCGCCTCCCCGCGACCAACTACCTCCCGCAGGGGGCCGATGTCTGAAGCGACTATCGGCAGCCCCATGCTCATCATCTCAATCGGCGCGACCGGCAGTCCTTCAAAGAGAGAGGGAAAGACACCGAGGCTACAACGAGCCAAGATTGCAGGGACATCATCCCGCAGACCCATGAAGCCAACACTTTCGAGGATCCCAAGCTCGTCGGCAAGGCGCTGCATTTTCCCTTTCAGAGGCCCATCTCCCACAAGAACCAGCTTGGCCTCCGGCACTCTGGCAACAACTCGGGGCCAAGCCTGTAAGAGATACCGATGTCCCTTTTGTTCATGAAATCTGGCGACGTTCACGACAAGTAGCGGCCGTCTATCCAAACCACTCCCTGATGGGAAGTCACTTGACGGTGGGGCGAAATCCCCACGCGTGCCAACCCCATTGTAGATGGTGATGATTCTTCTAGAGTTGAGACGGAGACAACGACTCGCAATGGATGCAACTTCGTTAGAAACCGCAATCACGGAAGCATTGCAGGCCCGAATATTCCCTGCCTCGACGCAACGAAAGAAGGCTGAAGGCAAGTTTTGTTGCTGAGTATAGTGCAACCCGGCAACATGGATGGTCACGACCTGTTTACAGCCGGCGCCGGAACTGCAAATCCATTGAAGGGGGGCGTTAAAGCTATAAAGATGAGAATGAATGATGTGCGGCGCAAAGCGCATGATCACTTTGCGCAGACTCCACGCCGTCTTGAGAAGATTTCCCAGAGGGGGAATCCCCGGCAGACGACCGCAGGTGTAGACGGGTACCTTTGCCCGGTCTTTCAGTCGTTCGGCCATGGGTATATCGTCAGAAAGAGAGGCAATGGCCACATCGAATGAGTCACGGTCAATATGGTTGCAGAGATTGATCACAACCTGCTCAGCCCCTCCACGGTTGAGCGCACCGATCAGGTGCAGGACCCGGATATGGTTTGAATTCGGGTTAGAGGAGTCATCCTCTGTGGTGTTGAAGTGTCGAAAGGTGGCGGTGTGTGGACAAGGTTTCATGTGTTTAGGGCTGCGAAAGGGGGAAATCTTCAACGGGCGAGCTGAATCGACATGGTTTCATCACCGGTACCCGGCCTGTCGACACTTCTTGCCAACATTTTAAAGTCGTTGAGGGCCGTTGGCAGGATCAAGAGCATCAAAGCAAGGTAAATGATCGATCCCGCTGTGATCCTGAAGAGCCAGTGTGCGACGAGCATGTTGGCGAAAGCGAAGGCAAGGGTGCCACCCACCACAGCAAAGAGGATCCCTGCGATTGTGGGGAGCATGAAAAAGGAGCCGCGCAAAAGGCATGCATACAGAACATATTGGAAGATAAAGGGAATGGTCGAGGCAACGGCGGCACCTTCCCCCCCCCATAGTGGAATCAGCAGGAGATTCATGGCTACACTCAAGAGGCTCGAGACACATGAAATCGCCATGATCCCCGCTGTTTTCTTCAGTGCTATGGCGGCGTTCCACATCAGTCCCGTTCCAGCGGCAAACGGGACAGAAATGCACAGGATCATCATGATCAGTTCGTTGACTCTTCCGTACTTGTCTCCCGTCAGGTAGTCGATCACAGGGGACCATCCCAGGAGCAAGGCCAGAGGTAGAATTACAGAACCGACCACCATGACCCGGTGGAGAGCCGTGAGCCTGTTTCGGCTCTGTAGGGTGACCTCTCCCGTTCGCAAGGCGGAACTCAGCTTAGGAAGCAGCACGGTGCCCAGGATGGCATGAGGTAGCCAGGAAATCTCGAAGATCCTGTAAGCGAATGCGTATTCTCCCGTTTCCCCCGCCGATCGCATTGCTCCCATCAGGATCCAGTCCGCTCGTGCCAGTGCCTGGCTAAAAAGCACGAGACCAAGCAGGGGAAACCCTTCTTTGAGCAACGCTTTCAATTCCTGGAGGTCGACTTTGGGAAGCAATGTGCAACCGAGTATCCTGGTGGCCAGGAATCCAGCCATAAGCGCATCCAAACTATAGCCGAGTAGAAGAGCAAGGATCAGACCTGCCGCGCCATAACCCATGAGCACAAGCGCGAGTCCAGCAGCGACCCTGATGATCAAGCCTGCCTGCTCGATCCATGTGTAATGCCAAAACATCTGTTGCGCGACGAAAAGCTGCCTGATGAAACCGGCGATTTGCCCCACTGCGCAGGCAGAAAACGCAAGAAGAATGAGCCCAAGATGGTCGATTCGGCCTGGAGCCAACCTGATCACCGGTGTCGCCATGAGTACCAAGGCCAGAGGAAAGGTCAGCCGCTGAAACATTGCGGTGCCGCTGATGACGGTCAAAGAGGACGATCCGGAAGCTACACGTCGCACGATGACAGGATTGGTCCCGAAGGTGCTGATCTCCGAAGCCAATTGCCCGGCGGCCAAACAGAACGCATAGATGCCAAGGTCGGATTTGGAGGCCCAAGCGGCGACCGCAAAGAAATAAGCGGCGTTGATTCCGAGGGAGAGGACCTTGCTGACTGCGGAGGCCGAAACTTGAGACAGGATGCGTTTCAGTTCAGCTCTCCGCCGTGTCGGATACCTGTTTCAAATGAACCCGGTTCGCCTCAGGCCATGCAGAGGGATGATTCAGGCGCCCCATGATCAATCCCAAACTGTACATCACCAGGGCCATGCAGGAAATCTGAGTCACGACCGGGTAAAGGAGTTCCGCGGTGACGCTCCCCACGAGCAGCGCGATCAGAAGAGCAACCGACAATTGGCCGATGGGTTCAGCATCTCCCCCTGATCCAAGTGCCCGCTTCAATCTAAAAAAAAGACGCCCAAAAAACGCCAGATAGATCATGCCGCCCACCAAGCCGAGTTCCCCCAACACGTGAAGGTAGAGGTTGTGCCCCGCACTTTGGCCGCCGGCTTTATAGATCGTATAGCCCCAACAGTCGAAACCAACACCAAAGATCGCGTCGATAGGATGTGTAAGGAGGTAATTGATGGCTACGGTCCATCCGATCAGTCTACCGGTTGATTCCAGAGTCTGCTCCACCTCACTGCCTCCCGACATGCTCGCTAGGCGCTCGGAAACTGCAGGCAGGACTGTCGCTAAGGCAACCAAGACGCCACCGAGTACCACGAGGAGAAGGAAGTTGGCGATCCGCTTCCCCTTGGCGAGCGCGCCCATAAGGATGAGGAAGGCGATAACCGACAGGACATTGCTCCGAGAAAAGGAGGCAAGAGTCAGCCATAGAAAGGCTCCAGCAGCAGGAGCTCCCAAATAATACGGCAAACTGCGAAGTCGCATGAGCAGGATCGAAAAGAAAAGTCCCAGCTGGGCGTAGGTCCCCAGGCTTGCACGGTTCAACCACAGAATGCCGTACTGGACGGTCCCCAAGGCGGCCTCGCGACCGTAGTAGGAGGGCAAAACAACGATCCTGACTACATGCAGGGCACTTGCCAAAACGAGAAGGCACAGTCCTGCGCAGGTCCAGCGGAGGATGCGTTCAAAATCCTTTTGCTCCAGCGGGATTGAGCTTGCCATCAAGAAAACAAGGACAATGGCTCCAAACCGGAGGCCGGCAAGGGCGGAGCGTAGGAGGACTTCGTCCATCTTATCGAGTCTGAGGTAGCCGAAAGCCGTGGAGACAATGACGCATAGAGTGAGCACGCACAGGTGGACCCACATGTTCTTGAAACACGGTTTGACATGGCTACGGCTCAGCCGAATGGCCCATGGAATAAAGCCTGCAGCAACGACCAGCTCCTGTAGGTATATGGCGGATCTCTGCCCCTCCGTTGCCTGAAAGGCCGGGACGGTGACGATCAAGGAAGCCAGGATCGCAAGGAGTAAGGACCTCTGGCCGCAGACAGCGGCGGTGGCCAAAACAAGGGCCAGTACTGCGAGGATTTCACGCATTCAAAATCATTGGAGATAGATCGGCTCGCTTGCTCATGCGAAGGCACTTTCGCAAAGGCTGAAACGTGAAGGGGGCTTGCATGGCAAGCTCACATGTCCCACGGCTCAACGCCGATGCTGCCCCAGGAGACGAAATTTCTCGGGAGAGAGCGGATTCTCAGGCGAAAGTATCCGCTTGATCACTTGTTCTCTTATGAGGCTCATGTCGGATCCTTTCCTCACCATGGGGCAAAGCCATGACTTGAGTTCCTCATCACTGAGTCGGCGCTTCGAGGCAAGCGTCGTCAAGTACCTTACGTCATCGATCGCCTCCCGAAATCCTTCCCACTGCACGGTATCGATGACTCCGTTACTGGTCGGGTAAGCAAAAACATGGTCTCGATACGTCGAATGATCGAAATCGTTCCAAATGTGTCCGAAGCCATGCTGATAGGCGTAGTTCATAGCCCCGTCATAGCCTGCACAGTAAAGGGCAAAACCGTAATTCTTTCGATAGACGGTAGCATCCTCAATCCCCACCTGAGGATTTCCGTACGAAAATACTCTCTTCCCCTGCCGATGCCATTTCTCAATTTCTTCCTTTTTCGGAGGGCCGGAAAAGACCGCCACATCCAGAAGATCTCCGACAGCATCCGCCGCACCGTTATAGCAGGCCGCAAATACCCCACCTCCAGCTTGATGAACTCTCTGCCAAGCTGTTCGCTGGGACTTGAGCAGATCACCCTTGGCTTCGTCTATACCATATATGTAAATTGCATGATATCCATAACGGGTAACAATATCTTTCCATTGTTTCACCTCTTTCTCCAATCTTTCCAATCCATCACGATCATTAGAACACCTGGTGTTGGTTCCCAGAATGAAGAGTTGATCAGTAGGGAGTTCGGCTTCGCGTCTCAGTTCAAGGGCTAGCTCAAGGTCGTCGTCCATCTTTTGGTAAAGGGTAGGATACACCACACCGTGTTCTTTCATGTTGAACAGTTCGATCAGATATTGTTTCGCTGACTTCCACTCAGATTGGACTTCGTCTTCTCTACGCGAGACAACCTGCCCACGATAGTACAGAGAGTATTGGAGTGAAGGTTTTTCAAGTTCAAAGGGTAAGACAAGCAGATTCAGTTCCAGTACCACGGCGTCCATGCCGTCCGCTTCTATAATGATCGAGCCAGTATACTCATCGGCAGGCGCCTGATTCGGAACGCGCACAGTGATCCAGACCTGCTGATTTGTTCCTGAGTCCATCTGGAAAGGGAGCAAAGATTCAGCATCCTGTATCCTTGCACCTTTGGGGAATATTGTGTCGGAAGAGCTGATATCGATGTAGATTTGTTGAGAATCTAGAGAGACTTTTAGAAAATTCTTCTTCTGTTCGTCGTCAGTTTTTATAAGCTCTGCATCATGAATCAAAAGTTCTGGCAACAGTATCCTTTCCTGCGTTCTGTGAATCGTTCCGTCTCCAGCTTGGTACCAATACTTCACAAGCCTGATTTCAACAGCGTCTGCAGGAACCTGGTACTGGCCTTTGCCATGAAGCGGGGTAGAGTAAACCCGAATATTCCTTACAGGTCGAAGAGCTCTGATCACAAACGATGCAGGCTCATATTCCCCCTTACAGGCCTTTAAACTGATCGTTTGTCCTGCTTGAACTTTTGATGAAATGTCCTCATTGAAAGAGATTCTCTGCCCTTGGCTCGTGGATGCAATAGGATCAAGAGGAAATACGAGCAGAAGTCTATCGGGATTGGCGGCCAATAGAGAAGCGTATTGAGTACTGATGGTAAACTGTTTGAAAAGTGTGTCGACCTCTGCGTACTCGCTGGGTGTAGGGTACCCACGATCTTGAATCGTTTTCAAGAGGTCATTTGTCAATGACTTGGTTTTTCGGAGCGATACTTCGATATTTGAAGGTGTGCTTTCTTTTGGGGTGTAACCGAGAATCAATTCGCTCTTAGTCTGAATCTCACCCATAATCCGTTTCAAATAGGATTGCCAAACAGTCTTGGCGTAAAATTCGTAAGCCGACTCTTCAGGGACAATGCCCTGGAGGCGCAGATTGCTCACTCGAACCACGATTCTCCCACCATGCGGAGAAAAAATGAAAAGACCGATACGATCGGTCCAACTCCCATGATCTGCCGTAGACGCACCGCCTAGGTATTGGGAGTTCAGTTGAGTTGAGATTTTCTTGCCTGCCGCTACGAGGTCGCCTTCGGTTGAAGTCCAAAGCTCACTTGGTTGCTCAATCCTTTCCAATATATTGACTCCCGAGATGGGGGCGGGCCAAAGACTCACGTTCGTTCCCAACGCGACAGAGCATCCAGTGGTCTTCTCCACCCGAATATCCCCCTTTATGGTGAGTTGCCCGATGTTAGGCACTCGTAGCGGGATCATCCAGTACGCGTATGTGGCACCCTTTAAAGTGACATCGAGTTTAAACGATTTTCCACTGGGTGATAGAATGTCATCAGTAATGCCCTTGTAATGCACCGTATAAGTTCCGTCAGTTGTCCAAAAAACGAATGGATCTACAGAATTCAAGTTCTGAACGTATTTAAAATCGCGCATGTTCAGCCCAACATGCTCGGATTCCAATGCTAGTATAAGCTCAGGTAGTGCCACTGAAAGCGAGACAATCAGATGTAAAAAAATGATGTAAATAATCATTTGATGAATTTACTTATATTGACGTTTATTTTTTTATATCAGTTTCTATTCCAAGAACATTCAGCGATGACCGAAATTTTGAGGAAAAAAAGGAGCTGTGGTTTTTAAGGTTAACCTATAGGATGGCAACCTAGCTGAGGAGAGTGGATTCTAATGTTCATGTTGGAAGGATACGTGATCGCAAAGGATTATTTCGGCGCCAAGCAACTCAGGGCAAAGCTCCGCCAACTCGCTTCCAGCCCCCTTCGTCCAACGGCTGCAGCCTCCTGAACCGTCCTCCCGCCAACGCGCGGTCCTTTCGCAGACATGGCGGCGCGATCTGTGCCCTATCTTATAAAGGAGCCATGACGAGCGATGTGTTTCGAGACCGGAACATTCCTGTTACGAATTGGAGGAGGGAGGGAGAGGGGGCTCATGGCAGGGCGCGGAGAGCGGGAAGCGGCTTTCAGCCGGTTGGAGGAGTCGGTTTGTGGAGCGAAGGTTTGCGCGCAGAGCGACTCCAGGATGGTGGCAACTCCACGGGGACCACGGTGCGGAATCTTGGAATCGCTTGAAATTGGTGCATGGGAGCGCGACGCGGAATCGTAACGTTCTCGTCGTCGGTTCGTAACGAAGCTTTGTGATCTTCTTTATCTCTCTACACCGCATTCACAGGACCTTTCAGCGCTTTCACCTTTCCTCAACCAAGGAGTGCATCATGCCGCAGGCACGAGGCAGACTGTTCGGACTCGTTTTCATGATCCTGGTGCTGTTCACGCTGGTGTTGCCGATCGGGCGCGCGGGCGCCGAGGAACTGGTCGTCTACACGGCCCTCGAGGACGACGAGTATCCGGGCTACTTGGAGCCCTTCAAGAAAGCCCATCCGGACATCA
>CAZGQL010000003.1:19486-33973 GCA_964527905.1 uncultured Syntrophobacteraceae bacterium
GGTCAAGGTGGTGCGCGATTCGGCCGGCATCGTCACGGCCAAGCTCCTGGCCGAGAAGGACAATCCCCAAGCGGATGTCGTATGGGGACTGGCCGCCACCAGCCTCCTCGTGTGCGACCAGGCGGGCATGTTGGCTCCATACGCTCCCAAGGACCTCGCCAAGGTGAATCCGACCCTGCGGGACCCGAAGGACCCACCCCACTGGGTGGGGATCAAGGCCTGGGAGACCGGATTCTGCGTGAACACGGTGGAGGCGAAGGCCCAGAACCTGCCGGTCCCGACGTCCCTCGCCGACCTGGTCAAACCGGAATACAAGGGCAAGATCGTCATGCCCAACCCCGCTTCCTCCGGCACGGGGTTCCTCACCGTGTCCGCCGTACTTCAGACCATGGGCGAGCAGAAGGGGTGGGAATTCCTGGACCGGCTGCACCAGAACATCGCCCAGTACACCCATTCGGGCTCCAAGCCTTGCAAGATGGCGGGGGCCGGGGAGTTCCCCATCGGGATTTCCTTCGGCTATCGCGGCATCATCCAGAAAAAGAAGGGGGAGCCCGTCGAAACCGTCTTCCCGAAGGAAGGATGTGGGTGGGACGTGGAAGCGAACGCCCTGATCCGCAAAACGACCATCAAAGCCGCCGCCCGGACCTTTCTGGACTGGGCCCTGAATCCCGAGGTCATGAAGGCCTACGCCAAGGTTTACCCCGTCACGGCCTACCCGACGGGTGAGCCCATTCCCGAAGGCTACCCCGCGGATCCATTTCAGCAGCTCATCAAGAACGACCTCGGCTGGGCCGCCAAGAACCGCGAGGCCATCCTGGCGGAATGGTCCAAGCGCTACGACGCCAAGAGCGAGCCGAAGAAATAAAGCGTCGGGGGGCCGTGCCTCGCGAGCCTGCGCGAACCGAATGTCTCGATCTCTTGCGGGGCACGGGCAACCTGTCGGGGGCAGCGCCGTCCATGTCGGAAAAGAATGGAGAGCCCATGGAATCCGTCGATTCGAAGACCGCCGAATATCTGAGGGTAGAGGAAGTGTCCAAGCGCTTTGGCCGCTTTCAGGCTCTGGAGGAAGTCTCCTTTGCCGCCGGTCGCGGGGAGTTATTGTGCATTCTCGGTCCGAGCGGGTGCGGCAAGACGACGCTGCTCCGGGCCGTGGCGGGTCTGGACAGCCCTGACGGGGGGCGCATTGTTCTGGGCGGGACGGACGTATCGCACTTGCCCGTTTCCCGGCGCAATGTGGGCATCGTGTTTCAATCCTACGCGCTCTTTCCGAACCTCACGGCGCGCCAGAACATCGCCTACGGGCTCCAGACCCGGGGCTGGCCCAAGGCCCAGGTGGCCGAACGGATCGAGGAGCTCCTGGCCCTGGTCGGCCTCGAAGGGCAGGGCCGCAAGTTCCCCGCGCAGCTCTCCGGGGGGCAGCAGCAGCGGGTAGCCCTCGCCCGCGCCATCGCGCCAGCGCCCGCCGTGCTGCTCCTGGACGAGCCCCTGTCGGCCCTGGACGCCCAAGTCCGGGCGCGCCTGCGCATGGAGATCCGTTCCCTGCAACGGCGTCTCGGGCTGACGACCCTCATGGTCACCCACGACCAGGAAGAGGCGCTCGCCATGGCGGACCGGATCCTGGTCATGGACCGGGGCCGCGTGCTCCAGGCCGGCTCTCCAGACGAAATCTACAATCGGCCTGCGTGTCCCTTCGTGGCCTCTTTCATCGGCTCCATGAATTTCATCCGGGATGCCGTCAAGGAAGCGCCTCGCGTGTTCCGCAAAGGCAGCCTGAGGCTCCGGGTGGCGGACGCGGGTCCCGTACCCGAGGGGGCGCCCGCGACGCTGGCCATCCGCCCCGAAGACATCCTCATCCGTCAGAATGGCGAGCGCTGCGAAAACCCGCTCATCGCCGAAGTGAACCGCCTCGAATACCGGGGGGCCAGCTACCGCATCGCCATGAGCCTCTGTCTCGATGAATCTGAAACATCGCTGATCGAGGCCGACGTGACCGCCGAAAAGGTCCGGGCCCTCCGGATTCGGGAGAGGGCCCGCGTGCACATCGAGCTCCCGACGGATCGGCTGCTGGTCTATGCGGCCTGACGGGTGTGCCCGCGTGGGGGAAGCTTCAACCGACCCCCCTGGGACCGGTTCCATGGCCGATCCTCAATCCTTGAGTCCTGAGCTTCCCGTGGGACGCGCCTCGACGGCGGCCGTCGACTGGGATGCCTGGCTGCGGCGCCTCCTGGTTGGACTGGCATGCCTTTTCCTGGTGTGCTGCGTGCTCCTCCCGGTGGCGCAGCTCCTTTGGAAAAGCCTCCAGACCGCCGAGGGCCACTTCGCGGGTCTCCACAACTACATCGTCTACTTTCGCACCCCGACCCTGTCTTCCTCCCTGGTGAACAGCCTCACGGTCTCGACCTTGACGACGGCGATTTCGACCGTGCTCGGGTTTGCGTTCGCCTTTTCCCTCACCCGGACCGCCATGCCCCTCAAGGGGTTCTTCCAGGGGGTGGTCATGACGCCGCTTTTTGCCCCGACACTCCTCAACGGGATCGCCCTGGTTTACCTTTTCGGTCGCAAGGGGCTCGTGAGCCAGGGATTCTTCGGGCGTCTGCCGGGACTGCCTGTTGAGCTCTACGGGCCGTTCGGGATCGTGCTCGCGGAAGTCCTCTACACTTTTCCCCAGGCCGTGCTGATCCTGTCGGTGGCCCTCCGGATGACCGACGCACGCCTGTATGAGGCCTCGCAATCCCTCGGGGCCGGCCCGGTCCGGACCTTTTTCATGATCACGCTCCCCGGCGTCAAGTTCGGCCTCATCAGCACCTTCTTCGTCTGCTTCATCCTGGCCTTCACGGATTTCGGGGCTCCGAAGGTGGTCGGCGGACAATACAACGTGCTGGCCACCGACATCTACAAACAGGTCATCGGCCAGCAGAACTTCATCATGGGGGCCGTGGTGAGCGCCGTGCTGCTGGTGCCGACGGTCATCGCCTTCATCGCCGACCGGATCTGCCGGCGGCGGCAGTTCTCGGTGCTCACAGCCCGGTCCGTGCCCCTCGTCCCGAAACCCTCGCGCGCTCGCGACGCCGCGGCCCTTTCCTTCTGTTCGCTCGTGGCCGTCGCGATCCTCGGGTTTTACGGGACCGCTCTCTTCGCATCCCTGGTCAGGGTCTGGCCCTATGACCTTTCCCTGGGGTTGGGGCATTACGATTTCAGCCGGATGGGCGGCGGCGGCATCGCGTCCCTGTGGAACAGCGTCCGCATGAGTCTCTACTCGGCACTCCTCGGCACCGCCATCACGTTCGGATCGGCCTACCTGATCGAGAAAAGCCGAGGGATGCGGGCGCTGCGGCAGCTTTCCTACATGCTCTCCCTGGTGCCCCTGGCCCTTCCCGGCATGGTGATCGGACTGAGCTACATTTTCTTTTTCAACACGCCCTCATGGTCGATCCTTGGCTGGCGCGTGGTGAACCCCTTCAACGGTCTCTACGGCACCATGGGCATCCTGGTTTTGAGTAACGTGGTGCATTTATACACGGTGAGCTTCCTCACGGCGACGACGGCCCTGAAGCAGCTGGACCGTGAATTCGAGACGGTTTCGGAATCCATGGCGGTCCCGTTCTATCGGACCTTCCTCCGGGTGACCTTGCCGGTTTGCCTTCCGGCCACCCTGGAGATCGCGATCTATTATTTCGTGAACTCCATGGCCACGGTTTCGGCGGTGATCTTTCTTTACACGGCGGACCTGCCACTCGCCTCCGTGGCGGTGGCCAACATGGACGACGCGGGCGACATCGCGCCGGCCGCCGCCATGGCGATGCTCATCGTGGGCGTGAACGTGCTCGCTCGCGGGGGCTACGGAGTGGTGAGCGGCTGGATTCAGAGGCGGACCCAGACCTGGTCGAGGCGGTGACCTGGCGGCAAGAAAGGAGCAGGAGGGAATGGGAATTCAAACAGGAGGCAGGGGTTACACGGGTCCGGTGCGCGCGGTCGTCCTGGACTGGGCGGGCACGGCCGTCGACTTTGGCTGCATGGGCCCGGTGGACGCGTTTGTCGCCGTCTTCGAGCGGGAAGGGGTTCCCCTCACGAGCCGGGAGGCGCGGGGTCCGATGGGACTCAAGAAGATCGACCACCTGCGGGCGTTGTGTGGCATGGAGGCGGTGCGAAATCGCTGGAAGGCCGTCCGGGGCGAGGACATCCGCGAGGAAGACATCCAGCGCCTGTATGCCGGCCTCGAACCGCTGATGACCGCCACCGTTGGCCAACACGCGGACCCGGTGCCCGGCCTCTTGGATTTCGTCGCCTTCTGCCGCTCCCGTGACATTCGGATCGGGTCGACCACCGGCTACACCCGCCCCATCATGGACGTTCTGGCGGCCGAGGCCCGGCGCAAGGGCTATCAGCCCGACTGCGTCGTCACCTCCTCGGACGTGCCCGAGGGCCGCCCCGCGCCGTTCATGTGCTATCGGAACGCCATCGAGCTCGCGGTCTACCCGATGGAGGCCCTGGTGAAGATTGGGGATACGGTGAGCGACATCCAGGAGGGGCGCAACGCGGGGATGTGGACGGTCGGGCTGACCCGGTCGGGGAGTGAGCTGGGCCTGAGCCTGGAGGAAGTGAACGCCCTGCCGCGCTGGGAGCTCCAGCTGCCTCTGGACGCCATCGCCGAGCGCTTCCGGGCCGAGGGGGCCCACTACGTGGTCGAGGACATCGGGCACTGCGCGGCGGTGATCGAAGACATCGCGGCACGGCTGGCGGCCGGAGGGCGGCCCTCGGACGCGATCTCCATCGAGCCAGGAAGGGCAGGGGAGCCCCAACGGTGAAAGGAGGCGCGATGGATTCTCGGGAGGCTCCCCGGGCCACCGAGGGCGACGTCAACGAATCTGCGGGTCGGCGCTGGTGGGTCCGAAACCGCCTGTCGGAATCGACTCGCCGGATCCTGGAAGAAGATGCCCGGGTCTTCCTGCACCAGTCCCTTTCCACGCCGTGCCTGAACGCGCTGGAGCACGTGCAGGGCGCGACCCTCATCGACGTCGAGGGCAGGGCCTTTCTGGATTTTCACGGCAACAGCCTCCACCAGGTCGGCTACTCCCATCCCCGTGTCGTCGAGGCCGTGAAGCAACAGCTGGACCGGCTCTCGTTCTGTCCACGACGGTACACGAACGGGGTGGCCATCGAGCTGGCGGCGCGGCTCGCGCACCTGGCGCCGGGCGACCTCGCGCGTGTCCTGTTCGCACCTGGAGGCACCACCGCTGTGGGCATGGCGCTCAAGCTGGCGCGGGTTGTGACGGGACGCTTCAAGACGGTGTCCCTGTGGGACGCCTTCCACGGCGCCTCGCTGGATGCGATTTCCGTGGGCGGGGAAGCCCAATTTCGGGCGGGGATCGGTCCACTGCTTCCAGGAACCGAGCATGTCCCGCCCGCCGAACCGTTCCGTTGCCGCTGGGCGCCCCCCGGAGGCTGTCCGGCGTGCGACCTTCGGTGCGCCGCCTTCATCGAGTACGCCCTGGAGAAGGAAGGCGATGTGGCGGCGGTCGTGGCCGAGCCCGTCCGCTGCACGACGGTGGACTTGCCGCCGCCCGGCTACTGGCAGCGGGTGCGCCGGGCTTGCGATCGGCACGGCGCCCTGCTCATCCTGGATGAGACGGCCGTCTGCCTCGGGCGGACCGGCAGGATGTTCGCCTGCGAGTGCTTCGACGTGGTGCCGGACATTCTTGTCCTGGGCAAGGGGCTGGGCGGAGGCATCATGCCGCTCGCGGCCATCGTGGCTCGCGAGGGGCTCAACGTGGCGGGGAGCATGGCCCTCGGCCATTACACCCACGAAAAGAACCCCGTGGCCTGCGCCGCCGCTTTGGCGGTGCTCGACTGCATCGAGGAGGAGGGGCTCCTGGCGCGGGCGCGGCGCACCGGTGAGCAGGCGCTCAAGCGGCTGGAAGCCTTGCGGCGGGCGCATCCCCTGGTGGGGGATGTCCGTGGACTTGGGCTGCTCCTGGCGGTCGAGCTCGTGCTGCGCGGGGGCCGACCCGCCCGGGACGAAGCCGATGAAGTGCTCTACCGCTGCCTGGACAAGGGGCTGAGTTTCAAGGTTTCCGCCGGGAACGTGCTCACTCTGACCCCACCCCTCACCCTTTCGGAGGGGGAGCTCGAGCACGCGATGACCCTCCTCGAGGCGGCCCTCGCCGAGGTGGAAGCGGGATCGGGGCTCTCCGACTGACCCAACCGACACGAAGAAAGGATTCCGATGGATCACGACCAACTTCCCGAAAACCCTTACCTGCTGCTCACTCCCGGACCGCTTTCGACGACCAAGTCGGTCAAGGCCGTGATGCTGCGCGACTGGTGCACCTGGGACGACGACTACAACGGGATCGTCCAGGACATCCGCTCAAGACTCGTGGCGCTGGCGACGGCGGATACCGGCTACACGGCGGTGCTCATGCAGGGGAGCGGGACGTTTTCCGTTGAAGCCACCCTGGGAAGCGTCGTGCCGGCAGACGGGAGGCTCCTGGTCCTCGCCAACGGCCATTACGGGGATCGCATCGCCCTGATCGCGCGGGTGCTGAAAATTCCGACGGTGGTGCTCGACTTCGGCGAGGTGGGCTATCCCGACCTGGACCGCGTGGAATCGATCCTGAAAAGCGATCCGGACGTGACCCACGTGGCGGTGGTCCACTGCGAAACCACGACGGGGATGCTCAACCCCATCGAGGACCTCGCTCGCCTGGCCAAATCCCACGGCAAGACCGTCATCGTGGACGCCATGAGCAGCTTTGGCGGCATTCCGATGGATGCCGCGGACATGGGTGCCGATTTTGTCATTTCGAGCGCCAACAAGTGCATTCAGGGCGTACCGGGCTTCGGGTTTGTCGTCGCGCGTCGGGAGGACTTGGAGCGCTGCGGGGGACGGGCCCGTTCCCTGAGCCTGGATCTCTTTGATCAGTGGCGGGAAATGGAAACCAAGGGGGGCAAGTGGCGCTACACCTCGCCGACCCACGTGGTGCGGGCCTTTGCCCAGGCCCTGCGGGAGCTCGACGAGGAGGGCGGCGTGCCCGCGCGTCATGCCCGATACCTGGCCAATCACCGGGCCCTGGTGGCCGGCATGGAGCGGCTGGGCTTCGAGTGTCTGCTGCCGGAAGCCTGCCGGTCGCCCATCATCACGGCGTTCCGGAATCCTCCGCACCCGGGCTTTGCGTTCCGAACCTTCTATACGGCCTTGAAGGCTCGCGGCTTCGTGATCTACCCGGGGAAGGTGACCCACGCGGAAACCTTCCGCATCGGAACCATCGGGCATGTGTTTCCCGCCGACGTGGAACGGCTGATCGATGCGGTGCGCAGTTCGATGGACTGGCTCTAAGAAGCCAATCGCCCCACAGCAAGGGTGCCAAAATCGGGCGGACTTTGTCTGTGCCCGAGGGCCGGCTTTTTGAGCGCCCTTGGTTTTGGGGCGAATCCTAATACAGCTCCGTACGATCAGGTGACCATGCCTCGCATACGTCACCCCGAAGATTTTGGCGGGGATCCATTCGTTCGCAGGCATCCGGTTTCCCACCTTCGCGGCCTTGACGTCTCCTCTTTGAGCATGACCATTGGCGGCGCTGGACTAATCGGTCCGTCGTCGGTCTAAAGGGAGCCGCGCAGGCGGTATGAGGGGCGATTGCAACATTCCCAACGCAAACCAGGACCGTGGCCGGCGAATCGACTTCGAGCAATGCCGGAGCAGGACATTTGGGCTGAAGGCTGCACAGGCCATGGAGAGCCGCTCACGATGCGCTCACCGCCCTGAGATACTTTGATCAGCCGTCATGTCAGCCGTCAAGCCCAAGCCTCAAGGGCGTTGGGAAAGGAGGCAGGGGTTCGGAGTGGCACTGCGCCGGCGTGCAAGGCGCCGCCGCAGGACCGTCAGACCCGCGAGGCCGGATCCGAAAAGCAAGGCCGTTCCCGGGATGGGAACCTGGTTCCGAGGTGGGAGGCCTAAGATCCTCATTTCGGCGAGTCGAGCCGTCTTGTTTCCTCCAAAAACCTCGTAACGGATGTATTCGGCCTCGATGAAGGGCAAGCCGCTCCCGGAGCCGTAAAGCCTCGGCCGCCCGGGCACCGATTCCAGAGTCTGCCAGGTCTCTCCATCCTGACTGAGCAGGATTCGGAAGAAAGACTGATTGCGCCCTCCGTGGGGAGCGCCCAAGAGCTGGATCCTGCTGATCTCACAGATCCTGCCGAGATCGATGGTCAGGCTCATGGGATCGGCCAAAGTGCCCCGGATTCCGGCGTCCCACCGCGTTGAGGCCTTGCCGTCGATGGCATTGGCTGCGAGGAAGGATTTGAGCTCCCGATCGGCCGTGACCTTGATATCATCGAGGGTTGTGGTCAGGTTCACGATCTTGGGTTTGGGTGGCAAATGAGCGGACGACCTGCCGGGGACACCCAGGGCGGATACGATCAGAACAGCCGCGGTCACAATGCGCCAAAGGGCGGATCTTCGATTCATGTTCGTCTCTCCGAAGCGTTGCCGTTTTCGCGATTGGGTCGGCCCCGAAATGGTTTCGGGTCGCCCAAACTGTGGCAATGAGGTTGCCTCGATCCCGGGTTGGGGGCGGGAACGAACCTGGCCTCTGCCGCACGGCATCGAACAGCGAGCAGACGTGGGGTTTTTCCCGCACGAAATCGCGCCCTAAGATCTCACACGGACCTCATTGCCAACCTCTGGTCCTTGTCGTGCACGATGGAAGGGGGGGCTGCTGCAAATCCTTTTTGATCCCGTCATAGGGCGGAGTCGGAGGTCCACAGCCCACCGAACTATCAATATCTGGATTCTCGCCTGCAGCGTTAGAGCGGTGCCGCGGGACACGCGACCGCAGCATCCGCCTCGGCTCCCTACGTTCCTGTAAAGTATCCAAATTTAGAGATTCGAGATTATTCGGCTCCCTCACCAGTCTGTCAAAGTTTCTTGTCATGCCCTTGCCTACCGTCGGAACCAGTTTGTAGGTTCGTGCGCTCCCCATGACACAAAGGATGCCGGGCCTTCTTTGCTCCGCTGCGAGTTTAGGGCACGCGGGTGGAGGGGGCCCGTAACACACAAGTCACAACGCCGGCATAGATCTGTAACGCGTAATCCCGCATGATGGGGATCATCTCGTCGGGTGACGGGGACATCGGTGGAGGCGATCGACGGAGGTCCCCAAAGCGAAGTTGGTTGAAAGGTCTCCATTGGGGTAGCGAGGGATGGTCGTTGCGGTATTGGGGAGCCTGTGTGCTTTTCTCGAGCCTGTTGTGTTGCCTGGGGTCGCTGCGGCCGACGCCGTCGTTCGCCGCCCATTGGTTCTTCTCGCCGTCCCTGGATCTCCTGGAGGAATACAACAGCAACGTGCTCTTTACGGACTCCGAGCGGCTCCATGATTTCATCACGCGGGTCCGACCCCGGCTTCAGGGCAATCGAGAGACCGAGGATTCCCGGATGCTTTTGGAAGCGGTGATCAACGGGGAAAAATACGCAGTCCACCCGGGCTTCGACACCATCGAGGGCAGTGCCAACGGTTCCTTTACCCAGCTTTGGTCTGAGCGTATGCAAACCCGGATCGGCGCGTTGGTCGCCCATGATGAGACCCTGGAGACGGAGTTGGAGCGGGCAGGTCTCATCGAAAAGCGCGTGACCCGGTACCGGTCGAGGCTCGACCTCGGCGCCTCCTATGCCCTGAGTGAGCGTTGGTCTTTGGGCGGCAGTGTCGGGGTGCAGCAAAACCTTTACCCTGACGGGGGAAACCCGGACCTCACCCAGCTGTCCGCTACCCTCGGCCCGACCTGGCAGTGGAACGAACGGAACACCTTGGGCCTTACGCTGGGGTATGCCTACGCCTCTTATGATATCGCCGTCATCGACCGCACGATGTCCGCGACCCTGAACTGGGAGCGCCGACTGGCCGAGACCCGGGTTTTCCGGCTGGAAGGCGGCTACCGCGCCACGGCGTTGGGGCGGGAGGTGTTCACGGTTTTTCCGGTTCTCAAGCCTGACGGCACGATCCGGTTTCGACGGGTGAAGGATGTCGAGCACCTCACCGACAGCGGATTCATCTTTTCGATCGGGCTGGACCAGCTCTGGTCGGAGCGTCTGAAAACGACACTCTCGGCGGGTCGGGAGCACTACAACGCCGCCGGCGGCTCGGCGGCGGACCGCAATTACGTGCGAACGGCGACCAGCTTCCAAGTGGCGGAGAAGACAGTCCTCACCGGAGATTTGGGCTACGACCTGTCGACCTTCGCGGGGAGCGGCGGCAAAGAAGAGCACCTGCTGCGGGCGGCGCCTGTCCTCACCCACCGACTCACGGAGCACACCTCGCTGCGGCTGGGCGCCTCCTACGAATACTCCCTCGAGGATCGACAGCCCGACGCTGGCAGCCGCAGCCGAGTCCGCGTCTGGGCTGGGATCACCATGGACTGGCCGAGGCTCTGGTCGAATCGTTGAGAAAGAGGCTGCAGGTGATCTCAGGGACGGCGCGAACGCCTGGGATGCTTCGGATGATATCAACCCTTCACATCTCGAGGAATACCCATGGAGTCGCCCAATGAACTGGACCTTGCCAAGCTTTCGGGTATCGTCTGGCGACGGAAGTGGTGGCTCATCCTTCCACTGGTCGCCACGGTGCTGCTCACGGGCATCGTGTGCGTCCTGCTTCCCAATACCTTTCTTTCCCAGGCAACCATCCTGATCCACAACCAGCAGATCCCGTCCACCCTGGTGCCGTCGACCATCACCACCTTCGCTCAGGAGCGCATCCAGTCGATTTCCCAGGAGGTGACGTCCCGGACCAAACTGCTGAGCCTGGTGGAAAAGTACAAACTGGTTCCGGAAAAGCGTAAGAAGCTCACCACCGAGGAGCTCATCGAATACCTTCGCAAACGCATCGCTCTGCGCAACATCAACGCGGAAATCAACTCGGAGCGCGGCGGCCAGCCCATCCAGATGACCATCGCGTTTTCGCTTTCCTATGAGGATGAAAGCCCGCGGACGGCCCAGGCGGTGGCCAATGAGATCGCGTCGTTTTTCCTCGAAAAGAACGCCGAGGCCCGGGCCCGGCACGCCCGCGGCACGACGGAATTCCTCCAAGAACAACTGAAGCTCGAAAAGGAGCGCATCGAGCAGCTCCAGACCAAACTTGCTGAGTTCCAGAAGGAGCACCTTGAGGAGCTTCCGGAGTATTCGGCTCTCAACATGCAAAAGCTCGAAAAGCTCAACGCCGGGATTTCGGAGATCAGCATGCACGTGCGTTCGCTCGAGGAACAGCGCTCGACGCTCAAGGGCAACCTCGCCATGCTGGACCCCTACACGGGTGCCGGGAAGGTCATGACCCCGGCCGAACGTCTCCAGCAGGCGGAACTGGAGCTCGCGAACCTCCTGTCTCGCCTTTCGGAAGTCCATCCTTCCGTGGTGGCCAAACGTCAGGAAATCGCCCTCCTGAAAGGGGAATCGAAGGGGGATGTCCCCGGGAATGAAACCGCCGCGCAACGGGCCGAGCTGGAAGGCAAGCTTGCGGCACTGCGATCCAAATACTCGGAGCAACATCCCGACGTGCAGAAGACCTTGCGCGCGATTGAAAAACTCGATCGCGGGGCCGACGCGCCGGAGCGGCCCCGCGGGGGAAAGCGGCAAAGTGCCCCCACCAATCCCGCCTATGTGAACCTGCAAGCCGAACTGGATCGTATTGGAGTTTCCATCGCCTCCCTCAAGGGTGAGAAGAAGCGTTTGGAACAGCAGCTCACCGAAGTCTACGCCAAACTTCAGGCCATGCCGCAGGTGGCCAAGGGCTTCATGGAGCTCGACACCGAGCTCCAGATCGCTCGCAAGCACTACAACGAGATTCAGCAGAAGCTTCTGGCCGCACGAGTGGCCCAGGGCATGGAAGAGGAGCGGCTCGGGGAATCCTTTGAGGTCATCGAGCCGGCGTTTCTCCCCGAAAAGCCCCACAAGCCGAACCGGTTGGCCATCATGCTGATCGGCACCATCCTGGGCGTGGGCCTGTCCGTGGGAGCCACCGCCCTCAAGGAGCTCACTGACCGAAGCGTGCGGGATGCCCGGGGACTGGAGAGCCTCGCGAACCTCCCCGTGATCCTGGTGATTCCCCGGATCGTCACAACGGAAGATCTGATCAGGCGCCGTCGTCGTCGCCTGGTGGCCGCCGCCACGAGCTTGGGCTGCGTGCTCGGGGCGGTGCTGACTTTCCACCTATTGGTGATGGACCTGGATGTGTTCTATGCCAAGCTCGAGCGGGTGGTGATGCGCAAGATCCCTTGAGGAAAAAGGTACTGTTGAGGGCGACGCAAGCGCAGAGGCGGGTGGAAGGTGGAGAGGTAAGGGACAACGGATGAGCAACGAGACTAGGCCGGAGACGGTGCGAACACCGGGATCCAGGCCGCTTGGCTGGCTGATGCGAAGGCTCGGGGGGCTGATGGCGATCGGTGGGTTGGCCCCGATCCCACGGACCTCGGGGGAAAACGGAAGCTCCAGATCTACAGACTACCACGGGGTCGTTCAATTCTCGCAAACGCGTGTTCTGCCGGTTTCTCGGGACCTGTTGCGGAAAAACCGGATCGTCGCCATGGAAGTGAGTCCAATGGCTGATCAGTTCAAGCTCCTACGGACGCAGCTGTTTCGACGGACGCGGCCCGAAGGGATGAATGCGATCCAGATCACAGGCTTTTCAGCTGGGGAGGGAAAATCGCTGGTGGCGGCCAACCTGGCGGTCTGCATCGCCCGTGATGCACGACAGACCACGCTTCTCGTCGATGCGGATTTTCGCAGGCCGTCCCTCCACGAAGTCTTCGGCCTTGGCCCGGATCGACCGGGCTTGAAGCAGTATTTCCTCGACGGCTTACCCGTCGAAGACATTCTGGTGAGCCCCGGTATCGACAAGCTGACCCTGCTTCCCGCGGGAGGGAAAATTCCCCATTCGACGGAACTCATCGGGTCACCCGAAATGGAACGGTTGATCCAGGAGCTCAAGAGCCGTTACGCCGACCGCTACGTCATCATCGACACGCCGGCCATCACGGAATGTCCCGATCCGTTGGTCCTTTCCGAATACGTGGACGGGATGATCCTGGTGGCGCGGGCGGAGCACACGCGTTCGGACGTGGTGACGGCCGTCATGAGTCAGGTGCCGAGGCACAAGGTTCTCGGGCTCATCCTGAACGACTGCCGCTCAATCGACCTGTGAACGATGGAATCGTTCGCGCGCTTTCCTCTTCATGGAACGGAAGCCGGGGTCATTCCAGCGGGCGTTTGCCGGGAACCTAGACAGATCACCGTCGACTCGACGCGCCGCCTCCACGAGGGCCCCGATTCGACGGGTCCAGAACTCAGCGTGCGGGGAAAACCTAAAGGGGTGGATTGCGGGATCGGACCTCCGATGGTCGCTGATCCCACCAGGATGAGAACGGGGAGGAAGAACCATGAAGTGGATGCCACGGAAATGCAGGACCGGATGGGGCTGTGCGCTGATCGCTTGCCTGCTTGCGGCAACCCTTGCCGGTTGCGGCTCCAAGGAGGAAAAGGTCGCCAAGTTCATCGCCCGGGGCGACAAGCTGTTGGAAAGCGGCGACGCGGTCAAGGCGATTCTCGAATACAAGAACGCCATCCAGATCGATCCCAAGAATGCGCGGGCCCGAGTCTCCCTTGGGAAGGGCCATCTGGCGAAAAAGGAACTCAAGGAGGCCTTCCAGGCCTTCCGCGCGGCGACGGATCTCGATCCCAACCTCGACGAAGCGCGCATCGAGCTGGCAGGCATCCTGACGCAGGCCGCCATGGGGCAGGAAGCCCTGGAGCAGATCGAAAAACTGATCGCCCCCGAGAAGCTCCAGCCCCGCGCGGACATCGTGAAGGCGCGGGCTCTGGTGGCGCTCAAAAAGTACGCCGAAGCGGTCCACGTGCTCCAGGCTGTCCCGGGCGGGAGCACCAACAACGAGGTCCTGGCGCTGCTGGCCGTCGCCTACCGGGAATTGAACGATCCGAAGTCCATGGAGGCCAGCGCCCTCAAGTGGCGCGAAGTGGATCCGAAGGCGGCGGCGCCCTACCTGCTGTTGGCCCAGGAGGCGGCAAAACACGGCGACCGAAAGCGCACCCTGGCTGAGCTCGAGGCCATGGTGAAGACGAGCCCGGACAGCGATGCGCTGCACCTTCTGCGCGTCCAGGTTCTGGCCGAGCTGGGCATGAACGAGGAGGCCGAGCGGGCGGCCGAGCAGCTACCCGGAACGCCTGCCCTCATGAAGGCCAAAGCGGATTTCTTCCTGAAACGGGGCAATGAAGCCCGGGCCAAACAGGTCCTGGAAGAGTTGCTGACGGCCCAGCCCAAAGACGCCGACGCCGTGGCCAGGCTGGGACGACTCCTGGTGGCCAGGGGGAGCCTCGATGAGGCCATCGGCTGGTTCGACCGGACCGCTAAGCTCGACCTCGAGCCCGCCGACCGCGAGAAGATGATCCTGTCCAAGGCGTCCATCCTGGCCGACCAGGGGAAGCTC
>CAZGQL010000003.1:34000-55124 GCA_964527905.1 uncultured Syntrophobacteraceae bacterium
GCGAAGACGCTCACCGAAAGCGTGCTCAAGCAAAATCAGGGCAACCTGGATGCCCATCTGCTCATGGGCAACATGCTGCTCGCCATAGGCAAGACCGAGGAAGCCGAACTTCACCTGAACCAAGTGGCCGTCGGGCGTCCGAACAACCCGAATGCGCACCAGGCGCTGGCCCGGGCCCAGTTCTTGAACCAAAAGCAGGCCATGGCGCTGGAAACGCTCAAAAACGGCGTCAAGGCGAACCCAACCAGCGTTGAGCTCCGCATGGACCTCGTGCGGGCCCACTTGGCCGCCAAGGAAACGGATCTGGCCCTCAAGGTCCTGACCGAAGGTCTGGAGCTCAAGGGGGACGAGCAGGCGCTGCTCCGGGCGCGGGGGCAGATCTACCGGGCGACCAAGGAATACGCCAAGGCGGAATCCGACTTCCGAATGATGATCGTCTCGGATCCCAAGGCGGCCGTGGGGTACTTGGAGATGGGACAGCTCATGCTCGCTCAGTCCAGGAAGGATGCTGCCGTCGACTGGTACCAGCAGGCCATGAAGACGGACGACGGCTGGCAGTCGGCCCTGACGCTGCTGCTGAACATTCACCTGTCCAACAACGACACCAAATCAGCCCTTGCCCTGGCGGAAGCCGAGGCAGCCAAGCGTCCCGATCAACCCCTCGTCCATCACCTGCTCGGTCAGGTGCATCTGAAGGCCGGCAATACGGCGAAAGCGGAATCCCCCTTCATCAAGGCGGCCCAGCTCGCCCCCGATTGGGTGGAGCCCTATCGGATGCTGGTTGAAGCCTATGTCAAGGGGGGGAAAAAGGACAAGGTCATCGGAAAGCTCGAAGAGCTCCACAAAGCCAACCCGACGCCGGCCGTCTCTCTCGTCCTGGCCGCCCAGCTGGAAGAAAAGGGGCGCACGACCGAAGCCACGAAGCTTTACAAGGACATCATCGCCAAATCCAAGGAGTCGGCCAGTGTGATGAACGACATCGCATTTCTCCTGGCGGAAAAACGCTCCGACCCTAAGGACCTCGCCTACGCCGAGGAGCTCGCCGGCAAGGCCCTGGCCAAACAGCCGGACAATCCGGCTTTCCTCGACACCGTTGCCTGGATCTCCTACAAGCGCGGCAAGCTGGATGAGGCTTGGCAGCATCTGCAGCTTGCGCTTTCCAAGCAGCCCGAAGGAGCCACACTGAACTTCCACTCCGCCGTGGTGGCCCACGCCCGGGGCGACCGAAAGCTGGCCCTGGAGCGGTTGGAAAAGGCGCTGCGGGAGAACCTCGACGCAGCCACCCAGGAAGCGGCCCTGAAGCTGAAAAAGGAACTGGACGGCTAGGGCTTGCCATTTGAGCGTGCCTGGGCCCCTCTCGTTGAGCCCCTCTCCGAGGGGCCAGGGGGGCAATCCTGAATCAAGCCAGACCCACGGGCAGGGAGAATCGCCTCCCCTACCGCAGATGCTTTGTGGGCCCGTGCTCCCGGGCGCCCAAGTCTGCCAACCGCCACACCGCCCACTGGATCTCTCCAGTCCCCTCGCGCCTGAATTGACCGACGAGGGGATTTGTGACCCGGGCGACTTGGAATCGTAACACGGCTCCTGCACCCTGTGGCCGAACACAAAGACTGGATGGGATCGCCGGATCAAGGACGGCATGCAAGAGGCGAGGATCGATGAGCTACTCGAAAGACGCAAAGACACTTCAAGTGGTATCGACGGAGGGTGAGCAAGTGTCCGGAGGTCCTTCGCCTCCCGGAAAAGAGCAGGGTGCCGCTGCGCGGAACCTGGAGCGCATGGAAAAACTGGTGCGGGTGCTGCACCTCCTGATGGAAAGCAAGTTCACCGGCTTCTTGAAGCTCAACTTCACTCAGGGCAACCTGGGTCGAGTGGAGAAGTTTGAGGAAATTCTAAAGCGGTGACATGGCTCAGAGGGAAGGGTGACCCGGATCGGCATGGGCGTACCCTGCTGGAATGGGCTTGCGTGGGAAGCAGCCGACCAGCGGGGCCTCGGTTTCGTCGCGAGGCATGGCATGGAAGGGTCCCGCGACCTGTCACGCAACTGTAACAGTGGGCCCCTAGGATGCCGCATTCGAGTCCTATGGAGCCTTGCTTCCACCCAATGCTTCTCTAGAGCCACTTTGGGGCGAGCACACCTTTCCCATTCTCGCTCGGGGCTAGGGAAGGCCTAGGACACGTTCAAACAGAAAGAGCTCTTGAACGCCCCGGGCTCGGACGGGGATAAACCCAGCTCGTGCCCCGTACACACCCATCATGCCGTGGGGGCTGAGCCTATCTTTGCTCGATTTCCGCGTGCCGGCTCTTGAACGATGCATTGCCTGGCACAACCCAGTGGACAAAGCATTTGCGGTCAGATCGAACAACAGTCAGTCAGGACCGATCATCCGACGGGGGCGTGGACGGTCCACAGAAGAGGGGAGAGAGGGTCTTATGGGGAAGTGTTGGGCGGTGGTGCTGGGAATGGTTGCGTTGGTCACGGCCTGGATTGGACCGCCGCCGGTTCATGCGCGAGGCAAACCTCCCACCGCTGAAATGTCCGATCCCATGGGGGGAATGATCGAGCTGCTGCGCCTCAAGGGTCTTATCAGTGCCGACGAGGCTCGGTCGCTTCTCGAGTCCAGCCGGGGCGCCGGGGCCTCGGGGCGGGAAATCATCGCCGTGATCGAGTTGCTGCGCACAAAGGGGGTCCGCAGCGCCGAGGAGGCCGAGCAGTTACTGGCGCGGCAGGATCCTGCGGTGCTTGGGCGGCAGGAGTCGACGGTACTGATTCCCTCGTCCCAGGAAGAGGAGTACATCCGCAAGATTTCGAAGAAGGTGGCCCGGGAGATTCGCCAGGATGTCCAGGATCGGGTGAAGGCGGAAATCCAGGAGGAACGAGCTCGCGATGCGAAAGGACTCACCCTTGGATCGGCGGACTGGGCGCAGCGCATCCGGTTCGGGGGCGACATTCGGTTGCGATACCAGGGCGAATTCTACGACAGAAACAACGCGCTGTTCCCGAAGATCGGGAAGAATGGGACCGTGTCCGGCGATCTTCTGAACACGACCGAGGATCGCAACCGGTTTCGGGTCCGTGCCCGGCTCGCCATGACGGCCAAGCTCCACGATACGTTGGAGGCGGGCATGCGGGTGAGCACCGGCAACGAGGACGACCCGGTCTCCACGAACGAAACCTTCGGCGACTATTTCAATCAGGACGGCGTGGTGCTCGATCAGGCCTACCTCAAGTGGAAGCCCATCGAGCAGCTGACGCTTTGGGGGGGCCGCCACCCGAATCCCTTTTTCTACACGGACCTGGTCTGGGATCATGACATCAACTTCGAGGGCATCGCCGGCACCCTCAGCTACCAGTTCTCGGACCAGTGGGAGGCCTTTTTGACGGGCGGGGCGTTCCCGCTCCAGGAAATCGAATTCGCCCAACGCGATAAATACCTGTTCGCGGCGCAGTTGGGGGCCGAATTCAAGCCCAATCCGGACCTGAGTGCCAAGGTCGCCGTCGCCTACTATGACTACGAAAATACGGTTGGGGTCGCCAACAAGCCCCAGCGCCCCGATGAGAACGATCACACGGCGCCCCTGTTCGTTCAGAAGGGCAACACACTCTTCAACATCGAGCCCCAGGGCATCCGAGTGGGGCTGGCATCCGAGTATCGGGAGCTCAACGTCACGGGACAAGTGGACGTGGGCTTCTGGAAGCCCATTCACGTCATTTTCGTGGGCGATTACGTGCGCAACCTGGGATTCGACAAACAGGATGTGGCCCGGCGCACCGGGATCCGGAGCATTCCCTCGGAAACCGAAGGCTACCAGTTCGGTGTCCAGGTGGGCTATCCCAAGGCCCGGCGCTTCCTGGAATGGAACGCGTTCCTCATGTACAAACACCTGGAGGCGGATGCCGTCATGGACGCTTTCACTGACTCCGACTTCCACGGCGGCGGCACCAACGCCGAAGGCTGGATCCTGGGCGCCGAGCTGGGGCTCTACAAGAATGTCTGGCTCACCGCCAAGTGGCTCACGTCCAACGAAATCTCGGGCCCCCCGCTGGCCATCGACGTCTTCCAATTCGACATCAACGGTGCCTTCTGACCTTGGTACGACGTCATGAGAGGATTCGTCCCCATGTCATCCCGGTGATCCGCCATGACTGAAGAATCAAACAGCCTCAGAAACCGGCCGCAGCTGCCGCATTCGGCATCCCGGCGGTCTCTTGGGCGGGAACTAGCGTGCTTTCTTGGTGCTCTCTCTGACTCCAATCCAATGCTTCTCCCCGCAAGTTTAAGGTGGGGAGCACGTAGGGAGGACGACGGGGATTCGGAGGCGCGATGGTGTGGCCGTGAGCTTGGGGTGTCTCGGGAGTGGTTCGAGTGCGCTCCAGGGGGAGTTCAGGGTTTACCCATGGGACAGGAGGTCGTTCTTCAATGATGGGAAGGGGTACAGCGCATTTTCCGCGCGCGCGGGTCATGTTGGCCGTCTTGGCTTTCCTCGTGCCGCTGGCCGCTCCGGTGGGGGCCCGGGAGGCCAAGGAGGGAGATTCGGTGTCCCTCCATTTCACCTGCAGACTGAAAAACGGCCAGTTGGCGGTGAGCTCATACCAGGATTTGCCGGATGAAGTGCTGCAGTCCAAATCGTCCCTGTTCAAGCAGCGGACCGTCGCTGAGCCCGTTACGGTCTCGGTGGGCATGGAAGCTTCAAGAACAGGCAAAGGCGTCGGGGAATCCTTCGAGACGGCGGTCGTCACGCGGCTGGCGCAACAGGTGGTCGGCATGAAAAAAGGCGACCACAAGACCGTCGAGCTGACGGCCGAACGGGCCAAGACCCAGAAACCAGGCGACACCCTGCTTGAGGTGGCCAGGGTCAGACGCCGCTCCAAGCGGGTCCGCATGACCCCTGATGAGTATCGACAGCGCAAGGGAACCGACCCGGAGGTGGGCCAGGCTTACACGGTGGATCCGGCCTTTCCCGGAAAGGTGACTCAGGTGACGGACCAGGAAGTGCTCATCGAGCACACGCCTCCGAGCGACGGTGTGGTCGAAACCCCGTTCGGAACGGCCAAGGTCGTCGAATCGGGAGACAGCTATCTGCTCGAGATCGACGCGCGGGTCGGCACGTTGGTCCGGAGCGGTCCGATAGTCGGGCGCATCGTCGAGGTCGGGGAGGGGCCGACGGGTATGATCACCATCGACTACAGCCATCCCTTTGGGGGCGAAGTCTTGGTGTGCGACGTGAGCCTGGAGGAGATCGTCCCCTCGAGCAGTGCACCGTGACAGTTCCATCTTCAGGATCGAGAACCCCATGAAAGCGAAAATCCGCATGAAACGGTTGGGCGTGGCGGCTGTTGCGCTCTCACTGATTGGATGGGGACCGGTGTGGGCCGGTCCCGGAGACAAGACCCCACAGGCCATCGATCCCAAGGCGAAAGCCGCGGCCACGCAAACCCTCGAGAAGGCGTTCGAGCAGGCGAAGCGTGAAGGCAAACCGGTGGTGATCGACATGGAGCCCGAGGACCCGGGGCGGATCCAGAAGGGCGACCTGGTGGAGATCCAACTGACGATCAAAGACCAAGCCGGCCTGCTGGCCCGCACCACCCGCCCGGAGGTGGATGCCGATGCGGCGCTCGGTCGGGTCGACGGCTATCAGCCGCCGGCCTTCTACCTGCCGGAGCAAGTGGTGGCGGGGGACTCGGGGGCGCCGTTTTCCCTGGGCGAGCTCGTGCTCGATCTTGCCCCCGGCAGCAGGAAGACCGCCGAGGTCCCCCCGGAAAAGGCCTTCGGAAAACCGGATCCGAAGATGCGCCAGCAGTATCCGGTCACGCGCTCCATGCCGCGAATCGTGCGTCTGAGCGCCGAGCAATACACCGCCCGTTACAAGTCGTTCCCAAAACTGGGCCAGGAGGTCGAATGGGTTCCCTACTTCGGCGCCCGGATCCAGCAGATCACGGACACGGCTGTGGACCTCGAACTGCTGGCCAGGGGCGATGAACGGGCGGAAGAGCCTTTCGGGACAGCCGAAGTCCACGTGAGCGGCGATGAGGTCACCATCCAGCTGAATCCCCGAATCGGGGGAGCCTTTCCCATGCCGGACTTCGAAGGGCGTGTGGTCGCCAGTGACGGGACATCCTTCACGGTGGATTTCAATCCTCCCCTGGTCGGAAAAGGCGCCGTGGTGGAGCTGGAAGTGGTCGGATTCACGAAAGCCTCCGCGTTCAAAGACAGGGAAATTGTCTGGATCGAGGACCGTGAAGAGGGACTCGCCCTAGCCGGTCGGCTGGGAAAACCGGTGGTCCTCGTACTGTATGCGGACTGGTGCAACTTCTGTAAGCGCCTCTTCGACGAGACGCTCCAGGACCCGAGGATCAAAGCGGTTGGGGAGGACTATGTCTGGGTGCGTGTGAACTCCGACAAGGACAAGGCCCTCTATCAGCTTTACGAGCAGAAGGGCTTTCCGCTCATCGTCCTCATGGACGAATCCGGCAAGACCCTCAAGAAAATCGAAGGCTATCGGGACGCCGGGACCCTGCGCGCCGAGCTGGTCGCGCTCCAGCAACGCCACGCCTCTCTGTCGCAGTGAGGGGGGGAGGGCGGTTCGAAAGACAAACGCTTTTCAGCAATCACCTCCCGCGATGCCGCCGCGCGCTCGAATGGGCTGCGCGGCATAGGTCAAGTCATCCCGTCGAGGAGACCCATGATGTTCAGGAAAACGCTGTCGCTGGTCCTCGTTTTCGGAATGGTGACGTCCCCCGTTCCGACCCTGGCCGGACCTCAGATCCGCGGCATCAAGGGAGACATCCCCGCACCCGTCTCCATCCCGGCCGACACGCTGCCCGTTCCGACGAACGTGAACCTCCGCGGCGTGTCGTCGTTTACCGTCGACGAAGCCGCCAACAAACTGACGGTTCACCAGGACCAGGCCAAGGCGGTGATCAACTGGAAATCTTTCGACATCGGCGAAAACGCGTGGACCCATTTCGATCAGCAGGGCCACAAGGACTGGGCGGCCCTCAACCGGATCCACGACCTGAACCCCAGCCGTATCCTGGGCAAACTCACGGCCGACGGGAAGATTTACCTGATCAACCAGAACGGGATTCTCTTCGGCCCCAAGTCGCAGGTGACCGTCCAGTCGCTCACGGCCACGACGTTGAACACCCTGGACGACGACTTCCTGGCGGGGCTCAATCGCTTCAAGGCCCAGGATTACCTGGGGGCCGGCGCGCAGGCCGCATCGAACCCCGCGGTGGTCAATGAGGGGAAGATCAGCGTGGATCAGCTGGGGGCGGTGTTTCTTATGGGCCAGTCCGTCACCAACAGCGGATCCATCGACGCGCCCGTGGGGCAGATCGGGCTTGCTGCGGGGTCCCAGGTGGATCTCTTGACGGATTCGAGCGGCAACCGGGCCGCCAAGATGGTCAAGGTGACGGGGGATCTGGGCCAGGCCGTCAACACCGAGACGGGCTCGCTCACGTCGGACACGGGCCTGGTCGGCATGTACGGACGCGAGGTCCACCAGGACGGACAGATCCGGGCCACCACGGCCATCAAGAAGCGCGGGGAGATCGAGCTCTTCGCGACGGACCTCATCCGGACGGGGGCCGGGAGCGTCACGGCCACGCCGGTTTCCGAATCGACCGAAACGGCCCACGAATCCTTCGTCTACCAGGCCGGGAACATCTGGCTGTCGGGGTTGGATCCCAGCTCTCCGGGCTTTCCCCACACGGCAGTGGGGCGTATCGAACACCATGGCGCCCTGGTGGCCCCTTCGGGGACGATCACCCTGGATGCCGCCGAGCGGGTGTTCCTGGACGCGGGCAGCCTCATCGACGTGAGCGGTCTGTGGCTGCGCAAGCCCGCGTCGGCGCGCCTCGTGGAAGCGCAGCTCAACAGCGTCAACCTCAAGGACGACTACGGCCAGAAGGACGGGATCCTCAAGGGCAAGACGGTCAAGATGGAAATGCATAAGGGGACGGCCATCGGGGACATTTCGGGGTCCTTGCAGTCCCGTGAGCTGACCGCCATGGACCGAAGCATCGAAGGGGGGTCCATTTTCGTCACGGCGAGCTCGGGCGACATCGTCATGAAGCCCGGCTCCACCATGGCTTTCGCCGGCGGGGGCATCCGCTACGATGCGGGCAGCATCGGCACCACGACCCTCATTTCCGGCCGCAAATTTTACGACATCGCGAGCGCCCCCCAGTGGCTCACCTACGACGGGTTTCTCGATTCCAACACCGTCTTGCACAGGCGCTTCGGCGTCAAGGAAACCTTCACGGGGATCTACACGGGCGGGGCCGTTCCCCTCATGAACCGGTTGGACGCTCTGGTCCAGGGGGCTGATGCGGGTTCCGCCCAGCTCATGGCCCGCCATCTCTACCTGGACGGCACCCTGAACGGGACGGTGACGCGGGGCTTTTTCCAGACCCTGGCGGCGGATCCCCGGGACGAATTCGGCTACCAGACGGCCTTGGGATGGCGGGAGCCCCAGGGGGGGACCCTCATCATCGGCGATCCTCCGGCCGCGGCGAGCCCCGAACTCATCGACTTCGTGACGCATGCCGTCCGCATCGCCAAGGACCCGACCCCCGCGAGCCTCAGCCTGGGTCCGGACGCCCCCCTGCATGACGCCGCCAACCCGCAGGAGTCGGTTCTTTCGGCCGCCATCCTCAACGAAGCCGGTCTAGGCCGCTTGAGCATCTACGCCAACACCACCCTCACGATGGACCAGGATGCGACCCTCTCCCTGATTCCGGGTGGGTCCTTCACGGGCACCGCGCGCCGCATCGAACAAAACGGGAGTATTTTCGCCGCGGGCGGGTCCATCACCCTGTCCACCCAGGACAACGTGACCGCCCTGAAGACGGTTTTCGGCAATCCCAACGACCGCTACGTTCCCTTGGATTCGCTGGTTTTCCTAGGCCCCGGCGCGGTCCTCGACGCCACCGGACAGCGGATCGACAACCGGCTGACCGGGAAAGCCCAAAAGCCTTCCCAGGGGTTTGCCCACATCTCCGGAGGCTCCGTCTCCCTCCAAGACAACACCGGCCTGGGTCTCGGGGTCTTCTTGACGCCCGGCTCCCTGGTCGACGTGAGCGGCGGCTACGGGATCGACGAATCGGGGAAGCTCACCAAGGGCAACGCGGGCAGCCTCCAGCTGATGGGCCCGTCCCTGGCGGTCGAGGCCACGCTCAAGGGCCATTCCATCCTGGGCGCCCAGGGAGGTACCTTCATCGCCCATGCGAACAACGTTCAAGTGAGCGCGTCCGCGCCGTCGCTTCCGGACGGATTCAGCGCCGATTCGCCCATTCCATCCGAAATGCTGGGCCGTTTCACCCTGGCCCAGGACTTTTTCAAAGACACGGGGATCACCCAACTGGACCTGCGGAGCGTGAACGACCTTGTCATCGACTCCGGGGTGACCCTCACGCCGTCCTCGATGAAATTCGCCGAACCCGTGTCGGGGACCGCCATGGCGTTGCCCTGGGTCCCGGGGTCGGGCCAGGCCCGCAAGGCCGGGCCGCCTCCGGTGCCCGATCTGGTTTCGGCCTCGCCGGAATTCCTGGGGAAAACCGCGTTCAAGGCTTCGGCCGGAGTGATCCGCCCGGTATCGGGTGGGGGACAGATCCCCAACGACCAGGCCCGACTCGTGCTCAGCCAGGGGGCCCGTGTGGAGATGGCCCCGGGGGGACAGATCGGCCTGGAAGGCCCGGCAGTCGATGTGTCGGGACGATTGAGCGCTCCGTCCGGGAAGATTTCGCTCAAGGCCACCGTCCACGACCTGCGGGTTCGCGAGAACAGCGTCATTGACGCTGCCGGCTGCAACAGGCCCGACGCCAAACCGCTCAATCGAAACGCACCCCTCGGTTACACGCCGCTCGCGGGTGGAGAAATCAGCCTCCTGGCCGCCAACGGCAGCCTCCTCCTCGAAGCAGGCAGTTTGCTGGATGTGTCGGGTTCCGCCCCCGTTTCCGTGGTCACCCGGAAGGCGGACGGCATGCCGTTGGTCACGACGATGGCGAGCGACCCGGGCAAGATCAGTCTCACCTTTCTCGATACGCTGGTCTTGGATGGGGAACTGTCGGGCCGTGGAGCGCTCCCCGGCCTGCGCGGGGGGACTCTTTCCATCACCCGCCGGGACAGCCTGCGGGCGCTCCAGGTGGACGCCGGGCAACTGGAACGCTACGCGACGGACGGCTTCGACGCCCTGACCTTCGCGAGCCTGAGTACGGTGGAGCTCACGGGATCCATCGGGTCCGGCCTCAAACCGTTTGAGATCGCGCGGAGCCTCACGTTTGACGCCCCCCGCATCCAGGGGACCGACGGAGACGTGCACCTGGCTTCGCCGTGGATCACGCTCACGAACACCTCTTGGCCCGATGCGGGCGGCGCGGCGGCGGGTACGGGGACGCTGCACCTTTCAGGCGCCTGGATCGATGTCACCGGCAGCGTGACGCTCTCGGGCTTCCAGGACGTGACGCTGGAAGCCGCCCGGGACCTCCGCCTCTCGGATCGCTACTACACCCGGGAGGGCTCGAACCCCCTCTGGAAGGGGAATCTCACCGCTTCGGGGCGCCTGACCCTCGATGCCGATCGCATCTACCCGACCACCCTGTCCCAGTTCCGAATCGAAGCCGCGGAATCGATCACCACGCTCCCCGGGGCGACGGACGCCACGCGGCCCATTTACTCGGCCGGCGGGTCCCTGACGCTCGCGGCCCCCCTGATCCACCACCAGGGCTTTCTGGCGGCCCCGATGGGGTCCTTGAGTCTCCTCGGCACGGGGAGCCAGGGACGGGTGGTTCTCGAGGACGGCAGTGTCCTCACCACGGCGGGCAACGCCGCCGTCAACTACGGGACCCTCGACAACGGCTTCTGGAGCATCCCCGACAAGAAGACCCTGCTCTCTGCGGAGGTCGTGGGGGCTCCGGCCAAATCCATCGATGTCCAGGCCGGTGAGATCATCGCCCGGGAGGGCTCCCTCGTCGACGCCTCGGGCGGGGGTGGGGTCTTCGCTTACCAGTTCCTGCCGGGAATCGACGGCTCCGTGAACCCGCTGACCCGATCGGGCCGGTACGTGATCCTGCCGGACAACCCGATGGCCCTGCCGGGGGAAACCGTTTATCTGACCGGGTCGAGCCTTGTTCCCGAGGGCGTTTACACGTTGCTTCCCGCGGAATTCGCGTTCGCGCCCGGGGCGGTGGTGATCACGGATTTGGGAACGAAGATGGCCGCCGGGGAAACGGGCCTGACGGCGGAGGGCTACACCCTGGCGTCCGGCTATACGACGGTGGCGGGTTCGGACCTAAGGCCCGGGATCATGAAAGGCTTTTCGCTGCGGCGAGCCGAGGACGTCCTGAAGGAAGGCAATTTCACCCTGGCGACGATCGAGGCGGGAGACGGCGGCTCCATGTCCTTGCGGGCGTCCACGACCCTGTTTTCGGGAGCGTTCCGGGCGGAAGGACTCAATGGCTTCGACGGCGGATCGCTCACCCTGAGCGCGCGCAACATCTTCGTGCAGGAGGAGGGGGTTCCGCTTCCCCCGGATTTCAAATTTGACACCCCGGTGCCGACGGATCTCGTCGGCAAGCTCTTCGTGAGCGGCTCGTCCCTGTCCGGGGGTGGGCTCGGGCAGCTGGTGCTCGGCGATGCGGCCACGGAGACCATCACCCTGAGCCGGGGGAGCAGCCTGGAATCCGAGCGGGTGAGCCTCGTCGCCTCCAAGGAAGTCCTCCTCGAGACGGGCGCCCGGATCCTGGCCCTGGCCGACAAGGGGCGCGGGGAGGCGGTGATCACGGCGCCCAAAGGGCTGCTCACCCTGGAGGAGGGGGCTCTCATCCACGCCTCCGACGCCATCAGCCTGGATGTGAGCCGCTTTGACTTGAGGGGGGATCTCTTGACGGACCACAGCACCCTCAACCTGGGCGGTGAAAGGATCTTGTTCGTCGAGGAGGGCGCCGCCCGGACGGAGCCGGGGCTGTATCTCACGGAGGCGCTGTGGGGCAAGCTGCGCTCCTTTGAGACCGTCAGCCTGAAGAGTGCCTCGGAAATCGTTTTCGCCGGAGATTTCAATTTGTCCGTCGAAAATTTGCTCACGTTGGACGCGGCCCGCATCGCCGGTCAGGATCCCCTGGGGGACGGCAAGGCGATGGTCCAGCTGAGCGCCGGGCAGGTGGAGCTGCGCAACACGACCGGCAAGACTTCCGCCGTTGCGTCTCTTGCCGACAGCGGCAGCTTCGACGTGCGGGCCCAGAGCATCGTTCTGGGCGGAGGCGAGGTCCTGCTGGATGGATTCGGCACCGCCTCGCTCACCAGCGTGGGCGATCTCACGCTAAAAGGGCGCGGGGCCCTGATCACGGGCGGAGACTTGGATCTCACGGCGGCCCGCGTCACGACGTCGTTCGCCCGAAGCGACACGACTCCCTACACGGCCGCCGACTACCGTCTCGACGCCCTGGCCGGGAAGCTGTCCCTCCACCCCTCCGGCGGAACAGGGGGCACGAGCGTGACGCCCGGCGGAAGCCTCACCTTGAACGCACGGGCCGTCGATGTGGCCGGGGTGATCGACCTGCGCTCGGGCCGGCTCGCCCTGAACGCCTCGGGCACGGCGGCCGACGGGGGCATCGTGCTGCGGAGCGGGTCCGAAATCCGGGCCATGGGGAGCGATTTTGGGCCGGGAAGCACGGTTTCCCTCAGCGCCGCCAGTGGGCCCGTACGGATCGAGACCGGCTCCCTGATCGACGTTTCAGCCGGTCGCCAGGGGGATTCGGGCGCCATCGCCATCGCCTCGCCCGGTTCTGGAGTCCTCCTGGACGGGCGGCTCCTGGCCCACGCCGCCGAGGGCGCCGGAGGCTCCTTCAGTCTCGATACCGCCTCGCTGGCCGACCTGTCGGCATTGTCGACGCAGCTGGCAGCCGGCGGGTTTTTCAATGCGCTCGAGATGCGGGTACGCAGTGGGGATGTGCTCCTCGGGGCTGACGACGCCGTGAGGGCCCGCATCTTCGCCCTGGCGGTGGATTCGGGCCGACTCGATGTGCACGGCCGAATCGACGTGTCCGGAAGCGGGGGGGGAGGCACCGTGTCGCTGGTTGCCGGAGGCGATCTCACCCTCCATGGCGGGAGCGTGCTCAACGCCTCGGGCACGGGAGCGGGCGCCGACGGCGGCTGGGTGACCCTGGGCTCGGCCTCCGGGCTCCTTCGTACGATGCAGGGCTCGACCGTCGACGTGTCGGGTTCCGGTACCGGCGCGGGCGGCACGGTCCACCTGAGGGCCCAGCGCACCACCGATGACGTGCACCTCGACCTCGACGGCTCCATCCTGGGGCCGGACCGGATCCTGGCCGAAGCATTTCGGGTGACGTCGTACACGGGGGCCAAGACCCTGACCGCGTCGGACCTGACCGCCCTGCAGGGCGAAACCGCGGGCTTCATGTCGCATGCGGCGGCCATCGAATCCCGGCTCCTGGCCGGCCTGGATCGAAACGGCTGGTCGGATGCGACGCTGCACCTGCTCCCGGGGATCGAGCTGCGGAGCACGGGCGACCTGACCCTCGGATCCACCTGGGACCTCACCACCTGGCGCTTCGGCGACGAGCCGGGGGTGCTCACCCTGCGCGCCGCTGGCCGCTTAAACCTTAAGTCGGACCTAGTGGATCATCCCACTGCACTCGGTGTTCCGTCGGATTTAAGTGATCCCGGCCTCTTCAGCGGTACGGCCAAGGCTTCTTGGGCATTCAATCTGTCAGCCGGTGCGGATCTGAACGCGGCCAATCCCTTAGCTGTCGGGACAGGGGCCTGGGACCTAACCCTGGACAGCGGGCGACAGGTCTACAGCGAGAGTGGTCCGATCCGCTTTGCTTCTGCGAGGGACACGGTGCTGGGGCCCAGTTCCGCTACGGTTTACATGAACTATGGCAACATTGGTAGCAGCCTAGGCTCTTATGCCGGCTCGATTCATGCCTCGGTCGGCAGGGATCTCAAGATCAGCGGTGGGGCGATTCAAACCGCCGTGGGGGACATAGACCTAACGGTCGGCCGTGACTTGGTCTTTGAGGTCGGCGGCGGCACCACCGGTGCCATCCGCACGCTGGGCGAATCCCCTAACGGTAAGGTCTCCAATGATCCCCTGGATCCTCGCACTTCCGGTGTGTCCCAGTACTGGTTCTACACAGGTGGAGGGGACATCGACGTGACCGTGGCAGGATCCATCCAGGGGGTGCTCGTTCAAAGCCCGGACGCCTCCAAGCAGGGATGGGATCAGGCTTACGGAGTGAGACCGCCTCGGAAATGGGCCGCAAGCTACCAGGGAAGGGATGCAACCCAGGGGATCGCCGCGATGGGCGGGGGCAACGTCTTTATCAGGACCGGCGGAAATTTCAGAGGCCAGGCTGGCACCTTTGGGGAGGGGGATTTTGTTCTTTACGCAGGCGGCGACGTGCAGGGGAGATTCCTGGTCAGGGATGGGGAGGGAACGATCCAGGCCATGGGCAGTTTTGGTGGTGGGAGGGTCGCTTCCGTGATGGAGGCCTTTGACGCGAGGATCTTGGTCGGATCGCAAGGTAACCTGGACATGGGGGCAATCGTTAATCCGACGATCGCGCGGAGCCTCTTTGCCGGAGGTGAGTGGGAGCTCCGATATTCAGAGGACGCTTCGATCAGGCTCGTATCGGCCACGGGGGACGTTTCCCTCTACGGCGACAGTCCCTTCTATGGCTTGATTCCGTCCGCCGCACGGCTCGAGAGGGTCCTGCCCGGTACCCTACAGATTGAAGCGGGAGGTAATATTCGCATTCTCAATGAGTTCGCCCTTGCTCCGTCTTCCACGGGAAGCCTCACCCTCAGGGCACTGGGCAACATCGATGGGACTTACATTGGCCCCGAAGGGAAGCCGGTGCGGGGTCTTATCGCCATGTCGGACATGGATCCCGAGCAGGTTTACGGATACCATCGGGGCTTCCGGGTGGCGGACATTTTCAGTCCCTACAGCCATGGATCTACGGTGCTTCACCAGGAGGACCTGAATCCATCTCTGCTTCAAGCCGGTGGAGATCTTTGCAACCTGCAGTTGTACATGGCTGAAAGCGTTGTGCTCTCCGCCGGACGGGACGTGAGAGACGTGTACCTGTTTGGCCAGAATGTGCGGACGGACGATGTCACCGCGGTGCTTGCCGGTCGGAACATTCTGTTCAGTTCCTCCATCCAGGACAATCAATTTACGGGAATCGAGCTCGCCGGGCCCGGGGCTCTCCTGGTCCAGGCTAAAAATTCGATCGATCTGGGCACCAGTAAGGGCATCCGCTCCGTGGGCAACACGTACCATCCTCCTCTGGGTGAGGACGGCGCCAGCATCGTCGTGGGGGCAGGCTTTGAGGGCACCCTGGATCCGGGTGCCGTGCGTGGCTTTTTTGCCGCGCTGAAGGAAGCCGGCAAGGACTACAGCACGCTGCTCGCCGAGGGGGAGACCGGGAAAGCCCAGGAGGTCATCGAAACAGTCCGCGGGGAGGTGATCGAGCCGTTTCTGACCGTTTCGGACCCTTCATCCCCAGGACGCATCAATATGACCAGCTCCCAGATCAGCACGACCTCGGGGATCAGCGACATCTTTGTCCTGGCTGCCGGAGACTTGAACGTCGGCAGGAGCACCTTCTTCAGCGACGAGCAACAGCGTCAGGGGACCGGCATATACACCGCTTCCGGTGGTGCCGTGTCCATCTTCTCCTTTGGAGACATCAACGTCAACGAATCCCGCGTGATGACCTTCCGTGGCGGAGACATCATGCTCTGGAGTGACCGGGGGGACATCAATGCGGGAAGGGGTTCTAAGACCGCGGTCAGTGCTACTCCTCCCAAGCTGACCCGGATCGGAGACCTATGGGTGCTGGTCTTCAATCCTCCGGCACTGGGAAGCGGTGTTCGGGCGGTCACGTTCGATCCGGACGGCATCGAAGGACCACAGGTTGAGCCGCCTGCGGGTGATGTGTACCTGTTTGCGCCTCAGGGGATCATCGATGCCGGCGAGGCTGGCATTGCCGGAACCAATGTGTTTCTAGGCGCCACCCAAGTCTTGAATGTGGAAAACATCAGCTTCACGGCAGGCTCTGTTGGAGTGCCGGCGACAGGGGAGGGGGTCGCTTCTCTGGGAGCGCTTACCGGCGCTGCCACGGCGACGGAAGGAGTTAGGGATGTCCAGCAGGCCACCGCGGTGGCGTCGGCTCGGAATGCCGGGGCCTTGGATCAGTCGGCCACGGAGGCCTTCCTGTCGAAATGGCTGGAGGTGAAGGTGGTTCGATTCGACGTGGAGGAAGAGGATATGGCCAGGGAAGAGTCGTAACGGTAATTCGGGTGGAAGCGGCGCCAATGAACCCGCCCGCTCAGGACAGCGCCCACAGGTGGGTGTCCGAAGCCCCATCGTCTTGCCCGCAGGTTCCCCGCGTTGGAGACTTGCGAGGATAGGCTCCCGCGGGGATCCAGTCGTTCACAGGCCCCTGAATTCCCGCTTCCGCGCGGCTGGCGTCTTCACATTGGGCATTTTGTGCCTATGGAGCAATTGTCCAAGAACATGTCTGCGGAAATCGGGCGGGCTTTATCCGCGTCTGAGCCCTCTGGGGTTTTACAGCCGCAGTTCTTGGACGAATCCTTAAGGTTTGCCTATCGAAGCCGTTTCGTCCATCCACCGTCTCAGCTCGGCGGCGCTCGACGCATCGAGGTCCTGCAGCACCGTGTGCTGCTCCAGGGCGGCTCCGTGATTTCCGGCGAGCCAGAGGGTTTGGGCCAGCCGAAACCTCACCTGCGGTGAGTCGGGAGACAGCCGGACCGCCGCGTCGAGATGCTCGAGGGATTCCTTGAACCGCCCCTGGAGCCCCAGGACCAGACCCGCGTGGAGATGCACCTGGGGTTGGTCGGCCCTGATGCAGAGGCTCAGGGCAAAGTGGCGTTCGGCCTCGGCCAGTCTCCCCACCTTTGCGTGGAGAAGACCAGCCTGGTAGTGGGCTTCCGAGGACTGCGGGTTGACCCGCAGTGTCTCCAGCATGTGCTTTAGGGCACCCTCTACATCCCCGATTCTAGCCAGCACCAGCCCTAGATTGTAGTGGGCTTCCTCCGATTCTGGACTCCGGCGAAGCACATTCTCGAATTGAGCGATCGCGCCATGGATGTCGCCGCGCCGTGCGAGAAGTATCCCCATGGCCTTTCCCGCCTCGGGTGACTCCGGCCGAGCTCGTAACGCATGTTGGAAATGGCGTTTTGCCCCTTCCAGGTCGCCTTGGGCTTGCTTCAATTGCCCCAGGCTGACATGGGCCTCTGGGTAATCGGGTGTGCTGCGGAGCGCCGCTTCATAGTGCAGCCGCGCCTCGGACAGCAGGCCCTTGGCTTCCAGCAGGAAGCCGTAGTTCAAGTGGGCCAGGGCATAGTCGGGCCTGATCCGAAGTGCCTTGTGGAAATGGTCCGCCGCCTCATTCACGCGGCCCAGCTTGGCCAGGGTTTCCGCGAGATTGTTGTGGGAGACTTCGGGGTCCGGTCTGGAACGCAGAGCCTCCTGATGATGATGGATGGCCTCTTCCAGGCGACCCGTCCGGGCCAGCTGATTGGCGAGATTGTTGTGAGCCAGCCAGGAATCCGGGTTTCGGGCGATTGTCGCCCGCCAGAGCGCTTCCGCGTCGGCATAAATGAGACTCTGCCGGTTGGACTGAAATGCCAGGGCCAACAAGACTAGAGCCGCGCAGGCCAGGGCGGCAGACCTTGTCCACTGCTCGCTGGCAGGCCAGAAGCGCCCGGTGATGCCAGTCAGGAGCGTCAGCACCCCAATGCTTGCTAGGTACTGAAAGTGGTCTGCAACGAAGGAGAAGCGGAAAGGGTAAACATCGACGAACCCGAGCGCTGGGAAGAGCGTGCCGCAGAAGAAAAGCACCGCCGCCAGAGGGCCCCGACCCCATCGCCCCCGCCCAGTCCATAATACTCCTACAACGGCGAGGACGCCCAACGGATAAAGGTACTGGGAAATGACTGCGGCATCGATCTGCCATCGTGGATAGTTGAACATGAGCTCCCCGGGGCAAACCAGCTTCCCGGCATAAAACCAGATCACTCGTCCGGCGATGAGGCAACGCTCGACGATCGAATAGCTCCACTCGGCACCCTCTGCGCCCACGTGGGCCCGCTCGAGCCAAGCCGTAAGCATTCCCGAGCCCAGTCCCAGGATGAAAAAGGGTGTCAGCGGCGCCACTTCACGTCGTGTGATCCTCCCCTTTTTCCACCAGGTGACGAGGAGGAGCGCCGCCGGCAGCGAACAGGTGACGCTCTTGCTCAGAAGGGCGGCGACGAAAAGAAGAAACCCGATGCCGTAGGAGCGCCAGTCCCATCGAGGGCGCCCATCGGAACTCTCCAGCCCCAGGAACCGGACCATGACCAAGGCCGATGCTAGGTAAAAGACCCCGGACAGAACGTTCTTCCTTTCGGTGACCCAGGCCACGGATTCCACGTGGACGGGGTGCAGTAGGAAAAGCAGGGCGGCCGGCAGGGCCCAGGGAAAGGCAAGCCGCTTGAGGACCAGCCAGATCAAAACCCCGCACAGGGCATGAAGCAGGATGTTCACCACGTGGAAGCCCGCGGGCTCCAGGCCCCAGAGCTTGTGCTCCAGCCAGAAGGATGTGAAAACCACGGGGTAATACTGGGGGGTGGCTCGAAGCTCCGTCCAGATCCTGACCAGCCCTTCGATGCTTGCCAGGTGGGGGTTCTCGGTTACGTACTGGTCGTCGTCCCAGATGAACCCGGCTTGCATGGCCGGCGCGTAGGTCACCAGCGTGGCCAGCACCATCGCGAGCCCCACAAGAAGATTTCGATTCCTTTCAGAGGCAACGGTGATACGCATCCAGCACTCCTCTGGCGCGAAAGGTTTCAAGTTTCAGGTTTCAAGTGAAAACTAGGGTTCTCTCGCCCCCTTTTCAGGGTTCAGGGTGGCCCGGAGGGCCATGACGAACTGCTGCTCTATATCGGTAACCGTGCGCCGTGAGCGGTCCGCCGGGCCTCGGTGAGATTCATGGCCATGGTTGAGGCCCGATTCAACGCTTTCGATAAACCGCCCAGTGCCATCCCGAAAGCCCCGTGAACGGGAAGTGCCGGGCCAGCTCATAGTCGGTCCCGTTTCCCGTGCTGATCCTTACGGCCGGCACGAAGTCGCTCTGCTGGCTGTGCAGGATGAGCCACTCCGGACCTCCGCACGGCCAATCGCTCCGGTCGAAGTAAACGAGACGCTTACCCCTCGGCAGCTGTCGTGTGTAGTACAGTAGGACCATCTTGTTCCTGAAATCGTGATCGCTCCCCACCAGGATATCCGGCCCCGATGTCTCCGCCGCCATGAACAGCACCGCCTGGCCATAGCTGCCGCGGCCCAGCCGCAGGAGATCCAAATTTCTCTGGGCGCTGCCCCAGAGGTATAGAGTGATGAATCCGGCGACGACGAGCTTCGGGGCGACTCCGCGCTCCCAGAAGTCGGCGAGGGCCCGGGCCAGCAGGAGGAAGTAAAAAGGGAAGCAGAGCAGGAAATACCTCGGGTACACGAATTGGGCCTGAGAGAGCAGCCAGAAGAAAGTGGGCGCAGCGACGAGCATGGCGATGTGGAACGGCAGTTCCATAGGACTTTTCACGTACAGATAGGCAAAACCACCCAAAAGTCCGGCTAGTACGGCCAGGATGCCCACCATCTGCGCTGCTCCGCCTCCTGGCGCACCGGAGGCCAGGGTGAACAGGTCAAGAAGCAGTGCCGTGATTCCCTGTGGGTCCCCGCCCCCATAGGTCAGCTTCCGGATGTGAAAGACGTAGACAACGGCGACTCCAAGGATCGGAATGAGATGAACCTTCAAAAAGTCGAACAGGCTCTCCATGGGTCCCTTCTGGAGATGGATCGACTGGCACAGGGTCCCCACCATGAAAGAGGCCAGCACGTGGATGAAGGTGAGATGGGAGAGCAAACCCATCAGGCAGCAGACCCAGAACGAGAGGGCTTTGCCCGGGGAGACGGCTTCCCCGGCCCGCGGCAGAGCGGCGTGGGCAAGCAGCGCGAAAAGCGCTGCCGGGGCGTACCCCCGGGCCTCGGAGCCATAATGCACCAAGGGATACGAGAACGTACCCAGGACCAAAGCGAGCAGCCCGGCCCTGAGCCCATGCCGGAAGCCCAGGAATCCCATGACACTGACCGTCGCGGTGGAGGTGGCCACCGAGAGCAGACGGATCACGAGGGGCGATGAATGGTTCCCGAGGAAATGGAGGGAGAGGCTCGTCAGGAAGTGATTGTTGTCGTGATGGATGGTGAAGATCTCTCCCACGTGCCGGACTTTGAGCAAAAGGTACAGGGTCCAGATCTCATCGAGCCAGAGGTCTCCCTGGGCGGCAGCCACCCGGATGGCCCCGGCCAGGAACGTGAAAGCGGCGCAGAGGAGAATCGCCGCGCCTTCGCGTCTCACCTGGAAGGTGTGCAGCCCTTCTTTGGTCTTCAACCCTTCACCTCGGTCGAGTAGAGGAATCATCCACTGCCCGGCAATCGTGTCGAAACCGTATTCGGCTGGGCAGCCGGCCACTCCCAGGAAAAGTCCTGTTTTCATCCTTCCCCGGTGCAACGCCATGAACTTGTAACAAAGCTCTGGCAGCCTGTGATGTCATGGAGACCAGGCCTCGCACGTTCGGCGAACCAAGCCATCATTAGATTGATCAGGTTACCGTTTGGTGACGTGACGTGAGGTTTCCTTCAAGATTGGCTGCCAGCACGAGGAAGGTTCCTTGGTCGGTTGGCCGCCAAGTCGTTAGACGATTCGGTTGGCAACCTCCTTTTTGGGCGAGATTCTCCTCATGATGATTATGAGCCATGGACTGAAGCATGAATGCTCCATGCCTTTGAGCGCCTAACAGACTCAGATATTGTGTGAATGAGCCCCGAGGAGATGTCCGTTGCACCTCATCCCCATCGTTCGCAAGACCACCCTGTCCGTCGTCGTGCCGTGTTACAACGAAGCCAGGACCCTCGAAACCTGCATCGGGAGGATCCTGGCCATCCGGGATGAAGACCTCGCCCTGGAGATTATCGTCGTAGACGACAAGTCCGAGGACGGCAGCCTGTCCATCGCGGAGATGCTGGCCGTGAAGCA
>CAZGQL010000003.1:55134-68779 GCA_964527905.1 uncultured Syntrophobacteraceae bacterium
CGAGATCGTGGTGCTGAGGCATGAGAGAAACCGGGGAAAGGGCGCGGCTCTGCGCACCGGTTTCGCCGCGGCCACGGGCGAGATCGTGGCCATCCAGGACGCCGACCTCGAGTACAACCCCGCCGAGCTGCGCAAGCTCATCAACCCCATTCTCCGGGGTGATGCCGACGTGGTCTTCGGCTCCCGGTTCCTCACGGCCGAGGAACACCGGGTCCTCTATTTCTGGCACTCCCTGGGGAACAGCTTTCTGACCCTGCTTTCCAACATGTTCACCGACCTCAACCTCACGGACATGGAGACCTGCTACAAGGTCATGCGCAGAGACATTCTCAACCGGGTGCAGCTGCGGGAGGACCGCTTCGGCATCGAACCCGAGCTCACGGCCAAGCTGGCCCATCTGCGGCTGAGGATCTACGAGGTGGGCATTTCCTACCACGGCCGCACCTACAGCGACGGGAAGAAGATCGGGTGGAAGGACGGGGTGCGCGCTCTCTACTGCATCCTGAAATACAACGCCCACAAGGCGCCGACTCCTATCCAGGTGCTCATTTACCTTTTCATCGGAGCCACTTCGGCCCTGTTCAACCTGGGAGTTTTTCTGCTGCTCCTCCGCGCGGGTATGGGATTGGCCGCCTCCGCTCTCACCGCCTATTTTCTCGCGGCCGGCTTCAATTACCTCCAGTGCATCGCACTCCTCTTTCGGCACAAGGCCCGCTGGAGCAGCGGCGGCGAGCTGCTCATGTACCTGCTCGTGGTTGTCGGGTCCGGTGGGATCGACTTAGTGCTCACCCAATGGCTGATGCTGCTTCCGGGTGTCCAGCCATGGCTCGCCAAGGGCGTCGCCTCCCTCCTGGTTCTCGTGGTGAACTTCCTCGGCCGCAAGTACCTCGTCTTCTACGAGCCCGCGACCAGGCCCTGGTGATGAACGGCCGATCCACGGAACGGTTCTCCCTGGGCCGAGGGAAGGTTAGCGTAAATGGTTCTCATCCGGACTTGCAGTTGTTATCCGGGGAGGGCGGGCGTCCCGCCCGCAAGAGGCGGTCAGGACGGTCGCGCTCCCAGGCAAAGTCCACCGTCTACCCGTTCGCGGTATAAACAGGCTGTTCAGCTTGCCACTTAACGTCTATTGAATTTCTGGAGATCCTTCCGGGCTGTTGCAAAAGTCCCCGGTCTCGGCAAGAATACGGAAAAGAGCATCCTCGGGAGGAGTCGAACCGACGGATCGGGCTGTTGACACGCTATGAAAAAGGGAGGTCGTATCATGCAACGGCTGATGCAGAGAATATCCGTTGATCCCCATGTGTGCCACGGGCAGCCTTGCATCAAGGGCACCCGGATCATGGTGTACTTGGTCCTCGAGCTCCTGGAAGCGGGGCTCGATGCCGAGAAGATTATCCACGAATATTATCCACAGCTTCACAGGGAGGACATCGAGGCTTGCCTGCACTACGCAGCCGGATTGATACGCGATGCCGAGTACATTCCTTTCGAGAGACCCGCCTGATGCCGCAATTCCTCCTTGATGAGAACGTGCCCCCTGCTGTTGGGACTTTTCTGAGGAGCATGGACCTTGACGTTGTCCACGCCAATGAATCCGAAATGGTCGGCGCTTCTGACGAGCGGATCATGGAGCTTGCCAGGCGGGAACATAGAACACTGATCACATTCGACAAGCATTTTGCTGATGTTTTGAGGTATCCGCCCGGCACCCATTGGGGAATCATCCGAATTCGTATCCACCCGCCAGTCCTGTCCGATGTTTTGCAAGCCCTTGATCGCTTTTTTCATCAGTTCGACCTGTCCACGATTAGAGGAACATTGGTTGTGCTGGAGAAAGAGGGTTTCCGCATTCGAAGAGCCCTCTTGACATAGCATTTCTGCTGGGCAGCACCATTTTCTTTTGTTTTGGCTCATTCTGTATGGGGCTCTCTGAGGATGCCGCAGCCCCATGACCCATGCTGTAAGGCTTGCAACTTTCGCTTGTGCGATGTTGAGCGCTGACTTCATCGCTGACCTGTGGATCGAGGCTCGGAAGAGGCCCGGTTCCCCTCCCCGCCCTCCAGCCGATAGATGAACATAGAGTGGCCCAGGACCGCCTCGGGCTCCATGCTTCTGAGGCGGGTCAGATCCTCGATCCCGCCCCCGAAAACTCCCCCCATGGGAAAATAGCCCACCAGGTGATTGGCGCTCACCGCCGCTAGACCACGGGTCTCCCCGAGCTTCAGGGGACGCCAACGGATTCCGTAAGCCCACGGGTCCACGGGCCCCGTGTAGGAGAGGGCGATCTCCTCCAGCCCTTCCCCATCCATATAGCGCTTCAGCTCCTTCAACTGCTGGCCCCAGTCCAGGTTGGAATCGGCCAGCACGTCGATGCCACTCCGCGGCCCTCCGACCAGTTCGTTGAAATACGTCAGGTAATGCGGGCTGACGGCTGCGGACCCCGCCAGGTGCCAGGTCATGAGGGCCAAAAGGCCGACGATCTTCCACCGCCGATCCAGATGAAGGGCCGTAATCCCGGACAGGACGAACAGGAACGGGAAGCTCACCAGAACATACCGAAGACCGTAGTTGGTCCCGGTCATGACGGTGAAGGCCAGGAGAAGCACAACCGGCGGCGCGAACAAAGCGGCCATGGAAGCGTGATCGCGTGCTCGCATGAACCGCTGCACGGCCAGCGGGATAGAGCACCCCCAGAGGATAAGCACGGGCAGCGGGACCTTGACCAGCATGGCAATGGGAATGTACGTCAACCACCCCTCACGGGAAAGCTCGCCCAGCAAGTAGAAGATGCCCAGGTGATTTGCCGAGCGCACCAGTTCGGCGTCGACGCCCATAAGGGCCGCCGGAGGCACGGGGAGCGGAAGCCAGGGAGGCACTGCACCTCTCACCGCCCTGAGCACGCCGGAGTGCAGGGGAATGTCTCCGAGGGGCGTGAAAAGGCCGGTGAAGAAATATCCGGCGCAGAAGATGAACCACGCGCTGCCGAGGCAAACGGCACTGCGCGGGAGCAGCCCGGGGGCGGCGCCATCGATTTGGCCCTGTCTGCCGGAAGAACCCCGATCCGTCATCAACTGTGGAGTCAGAAGAAAAACGGCGGCCGGCAGAAGCAGGAGCAGGTTCGTGAACTTCGTGAGGGCTGCCAGCCCGAGCGCGGCTCCTGCCATGAGCAACCGCCCCGTCCCGGGCCGCCTCCCGTATTCATGGAGGGCGAACATGGCCAGGGTTGCGAAGAAGGCCGCGGCGAGGTCCGTGGTGGCGAGGGACGCATGGGCCAGCATGTTGGGGCAGAACGCATAGAGGGAGAGGGACAGAACCCCGCCCCAGGTGCCGAAGAGACTTCGGCACCACAGGAAGATGAGACCCCCCAGGAGCACGCCCAGCAGGAGGATCGCGAGCCGCGCCTGCACGACGAGCCCGTCGTAGCGGGGGTTAAGGGGAGCCTGGGATGTCCTTCCCGAGTCATGCAGCCGTGCCGCCGGGGTTCCGACCTCCTCGAGGTTCGCCAGCAAAAAATCCTCGGCGAATTCCCATCGGTACTCGGGGTCCTGTTTGGCGACGGGACTGATGGCCGGGAGGCGGGCCGAGCCCAAAATCGGAAGGGTGCAGATGAGGCGGGCCAAAGGGGGATTATGAGGATAGATGTGGAAGGCCCCTTGTTTCCAGTAGGCCACCCCGGCGGGAATGTGGGCAAACTCGTCGAAGGTCACCGAGGCCCGCTCCGCCGCACGGTACCCCGAAGCTCCAAAAACCAGCAGCAGCGCCGGGACCAGCCAAACCTTCGCCCAACGCTCGACCCTCTCCCGCATCAAGCGTCATCTCCCGTCAGTTCGCCGATCCTCCTCAATGCCCTCTGTGACGCACCGGCTCGAAAACCGTTGAGGCCATGTCTGGCGGAAATCCTCAATGCTCTCGACTGAACACTATGGCTTGCCATCGCCCGCCTGCCCGAATGTTGCGAAGAGGAGCTCCACCTGCCGGGCCGCCTCGGGGGCGATTTGGAGGAGGACCTCGTATTCCCTCCGGGCTGCTACGAGGTCCCCGCCCACGAGATAGGCCTTCACCAGGTTCAGCCGGGCCTCCTCCCCCTGGGGGCGGATCTTCGAGGCCCGCTTGAAGTGGGCGGTGGCAGGACCCAGCTCCCCCGACCTGGCGTACTCGATTCCCAGCTTCAGGCTCGCCTCGTAGGACTCGGGGTCCAGCTCCAGAGCCTTGAGGAGGTGGCGGACCGCTTCTTCCCTCCGGTTGGCCGCCGCAAGCACCGCCCCGAGATGGAGATGGCCCTCGCTTCGCTCCGGGTGGGCGGCGATGGCTTTCTCGAAGAGCTTCACCGCCTCGTCCGGTCTTCCCATACGTTTGTGAAGGAGCCCCGTGTTCACCAGGGCGTTGTAGTGGTCGGGCTCCTCCGCCAGGACCTTGGCAAAACATCCCAGCGCCGCCTGCACCTCGCCCGCCGCGGCGTGAGCGTTCCCCAAGGCCTCCCAGCCCTCCGTCAAACCGGGATCTTCCTCCACGGCGGCCCGGAGCTGCTGGAGGCCCCTCTCGCGCTCTCCCGCCCTCAGGAGGAGGTTTCCCAGGTTCACCCGGGGCTCCCCCAGGTTGGGCGAAAGGTCCACGGCACGCTCGTAGTGCAGTCGGGCCTCCTGCACCTGCCCCATGCGCTCCAGGGCCATGCCCAGGTTGTAATGGGCGACGGCGTAATGGGGGTCCAGCTCCAGCGCGCGCCGGAGCGAGCGCACTCCCTCCTCCATCCGTCCCTGCTCCACATGAAGCTGTCCGAGGTTGTTGTGGGAGGCCGCCAGCAGCGGGTCGATCTCCAGGGCCCGCCCGAGCTCGGCCTCGGCCTTGTCCGGCTCCCCGTTGCGCAGGTACACCATGGCCAGGTTGTTGTAGTGGGTGCCGGTCGCCTGCGTGTGGGTCATTCCGGGGAAAGGAGCGTGAGTGATGAGGACGGCGCCGCAAAGCAGGGCCGCGAGACCGCCTAGCTCCCCGAGCGATCGCCGCTGCCCCGTCTCGACGAGGGTCCATGCCGCCACGGCCGCGAACAAAATGGAGAGGGGGACCACGGGAAGGCGGTAACGGTCCGAGATGAAGAAGAGAATCACCGACGCCGCCGCCGTGGCGTAGGCGAGGAGCAGCAGGGCTTGCTCTGTCCTGCGTGGCTCCTCATCCCGTTCCAGGCTGCCCGCCTTCGGATCCGCAGCATCGAGAGGGGCTTGCCCCTTCGATGAAGGAACAGGAGAGATGTGCTTACGCGGAAAAAACACCCGACCCGCCACCAGGACAACCCCTACCATGGCCAACGGGGAGACAATGCCGTAGGTGAGCAAGGGCAGGCGGAACAGCGGGACGAGCCGGCTGCTCAGGGAGTAGTCGATGTTGAGGCTGATCTCCTCCCTGCGCAGGAAGAGGAAGAGCTTCATCACGGTGAGCCGCGCCCCCTCCAGCGGGTGGCTCAGCAGATACTCCAGGGACCGCCGAGTCCAGTATCCAGAGGCCTCGTAGGGGCCCATGTCCCTCCCCGTTTCCTTCGAGGCCATGCGGATGGAGTTTTTGATCTGGGAGACGGGGTTGCTTGAAACGCCGCTGGGGGACATGAAAATGCCCTCGGCCTCCGGGTTGTTCCCGATGTAGAGGTTGAAGCCGCCGTGGGCCGCGAAGGGGGACCAGGAGCCGAAGTGGATGTGGTGCCTCCAGGCCGATAGGCCGAGGACCACCCCGGTGCCGGCGACGAAAAGCAGTCCCGTGGCCACGACCTTTCGGGCGTCGCGGAACTGGCGCAGGAGAAGCCGGCCCAGCAGGGGAGCCCCCGCGAGAAAGAGCGCCAGGTTGGGGCGGGCTAGGAGAAGGAGCCCGAAGACGAGTCCGGCGAACAGACCGCGGCTCCGGGGCGCTTCGGGGGCAAGGGCCGTCAGGAGAAGGCTGAGGAAGGCCATTTGGAGGAAGATGCTGACGGTCGTGTCGAGCACGAGCCCCGTGTAAAAGATGGCGATGCCGTAGAGGGCGTAGGCCAGGCCCGCCGCGATCCCCACCGTTCTCCCAAAGGCCTTCCACCCCACGAAAGCGATGAGCACACCGCTCAAGGCGTCCACGAAGGTCTGCAGCGCCAGGACGGGCATGGGCTCCGGGCCCAGCAGCCGATAAAGTGCGGCCAGGTAGAACTGGTAGAATTCGTTGAGGAATATGGAATCCCGGGCCCCCCAGTCCCCGGCGGCCAGCTGCCGCGCCAGCCGCTCGAAGAGGGCCGAGTCCATGGAAAGGCCCTGGACGATGGGTGTCGACCGGACCTGGAAGAGGTAGACGCAGCGCACCGCCCACCCCAGGGCAAAGATTCCGAGCAGCCAGTAGCGCTCGGGCAAACTGTACCGCCAAGGCGTCTTGTTCGGACCTTCGCACGACGCCCTGGGAGCTTGGGCGTCCCGCCCACGGGAAGCGGCCAGGATGGCCGCTCTCCCAGAAAACGATCCATCTTCGTCGGTCGGCGAGTGAGGCGGCTCGCCCCCCCTCGGGGCCGTCAGCGTCTTGGATTCATTCATGATTGGTCCATCTTACATTCCGTGCTTCGGGCGCTCGCAGCCGGATGGTCCCAAGGCTCTGGTGTCAGGGAGAATGATTACCGGTTTCCCCCAAGGGGATTGTTATGAATGCGTGATGTTTCGGTGACGATTTGATCGCTTCGATCGGTTCCGGGCGGGTCCGGTGGTCCCGAGGTCGGCATGGCGCCCCTAATCGTCATAGCCGTTGAGGATGGGATCCTGCGTTTTGTGGATTTCTTTTGGATTCCGGCTTAAGGACTGCCGGAATGAAGGCGGAGGCCGCATCAGAGATCGTCTTGCCGGTGATCATAAGCGGCCCCATCCTCCATAACTCGGGCTCGAATTGCCCGGCGATGCGGGAGGGGGGGTGGTTCCAGTGCGCGAGGGGTTTGACCGGAGTCCATGATGACGAGGCAAGGCTCAATCGGGCCCTGCCTCGGGTGGTGCCGGGGTGCCGAAAGAACGCTCGCCGCTGCTGGCACTGCCGAGGGTCTTGATCAGGACCGGCCGAGCTTGCGTCTCAGGGCCGCCAGGCCCAGGACTCCAGAGCCGAGGAGCCAGACGGCCCCGGGGATGGGAACGGGCGAGTAGTCGTAGACGACCTTGACGGACCCGTCGTAAGTGGTCGTCATGGATGATCTGGGATTGTCCCCCAGCAGGCTCACCGTGTCGTAGCTGTTGGCGCTGAAGTGAAAATCGAGAGACCTCGTCCCCTTGAAGGGGTTCAGAGCGGATCCAAAGAAAGTGAAGTTGTTAAATGCACTCAGGGTAGGTGCGGAAAACGTCTCCGGGGTTCCGTAATCGACCCGATCCCGGTTCACGACTTGGCCTGCCCAAGCGTCCTGCGCCGACATGAAGTATCCGAGAAGACTGAAGTAGTATCGGTCGTGGCCTCCGAAATCATTCTTGTCCCAGGTCGTGAGAGTGTATTGATTAGGCGTCTGAACGGTCACCGTGAGGCTGCCGTTGACCTGACCGCTGAGCGTGAACGTCGCGCTGTTCAATGTTCCTAGGGCGGGGTTGAACTGGCTTACGGAAAGCACCTGATTCAGAACAGGTGTCTTTCCGGATACGCTGTCGTCGTACTCGACCAGAGAGGCCCACACGCTTCCGGTCCACACCGTGCTGATGGCGAGGACGAAAAGAAGAACCCTGAATCCAGCCTTCAATGTTCACCTCCCTCTTCCCTTGGTCGCCGGAGCCGGCTCACCTCGGCCATGCTTTATGTCAACGGGAAAAGGCCCGGGGGGCGGTGCAGCCCCCGCGGGCCGGGATGAAGGCCACGGCCCGCCTAGGCGAGCTGGGTCAGGACATTACGGGGTTTGCGGGTTGTTGGCGCCGACGAAGCCGGGATAGGCATCGTCGGTTGGCCTGTTGAACTGCATTTCATCCAGGGTGGCCCAGAACCGCGCCTTGGTGGAAGGGACGTTCTCCGGATCCGAGGCGTAGGCCACGAGGTCCCGCACCCAAGTCAGGAGCGGGTTGGTGAGGGTACGGCTGTAGAGCCACTGGTTGGTGTAGAACTCGTACTCACCGTTTCTCACCTTGGTGCGGCGTGGCTCGACCCCTTGGTACTTGAGGGCGACGACGTTGGGGTAGTTGGCGGTGCCTTCGAGCTGGTCGGCGTCGGCGTAGCCGATGGCACCAGAGAGGGAATTCACGCAGTTCATTAACTCCGAGGAGCTGTCATTGAACCACACAACAGGATTAGAGGCTTTCTGGCTCTTCACCAGCGGCCAGCCCCAGTCTCCTCTGTTACTCCTCATGACCGTCCAGTCCAGGGCGGCGGCGGTGCCGGAACCCGCATGGCGCAGGCAGGCCACGACAGGGACGTTGCTGTACCAGGCGCCGAAATCCTGCCAGTTATACACCTGGCCGGAGTAGATCATGGTGGCCATGAGGCGGCTGATGTTGTCGAGGGGTATCCTTTCGCAGCGGGTGTCGGCGAGGGTCACGTCCGGGCACTCGTTGGCGCGGCTGCAGGTCTGATTGGCCCTCACGCCGCCAGAGCACCTACCACTCACGCACGTGTAATAGCCGATGCAGTCCTCCGACTTGCCGTCATTATTATCATCGTAGCACTGATAGCCCCAGGTGGAAACCGCCTTGACGGCGCCGGGCGTGGGTTCCGTGGGATCGGGGCCGAGACACTTGGTCTTGGTCACGGATTTGTGAGCGAAAAAGCCGAAAGGAACGACCAACGGCTGGTACGAGGTCAGGCCGCTGGTGCTGATCCCAGACGGAGGGAACACGCGATCCACCCATCCGCCGCCCGCCGGTCCGCTGAGATTCCCATGGCTTTCCTGAACGAAACTCGCCCCGTCCACGTCGGAGGCGCCGAGGGTGATGTCCATGCATTTGAGGCCGGAGCAGGCCGTGCCGCCCAGGACCCAGTCGCTGCAGGTGGCCTCGTTGACCACCTTGCGCTGGAAAGCGCTGGGGCAGTTGTCGGTGTTCACCGCGCCCTTGACGGCGTAGATCCCGTCGAAGGAGGCCTTGGAGGAGTAGCGGATGTACACCGTGTCGCTTCCGCAGGTGCCCCGGGTGATCCCGTGGCGGGAGTTGTACTCGTCCTGGGCCACACCGGTACAGCCCATGGACGTGAGGAAGTTGTCGGCCGCGTCGTTCCAGAAGAGGTGCTGGGCCGATGCGCCGTAGAGGTTGATGTCGACAGTTGCTGCCTGGGCAACGCCGGCCATGCTCAGAACCGCCGCGCCTACCATCATGGTTTTCATGGTCTTCGTGAACATTTCGTTCTCCTTACAAGATTTTCAGCGATCGGTTGGACCTGGCTTACTTAAATTCTCTTTATGGCCGCGATACCGCGGCAGCGGGGGCGAACGTGGTCCGCCCCGTAATGACTGCAAATTACCCGTTGCGGCGACGAATCCCGATGAGGGCCAGGAGCCCGGAGCCGAGGAGCCATCCGGCGGCCGGAATGGGGACGGCGCTGGGGTTGATGACCGTGGCGAGCTTGTCGCCTGCCAGATCGATGGTCCGACCGTCAGTGGTCAGGAAGGTGCGGATCACTGCCACGGGGTTAGCGTTAACATTGCTGTTGGAATCGTTGTAATCGAACCAGTAGAGGAGCTGGTCCACGTAGCCCCTAGAAAGGAGATCTGCGAGGCTTAGAGTCATTTCGAAGGAGTCGTTTTTTAGGTTATTACCCATCCGACCTGAGCCATTGACTGAACTATCAAATTTTTTATAATAACTTGCTGAGTTATTCCTATCAACCGTAGAGGTAGCTATAGAACTGGACAAGCTATAATACCTCTGCACATCGTTGAAGATAGAATCGGCCGTAGACTGTTTTCTTCCAAGCATAGTCATGCCATCATTGTCGGTCCCGCTGTAGGGCGTTGTGAGCAACCCGGTCGCGTAGAAATCTTGGTCAGCCATGCCATGGCCCCAGTAAGCGACGTAAAGGGTGCTCAGCGATCCATCAAAGGTGCTGAGGGGGATGAGGTCACCAACATAAAGTGCCGGGGGGATTCTGACGCCGGTTGATGTGCCCGCCGGATACGGCTGGCCGGGCCACGTCACTTCCCAAGGCGTCAGCGCAGTGGTGGGCGAAAAATCGCCCAGGTCACTGCCCACTTCAACGGCACCGGCTGAAGTGTAGATAGAACGGATGAGCTTGTAATCCTCGAAGAAAGCCAGGGCCTGGCCGGCGGTGAAGATCATGGCGCCGGCGGCGATGGTTGCGATAAACTTCTTCATTGCTTGTCCTCCTGAATGTGACATCAAGCTGTTTCGATCACTTGACGGTTCACTCCAGGCAACCCGGCCGTCCGAGGGCGTGGGCTGCTTCCCTGCAGGCTCACTGTGGTCATGGGACTTTGTGCCCCTCCATTCCTGCGGTCGGCCACTTTCGGACCCGTGGGCTTTCCGTCACCCGGTTACCCGGGTTTTGGCTTGATCTGAAGCGGGCTGGGCAGACACTTCGGCATCCAGCCGGGGGTGTTTTTCAAGGGTCTCGACGTGCGATGGAAACCCGTGGACGGATACATCCTTTCCTTGGCTTTCACCTCCCCCTGTCGTGGCGACTTCTGGCGGAGACCTCGCCGATTCGCGGTCGGTCCCGAAGGTCAGCGGCGCGGATCGAAGCGCGGGCGCGGGCCACAAAAAAAGCCCAAATCAAGCGCCGGCAAGCTCTCGATCTGGGCTTCCTGGGGCCAAGGTGAGTCCAAGGTCAGCGAAGTACCCGGTCAAACGATCATGTGTCTTGGAATGCGGTGGGCGTCGGGATGGGCGCCCGAGTGCCTCGAAAGCGTCGGGGATCCGCCTCCCGTCTTGTTTATGGGTCGACTTTAAAGGCCGTTTGTTACGATCCGATGGCGCCCAAACAACATTTGCGTGAACCCTTCAAAAAGCGCTTGGCGACTCGATTTGCGGGCGTTTCTTCTCCTGAAAACGCGTGGCTTGAGGGAGGTCTCCCGGTCCCGCCGCGCGTGCCGGAGAGACCCTATGCGGCGCTCCAAGGCCCCCTGTCGTCCCCAAAACGAGGGGATGGCCGGACGGCGAGAGGGGGTGACTGCTCCGGCCGGCCATCCCGGTCCCTTTTCGGCAGCGTGCTCGGGGTGGCCTGCCCGGATCGGGTGCGGCTCATTCGGGGATCACCCGCCGGCTCCTGGCCGCATCGTCCGGAAAGGCGGCACTTGCTTGGCTGCCTTCCACTGATCCCAAAATGACCGCCCGCTGTTACAGGTCCGTGGCATCCAAGTGAAAAGTTGCCGTCGCTTCTCCAGGGGGAAGACCGGCTGGTTTTAGGAGCCGTAAGATCCGATGACCGATTGGAACCCGAATGGGCTTCGTTGGGGGCCAATCGCTTTTTTCTGCGAGCCGATCGCGTTGTGTGCCGCCACTCTTGTTGGGCGGGTCTGGATGTTCATCGGTGGCTTTGGGTCGTAACATTCCCCTGGGGCCGGCCCAGCGAGCAGATTAAAGAGAAGGTTTGGGAGTCTTCGGAATTCCAGCGTTTGCTTCAGGAGATGGCTCGATGGCTGAAACTTGATTGTGCAGTGCTCGCGATGCTTGAAAGCACCGGGATCTATCGACCGGCGTTTCACTCCGCACAAATCTACGCGATGCATTCTTGATGGGTCATTGACGCGGTATGGACCTTTGGATAATATGAGACCATGGTCATGGCTATGGTCACTAGTGCGCTGTCCACTCTGTTTTGCCGAGTAAGCTCCCCTCGAGGGGGGAATGAAAGGATGGACCGGCGAAACAACCTCGAGAGAGCATCAGGCTCATTCTGATCCCGGGAGAGTGATTGGCGATGCTGACGATCTCAAAGAGCAAGCTTAAGACTCACATGTTGAAGATTTTTCGCCAAATCGAACAGTCCGGAGAGGAGGTCATTGTCACGGACAACAACCGGCCTGTTCTGCGCATTCAGCCGGTTCAGTCCAGGCGCACCGTTGCGGAGCTTTTCGAGCCATTCCGGGGTAAGGTCGTCTTTCATGAAGATCCCGACATGCCGACGATCGATGAATGGAGCGAGAATTAGATGATTGTTATGGATACGGCCCCTCTGCTTTACTGGACCCTGTCAATGGAAAAGCTGACTCGGAAAGCATTGGAAGCCATTGAGGGAGCGGAAGAGATCATCGTCAGCTCGATCTCCATCTGGGAAATCGGCTTGAAGGCCAAACGCGGCAAACTTGAGCTTCCCCTTACAGTTAGAGAGTATGCGAAAAGACTGAGGGAAGCCGAAAAGGTCCAAATTCTGCCAGTCACTGACACGACATGGCTCATCAATCTTGAATTGCGCTGGGACCACAGGGATCCGGCCGATCGGACCATTGTCGCCACAGCCAGTCAGCTTGGGTGCCCACTGGTAACCTCCGATCGACTGATTCAGGGCTTCTACGCTCCCTGGGTCTGGTAGTATGAGGCTCCTAACGGGTACACCCCCCTGGCCCCCCTCGAGAGGGGAATCATGTTGCCTGGGTCAGCAGCGTTGAGTGGGGGTGGGGGGTGTGGTTTACCTGGCATTACAGGGTCGGCAGCGCACTACGCCACCGAGCGCCGTCTAAGTCCCAGCAGCCCGATCAGCCCGGAGCCCAACAGCCAGGCGGCGCCGGGAATAGGGACTGGGGTCGGATAGGCCGACACGCCGAACAAGGGCAATTCCCCATTCGTGTTGTCGGTGTGGACGATGAACTGCGCGGTTTGGCCCGGCAGCACCGGAGCGGCATAAAAGAACAGGTCGAGCTTGAGGCCGTCAACCGCCCAAGTCAGTGGGCTTTGCGAGCTCGAGGGCGGATTCGTGAGATCCCAGTAAACGGTCGATACATCGGTGCCGCCCGGCCCGAAGATCTGGAAATGAAAATCGCCCCAGGCCACGGTGCCCTTGTTCTTGACGTTGAGGGTCAGGGACCCCTTGAAAGGCCATTGATCCGGGTGCTCGAGGCTGATCGCAAACTCCGAACCCAGTCCGGCGAATTCGAAAACGTCATCATAGCTGCCGTCGTGGGCCATGGCCGAATACGGGCTCACCCCCAGCAGGACGAGCAGGCTCAGGCCCAGTAGGATCCTTCGACTGAATCGGTTCACCACAATCCTCCTTAAACCATCCCAATGGGCTCGGCGCATGGCGCCCATGGACCGATGCCCGTGATGACAACTCACTGTGGCCGTCCGCCAAGGGATCGAGTGAATCCATCTTTAACTCGAACGGCCACCCACCGTGACGCGCGTTTTCCGCGATCCTTCGCGCTCTCACCTCCCTTTCATTTGAAAACCTGCGGATCCCCACGGGGGGCCATCCCCCACACCATCGTCTCCCCTGGGAGCCCCACGACACGAACAGCCCGGCGCTTCCTGGATCGGTCGAAGAGGTAGCCCGGCTGTCCGCGTGGGACCCGCGGCTTTCCGTCCCCACCTCGCGGCGGGCTCGGCCGTCTCTTCCCGATGCCATAAAAAAACCCGGACCGCGGCGACGGCGTCGCCTGGGATCCGGGCTTTCTGGTTCATACCGTCCGTATGGCAGCAAAGTACCCGAAGCGATTCTGGCGATTCTAGTGTGGAGAAAAACTGGATCGATCCTAACGGAGAATCAATGACGATTCCGTGACGACCCGAAGGAATCTTCGCGACGG
>CAZGQL010000004.1:0-1959 GCA_964527905.1 uncultured Syntrophobacteraceae bacterium
GGGCCCAAGCCACGCGACGGGCGGCCGTAAGCGGAAGCGTTCTGTTTTTCGCTCTTATCGGGGTGGTTTTTTCCATCATGCTCGAAGGCTATCTAATCGCGGCGGCCTTCGCCGCCTTGGTTCTCGTCGCTGCGGTCCTGATCCCTGTCTTTCTCGTGCGTTCCCGCCGATTTCGAGGGTTGGATCTCCCCGACGATTTCAGATCCGTGCTGATCCCGTTTCTGGTCGCGATTCGCGAAGACATTCCAAAGGGCCACAAGATCAAGTTGAGTCTGGATTTGGCCGGACTCACGGAGGCTAAGAAGGTCCGCCAGCGCGATCTGCCGCCTCTAAACGGCAAGAATCGCCGAGAAACCGTGTATTCGGATCCCTGGTGTCGTTTGGAGGCCCCGCTGGCTTTGGGAGGCCGGATGACGCTCGTCATCGCCAACGTGTACGCTCGATACGATTTCCGTTGGAGGACGTCCAGCGCGAAGCACAAGCACAAATCCAAGTGGAAAAAGCTCGTTGTCGTGCGAGCCGGGCTGTTTCCTGACCCCAGGCGGTTCGTTTTCGATCGCGCCGCGGTCGGGGAGAAGCGCGGATCAAGGAATGTCTCGTTCGGCAGGCGTCTGGAAGGGGAGTGGGCCATGATGAAGGCGAAACGAAAATTCAAGGTGGAAGGTCCCGAGGCGCCTTCTGAGAGCATTCGACCCAAGGAGATCGTGGCCATGTTCCTTGCCATGGGCTCCATGATTCGACCTGTGCCGACGGGTGGACAACCATCATGATGACGATTCAAGACGGATTGTGCCATGCGAGAAAGGGTCTCCTGGTTCTGCGCGACTGCGGCAAGCAAGCCCTTTCCTCCTGCGGATCCTGCGGCACCGGCCTGTGTGAGGACCACCAGATCTTGACGAGTGAAGGGATTTTTTGCCCCGATTGCGCCGCACAGGACGACCGGTTCAGCGACCTCACGGACGAGCGTCTCGAGAGGGCACGCTATCGGAGGGAGGGCGGCTATTATTCGGAAGGCTTTTATTACGTGTTCTCCGAAGCCGATTACGAGACGTTCGAGAGTGAAGGGGCATCCGGGGATGAAGCAGCCCTTGAGGGCGAGGCCATGGCCGCGGCAACCCTCGAAGGTGAGGACGAAACCTCGGATTCGGACGATCTGGACAGCTTCATGGAGAGCTGAAACGCCGAAAGCAGCCCTCACCCATGACGACCTTTCCACGGCCTCCACGCGTCCTCTGGATCACCGAACGCTATCCCCCCTTGTCGGGAGGCATGGCCGTCAGCGCTCAGCGCCAGGTGCAGGGCCTCCGGCGGCGGGGAATCCACGTCGACGTCATCGCATTTACGGAAACGAACCCTAAGGTCCTCGTGAGCACGGTCCCCCGTGACGGGGGCATGGATCACCACCTCAGTCGCTCACCGCGGCGCGGCCTGACGGCCCAGCGGGCTTGGCGTCTGACTTCACAGGGGAACGGCCGGGAGGGCTATGGGGCCGTGGTCGGATTTGGAGCCGGCCTGCCGGGTTACCTCGCGGTCACTTTTGCCGCCTGGTTGGGCTGCCGCTCCCTGGTCCTGGTCCGCGGAAACGACTTCGACCAGGATTGGTTCGAGCCCCATCGGAGTCTGTGGGTGCGCGAGGCCTTGTCGCGGGCGTCCGTCATCGGCGTGGTTGCCCACGAAATGATGCAGCGCATTCGGAGGCTCTATCCACGGAAGAGGGTGCGATTCATCCCCAACGGTGTTGATGTGGAGGGTCTCGAGTTGCTGCCTCAAGACGAGGCGCTGCGGACCGACATCCGGTCCCGGCTAGCCGCAGGCGGCCGGAGGATCTTCGGGCTGTTTGGGGAGCTCAAGCTGAAGAAAGGCATACCGTTCTGGCTTCGGGCCGTGCGCGAGGCCGGTCTGATCGATCGCATGGCTCTGCTGGTGGTGGGCAAGTGGCGGCAGATCGAGCGCCTGAAC
>CAZGQL010000004.1:1969-20006 GCA_964527905.1 uncultured Syntrophobacteraceae bacterium
GGCAAGTGGGTGGACGAGGAAACGAAATCGATCCTCAACGATCCCCAATTGGCTCCTCCAAGCATCCACGTGCCTTATTCAAGCCGTGGACGGCTTGCGGGTTTTTACAAGGCTTGCGACTTCGTGGCGTTGCCGTCCCATTTCGACGGAATGCCGAATGTCCTCTTGGAGGCGATGGCGCTGGGCGTCGTCCCCATCGTGTCCGACGCGGGCGCCATGGGGGAGATCGTGGAGGACGGGCGGACGGGTTTTGTCTTTGCCGTTGATGACCAGAGGGGCGCTGCGGAGGCGACGGCGCGGGCCTTGAGGCTCGACGGGCAGAAACGGGCCGAAATGGCGGATCGCGCAGCCAAGGAGGTTGTGGAGCGGTTTTCGCCGGCGCGCGAAATGGATGCGTTGTGCGACCTGCTGCTGTCAGACCGGGATCTCCGGTGATCGCGCCGATGCACACCCAGCGAGGTGCCAGTCCCGAAGAGACCGAAACCAAGCCGGAGTGCCCCCAAGTGTGCTTCGTCGCTCCCGGGGCGGGACTGGGCCACCTCGTCCGGGTGAGCGCATTGGCGATGGAGCTTCGTAAACTCGGTGTTCCCTCGCGAATCCTGACCCACTCGCTTCACGCCCCAATGGTTGCCGCCGCAACGGGTTGCGCCATCGAGTTCTTTCCTGCTTCCCGTTGGACTCGAGCCATCCCGGAAGCTGTCGCCCGTGCGCAGCCTCGGTTGGTCGTGCTCGACACCTTTCCGTGGGGCATTCGGGGGGAGTGGGCGGGGGTGGGTTCCTTGCCCTTCCGCTCCGTCCTTCTGGCCAGACGCCTCCATGTCTCCGCGTACCTGAACGCCTGCCGACTCAGTTGGAACGCCGAGAGTCCGCTGCTGCGTCACGTCATCGTGTGCGAACCCTTGAATCGGGCCTATCAAGACATCCTGGAGAACTCGGGCTCGGAACTGCATCCGCTGCCGGGACGCATCCGCTTACCGTGGGAAGATGGATCCTTCAGCGTTTCCGGGGAACTTGTGCGGACGCTCGAGGCGAAAAGGACCTGGCTCGTGGTTCACTCCGGGCCACCGGAAGAGACTGAAAAACTGGTGCGACTGGCTCAGACAGAGGCAGGGGGGATCCGCGATGCCCAGGTCGTCGTCGTTGCACCGGGTCTGCGGGGGGTGGGTGACTGGAGGACGTGTCGGTTTTTCCCTGCCGCGCTTCTGATCCCACACGTTCATCGACTGGTAACGGGTGCCGGTTACAACTGCATCGCCGAGGCAACCCCTTTCCGGGCCATCCACCGTGGTCTGGCCTTCCCGAGGCGCTACGACGACCAGAAGGCTCGCCTCGAGGAATTCTCTGGGGGGGCGTTTCTTCAGCTGAAAAACGGTGCTCCGGTCGCAGCCCGGCGCATCGCATCTTTCCTTTGATCCACGGGTGCATTTAAAGATCGCCCAACAAGGGTGCGAAAATCGGGCGGGGATGAACCCCGCCCCTGGCATGACTGGTTTGTAATTAAGGTAGGATTGATCCCCGGCCGAGTCCCGGATTATGAAACGCCTCTTGAGGGGGGACGAATCCTGAATGTTCCGGAGCACGAGTTGGAAGCGATGGCACCGGGAGCCGCACTCAATCGGTCATCGTGGGCCGCGGATCCTCAACGTGAATCGCGTGGCATGCAGCATGCCTTGTATTTCCGGCCGCTGCCGCACGGGCACAGTCGGTTCTTCGGATAATCCGACGTCTCGATACGGTATCGGATTTCTACGGTTTCCTCGTTCGGACGGATGCCGGCTGCCCGCGCATACTCCCGTCGTTTCTCACGAACCATGGACTTGAACGTCGTCGGGTCCTCCGCCAGAAAGATCCTCCCCTTCGTCAACTGCCTGTAACATCGGTCGATCCATTCGTAAGCGTCCTCAAGCCTGCCGTCGGCATGGAAGAGCCTGGCCAGACCGGCCATGGCTTCCAACGTTCCCGAATCCATGTCCAACGCCAGCAAATAAGCCTGTTTGGCCTTGGAGTACTGTTTCACGTACTCGTAAAACTTTCCCGCCGCCAAGTGGCTTTCAGGTCTGCCCGGATGACGCTCGACCGCCTCGAGATGTTCCCGTTCGATCTCCAGGAGGGAGCGGTCCTTCCCGTCCTTTGAGGGAAAACTTACGATTTGAACCGGATTGTGTCGGGGCGGCTCCATGCCGAGGCGGGCCTTGGCCTGCAGTTCCACGCCGTGGGAGGTGAGCTGGGCCAGCGCGTTTCGGGTGAGGGAGTAGTCGTTGAGGCGCCCGCAATTCTTGCATCGGATATCATCGGTGATCACGATCCCCTGGTGATAAGGAATCCAGGATTCGGAGTCCGGTTCGGTCTGCTCCGGTCCCCTCGGGTGGACGTGAATCTCACGAACCAGATACCGGTAGGGTTTTCCGCAGGCGTGACAAAGCAGTTCAAGGCGCAGTGCGTCCGGCATCTGGGAGGGTGACCGTCTTGCCTCCTCATAACGTTCCGCTTCTCTGACGTCGCGTTCCATGGTCTCAAGGGATGGGGGCGAGAGGCCATTGATCTGCGCAATGTGCACGCAGACCCGTGCCAGGTCCCACTCCCCACTCCGGTGTTCCCGTTCTAGAAGACCATAAAACGCCGGTGCAGCGATGGACTCGCAAGCGGCCAGCGTCTGCGGGCGGTTATGCTCCAGCAAAACAGGCATTCGAGCGGACAGCGCATCGACCACCCGCGGGAGAGGCAGGGGGGCGAGCAGTTCCAGCGCGACGTCGCGGATGGGGCCATCGGAGGAATCGAGCAAAGGAAGCAGCTCGTCCACGATGGGAGGGCCCATTCGTTTGAGAGCGTCGAGGGCGGCGTCCCGCAGGGTTGGCCCCATGCCCCGTTGAAGCAGGGCGAGAATGGGAGCCTGCCCGCGAGGAGCCTTTAGGCTTCCCAGCATTTCGATCGCGTGCAGGGTGATCCACGGGGCTTGATCCAGCTGAATGCAGGCGATGAGCTTGTCGATGAGCGCTTCCCGGGGGGCGGTCCCGATAGCGTCCTGCCAAGGAAGATCCAAGGGTTCCCAATGGGTAGGATAACGCAGCACATAGTCGACGCGCTCCTCCCAGGGGGCGTTCGGACCGGGGAGCGGCAGGCAGTGGTCAAAGAGGCTTCGGATGAAAGCGGAAAGGGTGAGCACCTGCAATGGGAAGACCTGCTCGTCGGACCTTGAGCCCTGCTGGAGGATTCCGAGGGACTGGGAAAAGAGCTCGGCGGCCAGGCCGGGCATCGGGGTATGAGCCGCGGCCAGGGACTCGAAGGCGCTCGGGGGGAGGGCCTGTTCCCCCGTTTTGAGTCCTCCGATCAAACGGGCCAGCTCATGGAACACAGGGTGGCCGGATGCGGGCGAGGGTTTGTCCCTCGTGACCTCGTCCAGGTATTGGAGGCGTCCGAGAAGGTGCTCCCGAACGGCAGGGTGGTTCCCGTACAGAACGTCGGTCGGATTCAGGGTCGGGTCGACGACGTCAAACAGGATTTCGAGGGCGGCCGACCGAATCGAATCGGGCTCTTCGGGGTTGAGGGAGCAGTCAATCAACGTGACGAGATCCTCGGGTTTACCATGACGAAGCAGCGCCGCGTAAAAAACCTGCCATTTCCAGGAACGCTCCTCCCGAATCGCGTTTTCGGTCCCCTTGAGCAGTTCGTAAGCCCGACCGTCGCGTAGCAGCCCCAGCAGCCGGATCATGGCGGCAATCTCTTCCGAGCTGAATCGGGCCGCGGCGAGGATGCGATCCCGAACCCAGTCGAGGGCTTCCTGCACCCGCCAGGTGCCACACAGCTGCAGCACCTGGGTCCGGATTTCGGGATGTTCCGAATCGTAGAGTGCCTTCAGGGTCGGAAAGGATTCCGGACGGGGCTTGGGGCCCATGTGACGCAGCACGGCCAGTACGAGGGACTCAGATTTCGATTGGAGGAGGGCCGGACTTCGGGCCTCGGCCGAGTCGGGATAGAGCATGAACAGACGTGCCACGGCCCATGACTGGGCTTGTGGGAGCGGCGAGGCAAGGAGTGTATTCAGTTGCGTTTCGGACCAAATGAAAACCTGCTCCATGTTCATTCCTCGGAAACCCGACGGAGGCGTTTCAGCACAAGGGGATTCGGCGGTCGAAGCTGTTGCGAGGCATTCAAATCTCGTCGCTTCCGCGGAGACTGGGATCCGAGAGTAATCGCAAAAACTAGACTCCCGCCAGCACGGGAACGACTGAGTTTGAGGGGCGCGCAAGTTCTGAAACAGCTTCCGAAATACCGGGGAACGCCCCCGGAAGACAGTTCCGTGATCAAACAAAACGGGCAAGAATCTATTGGGTCTCGAGCCATCCGTCAAGCACCGGCCGTCGTGGGCGGCGATTCGCTCGGAGCATAGGAAAATGGAGCTCGACGTCGATGCGGTCCCTGGCTATAAGGAGCGCTTTGCGCTTGCCCTCGTTTGGGGCTTGTGCCATGGTGCGCCTTCGTTTGACGGCGCGTGGGTTGGGAGCGACGTTACAATCCAGAGGAGGCACGGTCATGGGAGACGTGGATGAGAGGATGGTGCTGGCGGGCTGGCTCATCGACGGCACCGGGGGGCCGACGCGGCAGAGTTCGCTGATGCAGATCCTGGACGGCAGAATCGCATCCATCCGCCGAGTCAAACCAGAGGAGATGGGATCCCTGTCAGGTCCCCTTCTAGACCTGAGGGATTGCACTCTCCTTCCCGGGCTCGTGGATTGCCATGTCCACCTCACTCTCTCGGGAACGGATGACGAGGGCATACGCCGAACGCAGCTTTCCTTTTCGTTCGACGATGCGAAGACCGTGATTCGCCGCCATTTGAAGGAGCAGTTGCGCCACGGCGTTGTGTTGGTGCGCGACGGGGGGGATGCATCCGGTCATGTCCTGCGGTTTCGGGATCAAGAATGGTCCGCTTGCGGTGTTCCGGTCGCCGTGAAGGCTTCAGGAAAAGCCTGGCGGGCGAGGGGGCGATATGGCCGCCTCATCGGGCGGCCACCTGCCGATGGCCTCACGCTGGCTCAAGCCATCGCAAGGAAGGGGCGCATCTGCGACCACGTGAAAATCGTCAACGCAGGTCTGAACAGTTTGAAGGAATTCGGCAGGGAGACGCCTCCCCAGTTCTCGGAGCAGGAGCTTTCCGAGGCACTGCTGGCCGCGCGACGGCTCGGACTCAAGACCATGGTCCACGCCAATGGGCGAGCTCCGGTCCGACATGCGGTGGACGGTGGGTGCACGTCCATCGAGCACGGTTTTTTCATGGGTCGGGAAAACATCGAGCGCATGGCCGAGCTCCAGGTCACGTGGGTCCCCACCGCCGTCACCATGAAAGCCTACAGGGAGCATCTCCCAAGGGGCAGTCTAGAGGCGGACATGGCGGCGAGGGTCTTTGAACACCAGTTGGAGCAAATGGCCCTTGCCCGCCAATGGGGGGTCCCGATGGCCGTGGGAACCGACAGTGGCAGCTTGGGGGTGAACCACGGTGAGGCCGTGATCGAGGAGATCCGGACATTCATCGAATGCGGATTCAGTCTCGAGGAAGCCGTCCAGTGCGCCTCGCTGGAAGGAGCGCGACTGCTGGGAATGAAAAGTGAGCTGGGACAACTGAAAAAAGGGATGCCCGCCACTTTTCTTGCCGTACCGGGCGACCCCACCGGGCTCCCGGACGCCCTGAAGAGGCCGAAATGCGTCTTTGTACGGGGATTCAAGGTGTGGCCGTGATGCACGTTACCGAATGGATCCGCGGATTTTCTTGATGGACATCTTGCAGTCCGGGCACCACTTGCCCCAGGATCCGTTTTCAATGAAAGCATCGTGGACGTTTCGGCCTTGGCATTTCGGGCACTGCTTGCTCTGGATCCCGGAGGGGCTCGAATCGATGTCTTTGAGATTCAGACCGCACAAGAAACACGCGTCTCCAATCGTGTCGACGTATTCATTGCAGTAGGGGCAGAACACCTTGGGTTTTTTCGGCCGTGTGAGCATATAAACGAGCCCGATCGGTCCGCCGATACTGCAAAGCAGAAGGAGCTTCAAATCGCGCTCCCCCCTGGCGTTGGCTTTCATGACCGCTATGACGCCGCAGAGGACCCATAGACTGATCAGCATGATCATGTGGAGGACTCCATGTGGCCGCTTGGCAGGGGAATCCAGCCATGGTGGCGGGGACGTTACCCATAAGGAGTGGTTTTGTCAATGGGGCGATCTTGGGGTGCAAGGTCCGGCGGGCGGCCGCGGGAGGCGCAGCCGTCCGGGAATATGGATCTCGCTGAACGGTCAAGACAGTGCGGGTTCCGCGATTTCTTCGTCGGCCACAGTTACCCGCTCGATTTCCTCGATCGTGGTCAGCCCCCGGAGCACCTTCTTGAGCCCGTCATAACGCATGGTTTGAAAGGATGTCTGCCGTGCGCAACGGGCGATGTCGACCACGGAGGCGTCCCGTGCCAGGAGCCGGCGCATTTCGTCGTTGACGAGGATGATTTCATGGATGGCCATGCGCCCGGAATAGCCGGTGTCGTTGCATTGCTCGCAGCCCGCGCCCCGGTAGAAGGAAACCCGAGAGCCGTCCCATGCCAGGACGCGTCTGAGAACATCGGGCGGGGCCACGTATTTCTCACGGCAGTGCTCGCAGATCTTGCGAACCAGGCGTTGGGCCATGACGCCGACCAGCGCGGGGGCCACAATGAAGGTGGGGACTCCCATGTCCGTGAGGCGGGTCACGGCTTGGACCGCGTTGTTGGCGTGCAGGGTGGCCAGGACCAGATGACCCGTCAGGGCGGCGCGACAGGCGATCTCGGCGGTTTCCAGGTCGCGGACCTCCCCCACCAGGATCACGTCGGGATCCTGACGGAGAAAGGCCTTGAGAGCGGTTGGAAATATCAGATCCGCGGAAGGGTTGATCTGTACCTGGCTGATTCCAGCCAAGCGGTACTCGACCGGGTCCTCGATGGTCGTGATGTTGACGTCCGGACGGTTGAGATGCTTCAGCATGGAAAACAGTGTGGTGGTCTTGCCCGAACCAGTGGGGCCGGTGACAAAAAAAATGCCGTAGGGCAATTCCGCCGCCTTCTTGATGGCATCGAGGTTGACCTTGGAAAGCCCCAGTTCCGTCAGATCCGGTACGTCCCCGAGGTCAGTGCGGCCCAGCACCCGCAGGACGACCTTTTCCCCGTATACGGTTGGGATGCTGGAAAACCGGAAGTCGATGGTCCGGTTGGGCAGTTGGAGACCGATGCGTCCGTCCTGGGGGCGCCGCTTTTCCGTGATGTTGAGATCGGCGAGGATCTTGAGACGGGAGACCAGGGGAGGCAGGAGGGAGGATTCGAGGGTGCTCTTGTCCTGGAGGACGCCGTCGATCCGAAAACGGATGCGTACCTTGTCGCGCCCGGGCTCGATATGGATGTCGCTGGCCCCTTCCCGCACCCCGAGCAGCAACAATCCTTGGACGAACTCGATCACGGCTTGAGAGCCGGCGATCTTTTGGAGCTCGTCCCGGGTGAGTTCGCTGATGTCCTCGATCACCACAGAGTCCGTGACGATCTTGTTGGAAAGCGCGCGCAGCTGGGCCTCGGACTTGTACTCAATCTCGACTGCGGCTTCGATGTCGTCGGGAAAGGAAAAGACCGTGCTGATGGGCATACCGACCAGTTTGACGGCTTCGTCCAGGATAAACCGGTCGGTTGGTTCCGATGTCGCCGCCGTGACTGCATCACCGAATTTGTACAGCAGGATGAAATGGTTGCGCCGCGCGAAATCCTCGGGGAGCAGCTGTACGATGGCGCGCTGGAAGAGCGACTTGCCCGGATCTACATACGCCACCCCGATGGAGTCCCCCCACAACCGCCCCAATTCGGTCCTCCGATGAGGATGCAGTCGCACCAGGTGCATGAGCACCGCGAACGCGTCCTCGTGGTAGCGTCTGAGGAGCCTGCGGGCATTTTCCGTCGTAAGGACGCCTGCCTGATTCAAGAGCTCGATGAATCGTGGATTCTTGAGCATGGCCTACGCCGCCGCCTCTTTTCGGGTGCGCATGTGCTCGGCCCAGGTTTCCTTGATCAACGCCTTGATCTCGGCAACGGGCGTATCCTTGCGGATGTAATTGGCCGCCCCCAGGGCGATGCACCGTTCGATGCTCTCCATGTCCGTGACTGAGGTCAGCATGATGACCAGCGCATCGGGAAACTCCGAGAGGACTTCCCCTAAGACTTCATCCCCCGTCTTCACGGGCATATTGACATCCAGCAGCAGCATGTTCGGACGGTGCTGCCGGTAAAGGCCCAGAACTTCCTCGCCCGATCGGGCTTCGGCGACCACCTCGCAACCCATTGAGCCCAAGATGGCCTTCAGGAGCGTTCTGCAGTGCAATTCATCGTCCGCTACGATAATGCGGGCGCGTTTGTCCGTTGACACCTCACCCCTCCATCGGCAGGCTGAAACTGAATGTTGTGCCCGCTCCAACCTTGCTCTCAATGTGCATCGCTCCGCGATGCGCCTCGACAATCTGTTTCGCGATGGATAACCCCAGACCGGTGGATTTCTCGCCGCCGGTCGGACGGGCCGAAAGCCTCTCGAATTCGTCGAACAGTTTGACCTGATCCTCTTCCGAAATCCCGGGACCCTGATCCCTGACGCTCAAGACGGCCGTTCCGTTGCTTCGAGTCAGGGCAATGGAGACACTCGAATCCAGCGGAGAGTATTTGATGGCGTTGCCAAGGAGATTGTCGATCACCTGGGCGATTCGGTTGGGATCGATCGGGATCGGCGGGAGGTCGCATAGGGACTCCTCAAGGGCGATTCGCTTCTCCCTTGCTAGAACTCGGTTCACTCGGATACGCTCTTCTGTCAGGGACCGGAGGTTCGAGGGTTGGAACTGCAACTGCAGCTTGCCGCTCTCGATGGCCGCCAGGTCGAGGATGTCGTTGACGAGGGCGAGCATGCCATCGCTCGCACTGTGGATCGTTGCGATCCATTCGCGCTGCATGGGGGTCAGGGGTTGACTGTCATCGCCTAGGAGCACTTCCGCGAGACCCCGGATGGATGCGAGCGGGTTTCTCAAATCATGGGCTGCCAGTCCCAGAAACCGGTTTTTCAATTGGTTGAGCTTAACGAGCTCGCGCTCCAGAGCCGCGTAACGCAGAACCAGCTGCATCAGCAGCTCGTGCTTAAGCTCATAATCCTTCTCGGTGGCCCAGTAGTCCACCAGACGGGTGAGCAGTCGCCGCACCTGCGATTCCCGGAGACGCTCATCATTGAAATAGGTCGCGACCAGTTCGTTGACCTTCATAGGGCTCCCAGTCGTTCGATGATGGGGGTGATGTTTCCCAGTTCGGCGAACGGGCGGTCCCCACTGATTCCGTCGATGCCGACCCCCCGCAGCGTCGCAAGCCGCTCACAGAGATGAATCACGTCCTCCGGTTCGTGGATGATCTGCCCGTGGTGCGGTGCAATGACCGTGAAGGGGACCCTGGAGATGCCTTCAAGCGCCAGCCTGATGGCGCGCTCGGAGGTCATGATTTCCCGATGGAAAGTCAGAATGCCGTCGATGGGGCACAAGACTCTGCCCAGCGGACAGCGTTCGAGGTCTCCCGGGGTTGGGCAGTTACGGCAGCTCTGGCCGAGATGTAAGAAAAGCTCTTTCTCGGAGGCATACCCGCTGAAAAGATCGCTCGTGAACAAAATGCCCGTCTTCTCGTCGAAGGTGATGAAGCTTCCGGCGGTGTGCGCATACGGGGTCTTGATGAATCGGAGAGTCCGTCCGGACGTGAACCGGAACGAGAAATCAACGTCCTGGAGTGACAAGAACGACGCGCTCACGGAATAGTGCTCGATGAACCTGTGGTTGGCCTTGTCGGAGATGACCTTGAGGTCCCGCCGGTCGATGATGCTCTCCAGATGCGGCATACTGCCGCAGAGTCTGGGGTCGTAGTTCTGGTAGATGAGCGCGACGATGGAGGAAGGGGCGATCCCCGTCTGGAGAATTTTCATCATGACATTGGGGAACGCGGATCGACTGCCGCCGTCGAGCAATACCGCCTCACCGCCGTCCACCACCAAGTAGGGATTCGTGGGGGTCTGGTTCTGGATCTCATGAAAGCCGACCCAGTAAACTTCTTCGGCAAGCTTGACGGGTCGCGAGTAGTCAAGATTGATGTGCGGGATCAACGGCATGCGATGTGAACCTCGGCATGTTCAGTAAGGAGAGTGGACGTCGGCGCCCAGCACGAAGGCAGGGTTCTCGGCCAGGAATGCCCCGTCCTGAACCGCGATCCGGCCCTCGTGGAGCAAGTTCTTCAAGCAGAAATCCATCGGTACGAAATCCTCCTCCCCCTGGTGCAATTGGGTCCTGAGCAGTGAGAGTTGGCCTTCACGAAGCAGGTCCCTGATCCGTGGGCTGTTGAACAGCGTCTCATGGAGCACGATCAAGGACTGTCCATCAACAGTCGGAACCAACCTCTGGGAAAAGACAAGGAGCAGGGATTCGGTGAGTTGCCTGCGAATATGCGCCTGCAAGTGATACGGGAACTGTTGGATCATGTTGTCGAGGGCGCTGGTCGTGTTGAAGGCGCGCAGGGTACAGAGCACCAAGTGGCCCGCTCCGGCAGCATCGAGGGCAAGCCGGAAGGTTTTGGCGTCGTATATGTCTCCAATCGCCACGACGTCGGGTGCTTGACGACCCACATGTTTCAAACCCTCCGAAAAGGACGCAACGTCTCGTCCGATCTCACGCTGGCTGATGGTGCTGCGGATCGGGGCGTGGATGACCTCCACCGGATCCTCGAAGGTGATGATATTACGCTCCAAGGAGGCGTTGATGCTGTGGAGGATCGCGTTCATCGTCGTGGTCTTGCCTTGGGCCGCAGGTGAGGCAAAGATGGCCAGTCCGTGGGGTTTCTGGGCTATGGAATCAAGCGAAACCGGGATTTGCAGCTCCCTCAGGGAGGGGGTGATCGCAGGGATTTTTCGGATGGCCAGTGAGATGGAGTCGCGCTGGCGATACGCGCTCACGCGGAAACGCCCGATGGCCTCAATCTCGACGGCGACGTCAACAGCATGACGTTGCAACAGGGTCTCCCATTGCCATTCGGTCAAAATCGCCTTGGCGCACTGAACGCACTGTTCGGATGAGACAGGCGGCAAACCGGTGGGTTCGAGTCCCTGGTGGGTCTTCAAGGCGGGTGGGCTTCCCGCGGTCAGCAGGAGGTCGAAGCCTTTGGAGTCCCGGAGGATTTCGAGAGCCTTGCGAATCCCGGTCGGGTCAGGGTTTGAATCTCCGGTTGCTCCCAAGGCCATGGCCGTCCCCCCGTTCGAACTCACGGAGGAGAGGGCTTTCCGCAGCTGGTTTGGCGTCAGGGCGACGGGCTCCACCCGCATTCCGGTGAGAAGCTCAAGGTCTTGGATCACCTGGGTTGCGTTCGGGTCCTCCATTCCCACATAGAGAATTCTACCGTCCACCCGAAGCGGAATCGCGCGAACCTGACGAACGATCCTGGGCGGAATGAGAGACTGGGGACTGCGGCTATCCGTGATTCCGAGTATTGGCGAGCTCAGGAAAGCGGCAGGCTGTGCCTCAGGAACGCGGGGCCCCATGGCATCCGCCACGACAAGTCCCGACGCAACGAAGGCGGACCCATCGGTGAGAGGAGAACCCTTTGCGGTTTCGGAGTCTGGCGAAGCCGTCCCGGGATGAGGAACGTTCGTCCCCGTGGTGGGTTCGGTTTGGGAACTGCCGCCGGAGGAGCGGTTCCGCTCCTTGAGCATGCGCCGGATGTCGGCCTGGGAGATTTTCTTGCGTTTGGAAGTGCTGATTTTCTCGTCTTCGACGATTTCTTCCAGCATTCTCCTGAGGTCGAAGGCCTCGGGCATGAGCGTGCTCCTGCCGATCCGTCCCGGCGTCATGAGTTGAGGGATGAAGTGATCTGTCGTGGCGAAAGGAGGGTGCAAGAACCGTGCGTGTTGGGGGGGCAGGGTTCCCAGAGGTGATCGTCAAGAAAGCGGTGGCGTGTGAATCGGAAGGGTTTGGGCGGGGATTATCCCTGTTGCCAATGAGTTCACGTCACCCTTGCGAAGGCGGAGGCCACAGGACCGCTTGGAAACCGGACTTCCATTCATGGCGGGAACGTCCCTACAGCGCACGATCAACAGTATTGTCCTACGGCGCCAATCAAGGATTTGTGGTGCGGCAGGGGTCGTACCGGCTCGATTGGCGCCTGCTTGTGAGGCTGTTGCATCGCTCGCATCGAGCTCACGCCGTCCTCACCGCGCAGACAAGGATCCAGTATTTCGATGACTTCCAGGCTCCCGTCTCTGCAGGGGGGACGGGATTGGGAGGTCTTGCAGCAGCCTTTGGTTAGGGCGATTCCTTGAGACGATCATGCCCATGGAGGGGGCCGACGGATGGAGCTCACATCGACTGCAGCGCGCGGGTCACGATCTTCTGGGCCTCCTCCTGGATCCGGCGCAGGTGCTCCGGGCCCTTGAAGCTCTCGGCGTAGATCTTGTAAATGTCCTCGGTTCCGGAAGGACGTGCTGCGAACCAGCCGTTTTCCGCGACCACCTTGAGACCTCCGATGGGTGCCCCGTTGCCGGGCGCGTGGGTGAGCTTCTCCAGGATCGGCTCGCCCGCCAAGGTGGTGGCCGTCACCTGCTCGGGGGACAGCTGCTTCAGGATGGCCTTCTGCTCGGGTGAGACCGGCGCATCCATGCGCTCGTATACCGGCGATCCGAAGCGCTCGGTCAGGGCCCGATAGTGCTCTCCAGGATCTCGCCCGGTTCGGGCTGTGATTTCGGCCGCCAGGAAGTCCAGAATGATCCCGTCCTTGTCCGTTGTCCAGACCGTCCCGTCCATGCGGAGAAACGATGCGCCGGCACTCTCTTCACCCCCAAAGCCGTACGATCCATCGATGAGGCCATCCACAAAATATTTGAACCCGACGGGAACCTCGGCAAGCCGTCGGCCCAAGTCGCGGGCCACTCGGTCGATCATGCCGCTGCTGACCAAGGTCTTGCCCACGGCCGCATCGGGTCGCCAACCGGGTCGATTCGCAAAAAGGTAGGCAATGGCGACGGCCATGTAATGATTTGGATTCATCAGACCCGAACTGGGCGTGACGATTCCGTGACGGTCGCAGTCGGTGTCGTTTCCGAATGCGACGTCGAACCGGTCCCTGAGATCGATGAGGCTCGCCATTGCGTATGGGGAGGAGCAGTCCATGCGGATTTTTCCGTCCTTATCGACGGTCATGAAGGAAAAGGTGGGATCGATGACCGGGTTCACGATCTCGAGCCGGAGACGGTAGCGCTCGGCGATGGGCTCCCAGAACCCGATGGCGGCCCCGCCCATGGGGTCGACGCCGATGCGGATCCCGGAGACCCGGATGGCTTCCATGTCGACCACCTCCTGAAGCTCTTCCACATACGGCATGACGTAATCGATGGCATGGGTCGTGGAGGCTGCCATGGCCCGACCGAAGGTCATGCGCTTGACGTCTCGGTTCAACGCACGAAGCAGTTCGTTGGCGCGGGCTTCGATCCAGTCGGTGGTCGAAGTGTCGGCCGGTCCCCCATGCGGAGGGTTGTACTTGAATCCGCCGTCTTCGGGCGGGTTGTGGGAGGGGGTGATGGCGATGCCGTCCGCCAGACCGGTCGTGCGGCCCCGGTTATAGCGCAAGATGGCGTGGGAGATTGCCGGAGTCGGCGTGTAGCCCTGACCTTGCTGGATCATGACCTCGATCCCGTTTGCCGCCAACACCTCGAGGGCCGTGGCGAAACTGGGCTCGGAGAGGGCGTGAGTGTCCATCCCCAAGAACAGTGGGCCCGTGATAGAGGCCCTCAACCGGTAGTCACAGATCGATTGAGTGATGGCCAGAATGTGGTCCTCGTTAAAACTGGACTTGAGCGAGGACCCTCGATGTCCCGAGGTTCCAAAGACGACGCGCTCTCCAGCGACGGCCACGTCCGGGTGCTCGCGGTAGTAGGCGCTGACGAGTCGGGGGACATTCACCAGGATGGACCGGGGAGCGGGCTTTCCAGCTAACGGGTGCAGGGGCATGTCGGGTCTCCCATGAAGGCCGGTGATGAAACGGATGGTGAGCGCAGATGCGGCGCTGCACGTGCATTTCATTGGTTGGATTTCGTTTCAGGAGATTACTGCAATCGGCGTTCGTCCTCAAGTCCGAAGCGGATCAAGCGGCGCAACCTGCGTGTTCGCGGTTTGAGTTGATTTTCGTTGCGCAGGTTCACATGCGCGATATTATTCCCGCGAATCAAGACGGGGCTGACTCTCGAATGGGCAAGGGGATTCCATCATGCGTATCGACGTGCACACGCACATTTTTCCAAGGGACATGGTGTCGGATCGCGCAAAGTTCTTCGCTGAAGAACCGGTCTTTCGAATGCTCTACGGGTCCCCCAAGGCCCGGCTGACGACCGCCGAGGGGTTGTTGGAGGTGATGGACCGCGAGGGTGTCGACCGTGCGGTTGTCTTCGGCTTCCCGTGGGTGTCCCCGGAGCGGACGACCCTCCACAATGACGTGGTGCTGGAGGCGGCACTCCGATATGCGCCCAGACTCATCCCCTTTGGGTGTGTGAACCCCCTGATCCCGGGGGCCGTTCGGGAAGCGGAACGGTGCCTAGCCAACGGCGCGAGAGGATTGGGAGAGCTCGCCGTCTACGAATCGTGCGATCCCGGACGGGCCCTCGATGCGTATGGGGAGCTCATCGCCTGCTGTCGCGGGAATCGATCCATGCTGCTGATCCACGCGAACGAGGCGGTTGGACACCAATACCCCGGCAAGGCTCCGTTCGGTCTGGATTTCTACTACGAACTGGTGCGCCTGGCCGCGGGAATTCCTTTGATCCTCGCTCACTGGGGCGGGGGCCTCTGTTTTTACGAGCTGCTCAAACGGGAAGCCCCGGAGGTCCTCTCTACGGTATATTACGACACGGCGGCCTCTCCGTTCGTCTACCAGCCGAGCATCTACCGAGTCCTAGCAGGGGCATTGCCGGCCGGCAAGATCTTGTTCGGGAGTGACTATCCGCTGCTTCCCCCCAGCCGTTATTGGCGTGAGATGGAGGAGGCCGGCCTCACGTTGGAGGAACGGAACGCCATCTGCGGTGAGAATGCCGCACGCTTGTTCGGTCTGTCTTGAGCCACCCCGACTGTCTGGAGAGAGGTTCAGAGTCACTGTGAAATGGACGCCGCTCCCTTTGAGGGCCCGCATCCTCCTGTGTGTGGTCATCCTCGTCGGAATCACCTTGATCGGTGCCCTGGTCACCCTCGTCACGGTTCACCGCATCGGCGGCCTGTTCGCTTCCGTGATGGACGGCAACCTGGTGGCCCTCGAGGCGGCCCAGGAGCTTGAATCCGCCCTCAGCATGCAAGACGGCGTTCTCGTGCATTACTTCCTGGACGGCGATGGGACATGGATTCGATCATTGGAGGAACATCACGGTCGCTTCGAAGGCTGGTTGAAGCGAGCCCGGGAGACGGCTGCGACCGGAGAACAGAGGGAGGTGCTCAACGAGATCGAGAGCCGCTATATCCGTTACTGCCACGCGCGGGAGGGCGTTATCGAACGCTATCGGGGCGGGGATCGGGATGATGGATTCGCTCTGTACCAGGGACTGCGCCAGCAGTTCATGGCCATCCACGACTTGTGTCTGCGGTACAAGGACTTGCACCGGGCGGGGATCGCCTCGGTTCGCCGGGATCTTACGGAAGAGGTACGTGCCCTGCAGACCCTCTCCATCGCCGGGATCGTGGGGGCTTTGCTGCTCGGGGGGCTCCTGGTTTACATCCTGCTGCGCCAAGTCCTGGGCCCCCTGAGGCGCATGGCTATGGAGACGGATCCATCCCTTTCGGAGGGACCCGTGCACGACGAGGTGAAGGCCATCGGTCAGCGGGTCCGCAGTCTCATCGAGGATGTGGATCAGACCCAAACGGAGCTGCAGCAGAGCCGTGAACATCTGGTTCAGTCGGAAAAGCTGGCCATGGTGGGAAAGCTCGCGGCCGGTGTCGCCCATAGCATCCGTAACCCCTTGACCTCGGTGAAAATGCGGCTCTTCTCCCTCGAGCGCTCCCTGCGGCTGACTCCGACAGAAAAAGAGGACATGGAGGTGATCTCCGAGGAAATACGGCACCTCGACACCATCGTTCGCAACTTCCTGGAATTCTCCCGGCGACCGAAATTGAAGATTCAGACCGTGAACCCGTCCGACGTCGTGGACATGGCCGTCCAACTGCTGCGACACCGCCTGGAGTCGTACGGCGTGGAAGTCGAGCTGTACCGCCAGCGGCGGCTTCCAGACATCGAGGGGGATCCCGAGCAACTCAAGGAAGTGCTGGTGAATCTCCTCGTCAACGCCTGCGACGCTACGGGGGAAGGCGGCAGGATCCTGATTCGCGAGGAGGAGGGGAGGACGGACCCCATGGGCCACGTCGTGGTGATTCGGGTGAGCGACAATGGGCCTGGCGTTCCCGATGCCATCAAGGAAAAAGTATTTCAGCCCTTCTTCAGTACCAAGGAGGAAGGCACGGGTTTGGGATTGAGCATTGCGGCGCGAATCGTGGAGGACCATCACGGCTGTCTTAGTCTGCGTTCCAAGGAGGGCAAGGGGGCGACCTTCATCATCACCTTGCCTTGTAAGGCCGAGGGGGGGGCGTGGCTTCGATCCTGATCGTCGATGACGATCCCCAGCTGAGACAGAGCTTCGAGAAGCTCCTCGTGCAGGAGGGGCATCGGGTCCGGGTCGCTTCGACGGCCGAATCGGGCATCGTCCAGATCCGGACCCATCGGTTTGACCTTCTGATTCTGGATGTGCGTCTGCCGGGGATGAGCGGACTCGAGGCCTTTCAACGGATTCGGGTCTTGCAGCCCAAACTTCCCGTCATCATCATGACCGCATACAGCAGTACGGAAACCGCCATTGAGGCCACCAAGATGGGGGCCTTCGACTACGTGCTCAAACCTTTCGACATTCCCGACATCCTCGCGTTGATCAACCAGGCCATCGAGGCCGGACGATTCATGCGCTCGCGGGTTGCCATGGATGAGGAAGGGGCTGATGCCGGAGCACCGGAGCTCGTCGAGGCCATCATCGGGCGCAGCAAGCCGATGCAGGAGGTCTACAAGGCCATCGGGAGGGTGGCTTCGACGGACGCGACGGTGCTGATTCGGGGCGAATCGGGGACGGGGAAGGAATTGGTGGCCCGGGCAATCTACCAACACAGTCAGCGGGCCGATAAACCATTCCTGGTGATCAACTGCGTCGCCATTCCCGAAACGCTGCTGGAAAGCGAGCTGTTCGGGTACGAAAAAGGCGCGTTCACCGGGGCGGTCAGTCGCCGTGTGGGACGCATCGAACAGGCGGGTGGGGGGACCGTCCTCCTGGATGAAATCGGGGACATGCCGTTCGGAATCCAGTCCAAGATCTTGAGACTGCTCCAGGAAAAGAGTATCCAACGGTTGGGCGGGCGTGAATCCATCGCCGTGGATGTCCGGATCATCGCGGCGACCAACCGGGACCTCGAGGGGGCCATCAGCGGCGGATTGTTTCGTGAGGACCTTTACTATCGCCTCAAGGTCGTGACCATCTGGCTGCCCCCCCTGCGGGAGCGCCCAGGAGACATAGGGCTCCTGACGGATTATTTTCTGGCCCGTTACGCGCGGGAGATGGAAATCGAAAACCCCGGCATCACAGAAATGGCCAAGGCCATGCTGACCCAACATCCCTGGCCGGGCAACGTGCGCGAGCTGGCCAACACGCTCCAAAAAGCACTGATCTTCAGTCGTGGTTGCCCCATCGGGACCGACGACATCAGCCGCGCAATCGGAGAGGACCTGTTTCCCAAGAGCGCCGAAGCCATCGCCTCCAACGAAATGATCCGGCAATGGGTCCGCAAGGGGTTTCAAACCGAGAAGTCGGAAAACCTTTTTGATACTTACATGGATCGGTTCGCCGCCATCCTCATCAGCGAAGCGCTGAACCTCACGGCGGGCAACCGATCGCGAGCCGCCCGGCTCCTGGG
>CAZGQL010000004.1:20029-37418 GCA_964527905.1 uncultured Syntrophobacteraceae bacterium
CCCACCCTTCTCGCCAAGATGGACAAGTACCGCCTGAAGGTCGAAACCTCGGTATCCAGCGAGACGACCTCCTGAGACATCTTCCCGACCTCGCCGCACCGTTTCTCCCTAACACCCCGTACTTCGGCATAAAAATTGCTTATCAGCGAAGTGCTGTGGGGGCGTGGATTCATGATACCGTGCGATGCGTCGACCTGGACAAACAGCCGGATTCCGGGTCGAAGCAAGAGCCTGTCCGCATTCATTAGGTTTTCTGTCTCATCGTTGCCGATCGATCTCATCCATCATCCCATTCCAATTGTGAATTGCTCTTAGGAGAGCGGTATTGGCAAAACCGCCGCCACGGGGACCCTCACGAGGGTCCGTCTTGACGGGTGGTGAGCCTGAGTCGTCTCCGAGATCCGCCGGCGGGATCTCGCTGGAACGAACTGGAGTAGGGGAGGACGTCATGTTCAATCGCTTCAAATTATCCACAAAATTGATGCTGGTCGGGATCTGGGGTGTGGTCATGTTTTCGCTGGTGCTTGTCTGGGTGTATTTCAAGACCGAGGAGCGCATCTATCGGGACAAGCGGGCGATGCTGCAAAACGTCGTCGAGATCTCCCATAGCCTCCTGACAGAATACGACGGTCGGATCAAGAGCGGGGAGCTCACCGCCGAGGATGCCCGCAAGAGGGCGGCGCTGCGCATCAAAGGGCTGCGCTACAGCGGCCAGGAGTACTTCTGGATCAACGACATGGAGCCGCGAATGGTCATGCATCCCTTCAAGCCGGAGCTCGATGGGAAGCCGCTCGGCGAAAACACGGACCCGACCGGAAAGCGCCTGTTCATGGACATGGTCAGTGTGTGCAAGGAAAAGGGCGGCGGCTTCGTGAATTACATGTGGCCTAGGGGGTCGGACAAAACGCCTTTACCGAAAGTGTCTTACGTGAAACTGTTCGAGCCGTGGGGCTGGGTGATCGGGTCCGGTGTCTACGTGGACGATATCGTCAGCGAGTTGACGGGTGTCAGGATGGTGTTCGGTGCGGTGATCGGCCTTCTCGCCCTCGTGAGTTTGTTGTTCTCGTGGTTTGTCGCTCGGAGCACCGCATCGCCCATTCATCGGGCCATTGACGGACTCAACGCGAACGCCCAACGGGTCGGGGCGGCATCGGACCAGATCGCCACGGCAAGCCAGCGTCTGGCGGAAGGGGCTTCGGAACAAGCTGCGGCGATCGAGGAGACCTCTTCCTCCCTCGAGGAACTCTCCTCCATGACCCGTCAAAACGCCGACAACGCCGGCCAGGCCAACCACCTGATGCAGGACACGAACCGGATCGTCAAGAGCGCTAACGGATCCATGCAGGAATTGACCGCGTCCATGCTGGAAATCTCCCGGGCGAGCGAGGAGACACAAAAGATCATCAAGACCATCGATGAGATCGCGTTTCAAACCAATTTGCTGGCCCTGAACGCGGCGGTTGAGGCGGCTAGGGCGGGTGAAGCCGGTGCGGGCTTTGCCGTCGTGGCCGATGAGGTGCGAAATCTAGCGATGCGAGCGGCCGAATCCGCCCGGAACACCGCTGTTCTCATTGAGGGAACCGTCAAGAAGGTCGCCGCGGGAGCGGGCCTTGTGGAGAAGACGAACCAGGAGTTTTCGCAAGTCGAGGTCATGGTGACGCGATCCGGGGAGTTGATCCAGGAAATCGCCGCTGCGTCCAACGAACAGGCCCAGGGCATCGAGAACCTGAATCTGGCCGTGCAGCAGCTGGATAAGGTGGTGCAGCAGAACGCCGCCAGTGCTGACGAGACCGCCTCGGTTTCCCGCGAAATGAAGGGACAGACCTTAGAGATGGAGCAGCTGACGACGGGTTTGGCCAAGCTGATCGGCCAGAAGCGGTTGCGAGGCGGGAAATCCACCGACATGTCTGAGGCAATGCGGGCACCCTTGGTCAAGGCTGTTCGCAGGACAGCCGATCTCGTCAGTGCTGGCAGGACCCAAACCCCATCGAAGATCGCGGGACCGGAACGGTTGCCGCAGCGTGGCGGCGCAAAGGCTGGGGTCCCGGTCGCCCAGTCCGTCGATCAGGAGTTCCAAGATTTCTGAGAAGGTGAGCTCTCAATAGCGGAGTGCGCCGGTTCGGGAACTTAGGGGCAAGGATCCTTGGGGCGCTGATCTGTCCAGGGGAGTGCTTTGCTGCGGGAGGTTGGGGTGTGGCCTGGCAGAGCGCTCCCTTGGCATTCTTTCATGACGTTCACCGGTTAGGGATCGCCGAAAGACAGACATGCGGAAAGCGGCCGGATAAGCCCCGCACCTTCTGCATGACCGTTGTGCACAGAGCTCGGGCGGGGTCCCCGCCCGAGCTCACGGTTTTCAAGGGTCTCTTGTTTTGGGGCGAGTCCTGCCCTACCCATCCCGCGAGCTTTCCACAGAGACTGGTTTTGCCCCCCCTCGGGTCATTGCAGACCCGCGAGACTTCTGTTATGTAGGGTTTCGTTTTCTCGCGGTTAACGGTCCGTCTTGAAGGTACAGGCATGCCGACTGCGTTTGTTACGGGGGCGACGGGGTTCATTGGGCATCACCTGACGCGGCTCCTTCTGGGGGCGGGGTGGGAAGTCGCGGCGGTGCGGCGTGCCGCCAGCCGCAGTCCGTTTCGCGACCTCGACGGCGTCCGCTGGTTTGTGGGGGATGTCCGCGATATCGATTTCATGCGGCGCGCCGTGGCCGGCTCGAAGGTGGTGTTCCACGTCGCCGCGGACTATCGGCTGTGGGTCAGAGACCCAGAAGAAATGTACGCGAACAACGTGACCGGGACGGTTTCGGTGCTCGAAGCGGCGCTCGCCGGTGGCGTGGAGCGAGTCGTTTACACGAGTACGGTCGGGGCCCTGGGGATCCGTGACAACGGTACTCCGGCGGATGAGACGACGCCAAGTGATTTTTCTGACATGGTGGGGCATTACAAGCGATCCAAGTATCTGGCCGAGCGCCGGGCGGAGACATTCCTCGCGAGAGGGCTGGACATCGTTTTTGTCCATCCCAGTACCCCCGTCGGCCCCGGCGACTACAAACCCACCCCCACGGGAAAGATCATCGTGGATTTCCTGTGCCGGAGGATGCCCGCTTACGTCGACACCGGTCTTAACCTCGTTCATGTCAAAGATGTCGCCGCAGGCCACCTGCTGGCCCTGGATCGGGGACGGACCGGTGAAAAGTACATCCTTGGAAATCAAAACCTCACCCTCGGGGAAATCTTCCTCATGCTGGAGCGGATCTCCGGGGTTCGGGCCTCCCGATGGCGGGTGCCGCTCGGGCCCGTGTGGGTGGCCGCGCAATTGAGCGAGGTTCTTTCAAGGGTGACTGGGCGAGAGCCGTTGATTCCTCTGGAAGGGGTCCGGATGGCCCGGCATCATATGTTTTTTGATTCAGGCAAAGCGGTCCGGGAGCTTGGCTTGCCGCAAACACCTGTGTGGGTGGCGCTGCGTGAGGCCGTCGACTGGTTCCGCGCCAACGGCTATGTGGATTCCCAAGACTTGCGGGCAATCCGGAACGAGGGGTGAATGCGTTTTCCGCTGAGTCTTTACGTGTCGATGACCGTCTATTTGACCCGGATGAAGCTTGCCCGGCGGGAGCGGTTCCCGCTGGTCCTGATGCTCGAGCCGACCCACCGCTGCAATCTGGCATGCTCTGGATGCGGCCGCATCCGTGAATATCACGATTCCATGAACCGCGAGATGACCCTCGAGGAATGCCTGCGGGCTGTGGAGGAGTCGAACCCTCCCGTGGTCACCATCACCGGCGGCGAACCGCTACTCTACACGCCTGTGGCGGATCTGGTGAAGGAACTGCTCGGTCGCGGCAAGCACATCTACTTTTGCACCAACGGAATCTTGCTCGAAGAGGCTCTCGAACGGTTCTCTCCCAGCTCACGGTTCACGTGGAACGTCCATTTCGATGGGACCGAGTCGATTCATGACCGGATCATCTGTCGGGAGGGGGGATTCCGCAAGGCTCTGTCGGGCGTAAGGGCGGCCAAGGCCCGGGGGTTTCGGGTCACCACGAACACCACCGTGTATCGGGAAACCGACGTGGACGACCTGGAGGTGCTGTTTGGACAGCTCAAGGCGGAGCGGGTGGACGGCATCCTGGTGGCGCCCGGGTTCAGTTATGAGGAAGTGATCCGCGATGTGTTCATGTCCCGCCGGGAAATCATGGAAAAGTTTAAGCGCATCGTCACGTGGCAGCATCGGTATCCTCTCATCAGCAACCCCCTGTATCTCGAATTCCTGACGGGAGACCGGGTGCTCCAATGCACGCCATGGGGCAACCCGACGCGAAACCCGCGCGGCTGGAAGTCTCCCTGCTACCTCATCACGGACACGCACTACGGGACCTTCCAACAACTCATGGAACATACGGACTGGGATTACTACGTATCCGGCAAGGATCCGCGGTGTGCCCAGTGCATGGTTCATTGCGGATTCGAGCCGACGGTCGTCCGTGAGCTCAATGGAAAGGACCTCCTGAGAATGGCTCTTTGGAACGTCCATGCTTGAGGGGCTGCAACTGCTTTGGGGCACTGTGCTCCTAAGGCCTTACGTGTTTGCTTTCCTCGCCGTATACCTTGTCGCCGCGAGCGCACACATCGGCTGGCGGCGCACGCTGGCCTATCTTCCCCTTGGGTATGGCCTCGCCTGGATTTCGGAGTTTTCTTCCATCCATGTGGGATTTCCCTACGGGGATTATTATTACATCCCTGATACGGTCGGACAGGAGCTGTGGGTTCTGGGCGTGCCCTTCATGGATTCGCTCTCTTATGTCTTCCTGTCTTACTGCAGTTACAATCTGGCGGTCTTTCTGCTTAGCCCCGTCGTCTTTGCCCCGGGGAACGCCTTCGTCTTGGAAACCCGCGCCATCAGGCGATCGAGGCGGGTGTGGCTCCTCGGCGCTTGCCTGTTCGTTCTCCTCGACGTCATCATCGACCCGGTCGCCCTGCAAGGCTACCGCTGGTTCCTTGGGCAAATCTATGGTTACCGGAGTCCGGGAGTCTACTTTGGGATCCCCATGAGCAACTTCGGGGGATGGCTGCTGGTAGGGGTCGTCCTCGTGGGAACGCTTCAGTCCCTGGATCGGGTGAAATCCCTGGATCCCCGAGTACCTTGCGCGCATGCGCGCCTGCCGCACATCGCCCTCCTCGGGCCGGCGCTCTATCTTGGTATCGCCGCCTTCAATCTATCCGTCACGTTCTGGATCGGTGAACGGTTGCTCGGGACAACGGGGTGCCTCATACTGGCCACTCCGACGCTCCTCGGCGTCCTTTTTACCCACTACAAGCACACACATGCAAAGCGATCGGATCTCGATGCCCATCTCGCGGATTTTCCCGGATCACCGGCTTCCGCCCTCCGACAAGGGAACGATCGAGATCCGTTGTTCGCGGCCGATTGACTCGACCTCCTGCGCAGGAAGCGCGAGAAGCGATTGTGCCGCCCTGGCGAGAGAGTCGGCCGCGCGGCGGGCGCGTTTCCAGGCGGCGGCCAGGGACCGGAGCAGGGTAGGGGAGCAGGCCGCTTGCCGCACTACCCGGGAGATCCGAACGCGGCCCTCGGAATCACTGAGGGCCGCCACGTCGAAGTCGATCGTGTCCGTTGGGCCGTCGCTGACGGAGCGCATGGACACGAAAGCACTCCCAAGATCGGCCGCAGCCCTGGCCGCGAAATAGGATTCCATGTCGACGAGGGTCAGCCGTCCCCCCAGCCGGGCGGCCAGGGCCACCTTGTCCTGGACCTTTTCCACAGTGGCGATCCGCACGGGTGTGAGCCCCCACGCGGAGGCATGACGGGCCAGGGTCGAACCGGCCGGTGCTCGGATCAGGGGGCCTTCCATTTCGTCCGCATTTGTCCCGGCAAGGCCGATGAACGACTCCCCCAAGCCGAGCGCCCCGACGGACAGGTGCGGGTCAAGACTTCCGGCGAATCCCAAGGAGACAATCAGGTCGGGAGGGTTCTTGCACATGATCTCCAGGGTTTGTTCGATGCCTCGCCGCCCCATGCCGGTCTCCAGCAGAAGATATTCGGTCCCGGCCAAGCGCTTGCGGTAAGCTGGTCGCTCTCGGCGGCCCACACGCTCCCACGGGGGGGTCCGGCGGCGCAGACAGGCATGCTCCTGGGGCAGCGCGGCCAGCATCACGATGCGAATCATGTCGTCTCTTTCTTTACAGGGGCACCCTGTTCCGAAGCAGGGCAGCGAGGTCCTGGGGAAAGTCGGTGAACAAGCCGCTTGCCCCGCTTTCGAGCAGCCTGCGCATGGTTGTATGGTCATTGGCGACCCACGGAAGGACATGGAAGCCGTCTTGGCGCAGGGAGCGAATCTCTCGGGGGGGGCAGGCGGTGATCCTGGGATGGTAAAAAGCCGGGGCCAGTCTTTCGATAGCCTCTCGAACCCCCGACATGCTTCGGTGAGTGAGCATTCCGCACGGCATGGATGGGGAAAGATGCCGGACCCGCTCCAAGTGTGCGTGATGAAAGGACGAGACGATCACCCGGTCGGTCATCTCCAGTCGGTGCACCAGCGAGACGACTCGTTCGACGATCGAAGGCGTGGAGCGCTCACGATGTCCGCCCTTGATCTCGATGTTCACGGCACGTCCGGCCTCCCGTGTCGCGAGAAGGGCTTCCTCGAGGGTTGGGATCCTCAGTCCCCTGAAGCGCCGGCACGCAGAGGCCGGGACGGCTCCCGCGGCAATCTGCCCAAAGGGATCCGTCTCGACGAACCAGGATCCGAAATCCAGCCCGCGAAGGGCCTCCAAGGTAAAATCGTGGACACGCCAAGGCCGGGCCAGGGGAAAAACGACCGATGCATTGGATGTGCGCTCGAGCGTCTCATCGTGAATGACCACCGGTTCTCCGTCCCGCGTGACCGTGACGTCGATCTCCCACAGGTCGGCTCCGACCGCAAAAGCCAGCTCTGCGGCTTCCAGGGTGTTTTCAGGGGCGAGGGAGCGCGCTCCTCGGTGGGCGATGTTCAAGGGGATTCCCCGTTCGAGCAGCTTAAAAATCGATGGATGGCCCATGGTTTCGACGTTCCGACTCCTGTGGGAAACGGGTCCTGATGCCGGCTTATGCCCCTTGTTGGGGTAGACCGGATCCGTCGGGGTGGGCCATCGTGGCGTCGACCAGCGCAACGGGCACGCCGCGGAGTCCGGCCACCTCCTCCACGATGGCCTTGCGAACCCGGTCCCGAATGTCCCCCACATCCTTGCCACTCAGTCCAACGGTTTCGATCGGTTCCAGGACGCGGATGTGGATGTCCTTCGGCTCGCCGAATTTCCAACCCCCCTTGGGCAGGCAATCGTGCGAGCCGTCGATGGCAACCGGCAGGACGGCAACGCCCGCCTTGATCGCCAATGCGAAGGCACCCTCCGTGAAGTCATGGATCCTGCTGTCGCGCGAACGGGTCCCTTCGGGGAAGACCATGACCGAACAGCCCTTCTGGAGGGTGGCCTTTGCCTTCAGAAGGGCTTGGGCACCGGCCCTCTTTCTGCGATCCAGGGGGATGTCACCGGCCATTCGCATCATCCATCCCACCAGGGGGATCCTGAAAAGCTCGGATTTGGCAATCCATTTCATTTCCCAGGGAAGCAGGCAGAGCAGCGGGATGTCCACCATGGATTGATGGTTGCTCGCAACGAGGTAGGGCCGCCCGGGGTCGATGTGCTCGAGACCCCTCAGGTGGATGCGCCAGGAAGGGTTGGCACGGACGACGGTGGCTCCCAGCCGTCGAAACCAGGAACCGGTTCGGATCCGCAAGGGGTCGCGGTCGAAGAGGCGGATACAGGCCAGGAAAGGGACCCAGACCAGGATCAGGGAGAGGGTGGAAACCCACATCCAAAGGGAACGGAGGAGCGGAGCCATGGAGAACTCACCTGAGGTTTCACGCCAGATAGCCGGAGGTTGAGGTCTTAGATTGGAATTCCTCCGGCCGCACAGGGACGACACAGCAGCATATCACAGCCGGATAAGGGATCACAATGTTCGAAGAGGCCGGTTCCGCAACCGTGCGGTCCATGTTGGATCTGTCCGAGTGTTTGTGCTACACTGTGATCCTTGCCGTGGAGAGGGAGTGGGGTTCTCCGACCCACGGCTGGGGCGAGGGTGATTCCCCCGCGCCAGGGACAGCGCCCTTCAGAGGATGACCTGAATTGCCGATAAGCAAGGATGAGATCTTCCGGTCATGGGGCCTTTCGGGGCCACGGTGGGAATTCTTGTTGGAGAGTCGGGTTCGCTGAAACGGTGGCCAGACGCGCCTGGGGTTGGCACGAAGCATGCTCATGACCGAGGAGGGTGGCGTCCGGAGGTGAATATGGACAAGGTTGAGAAAACGGTGAGCGGCTTTTCGGTGTGCAGGCGATGCGACGACTGCGGCACGAAGGTGGTCGTCGAGCGGGATGAAGGCGACAAATGCGTGCTCAAGTGTGTGGTTTGTGGCAAGGAGTATGTCTTCTACATCCGACGATGAAAGCCGCACGATGAGCCCACGTCGCCGCGAGCGCCGCACTCTAAGCGTTGGCCGTAATTGATCCGGCGTCCCGCCCACCCCATGCTGCCTTTCGATCCCTCCCGGCCGAAGCGATCTCCGGTCTTTCCCCCAAATAACCGCGGGGGATCCCTCCCAATAGTGATCGGAAGAACATCCCCCGTGTTATCGTCATGTAGCCGTACCGGTCCAGAACCAAGTGATTCTTATTCGGCTTTCTTGCCCCTGGATCGCTTGGCGGTCTGTTTGGAAAGCTCCGCATTCAAGGCGGCCGCTTCCGGCATCGCGCTCGCAGCTTCCTGGGCCGCTTCCTTCTGTTGTTTTCGCATCTCATGGTACTTCATGAGGTTCTCGGGCAGACCTCGTTTCTTGGCAGCCTTGCTGCGGGCCCTGGTCAGTGACTTGGCCGAAAGGGGCTGTTTCAAGGGGAAGCCGTATTTTTGTTTGTATTCGCGTGGGGTCAGGTTGTGTGCTCCAAGGTGCTTGGCCGTCAATTGTCGCATTTCCGCTCCGCATTCGAGACACACGATCTTGTCGTCTTGAACGGAGCTTTTCGCATCCGGCTTCTCCTGACCTTTCTCGCCACCAAGCACTTCGTCTGCGAGCCTGCCTTCCAGAAGGGTCCCTTCGATTTCCGACTTTTGCATGGTTTGAAGCGCCGTGAACACGTGCTTCAGGGACGCCACAATCGCCTCGGCGTTCATCGGGTTATTGGATACCTGATTCTGGACAATTTCGGCTGCGATCTCCAATAGTTTTTTAGACATCATCCCCTCCGCCAAACCTTAGTGTCCCACAATCTGTTCAAAGCCCTGAAAACGACGAGGTGGCTGTACCCCGAAAGCTGAAAATCAAGAGGCTAGTTCATCAAAAACAGATTACGCACCACAGACTATATGTCAAGTTTCATTGTATTGATAGCTTTTTTTGGATAATTCGGCACTTTTTTTGTGTCGGAGGAGTCATTGGTTGACCTCTTTGCGAAACCCTTTCGTGCACGCCGTGCGGTTTCTGTTATGGTCTCGGAAAGGAGAACCCCGCCTTGATGACATGCGTATTGGAAGACTAAGCGTTGGGATGGCCAAGTTGTGGACGAGCGGACAATACGTTGTCCGGGAATAGGCTGAGAAGCTGAAAGGCCCACATGCAAGAGACATCTCCCGTTTATTTCAACGCCACGGGATTCGGATCCGCAGCAGACGAACGGATTCTTATGGAGGCATGTACTTGAGAGGGACCATGAGTCAATGGACGCGCAGGACGCCATCCATTTTCCACGCGACTGCTCTTCCATTGCTCAAATCTTTTCTAATCGTATGAATCGGACCTGAATGGCTTCGTCTCTTCCGAATGACTCCCAATGACGTTCGAGTTTCCCAGATCAATTTGGTTTTTCGAAGGATTCGACGGCGGTGTTTGTTGACACTAAAAGATGTCTTACGGTATTAGAGCCTGCGAGGTGCAATGGGCAGCCTTGGTGCGGGTGTTCCGGATCAGAACGCAATGAAAGGAGGCAGACGATGGGCGGGAGAATCAGATGGGCCGGGTTGTTCCTGGTCGTGGCGGCCGTGTTCCTGTTCGTGGGATCGGCGTTGGCCCAGGATGTTATCAAGATTGGGGCATACTTGCCTATGACAGGCGCTGTCGCGGCTTACGGCGAATCGGAATGGGCCGGGATCCAGATCGCCCGCGAGATGGAGCCGGAGGTCCTCGGAAAGAAAATCGAACTGAAACTTGCGGACACAAAGAGCGACAAGATTGAAGCTGCCAATGCCATGACGTTGCTGGTGGAAAAAGAAAAAGTCGTCGCGGTGCTTGGTGAAGCCATCAGCGGTAACAGCATGGCGGGAAATCCGATTTCCGAGGCGGCCAAGATTCCGACGGTGAGCCCCACCGCGACCAATCCGCTCGTGAACCAGGGCAAGCAGTATGCGTTTAGGGCGTGCTTCATCGATCCATTTCAGGGGGAAGTCGCCGCACGTTTTGCCAAAAATGATCTGAAGGCCAACACGGCGGCGCTCATCATTGATCAGGCGCAGGATTACGCCGTGGGCTTGGCGAAGTTTTTCGAGAAGGAGTTCACCAAGCTGGGTGGGAAAGTGGTGTCGACCACCTACATTCAAACCGGCGACCAGGATTTTTCAGCGCAGTTGTCGGCGGTCCAGGCGGCTAAGCCTGACATCATTTATGCGCCCAACTACTACACGGAAGACGCCCTCATGGCCAAACAGGCCCGTGACTTGGGCATCAACTTACCCATCCTGACGGGAGACGGGGCGCAGGAAGCGGCTCTGATTGAAATTGGCGGGGCTGCGGTTGAAAATGTTTACTTCACAGGCCATTTCCACAAGCAGGCGGCCACCACGGATCGCGCGAAGGAATACATTAAACGCTTCGAAGAAAAGACCAAGAAGGAAGCGGACGCTTTCAGCGCGCTCGGAGCGGATGCCTATTTCCTGCTCGTTGACGCGATCAAGCGGGCCGGCTCAACGGACGGTACGAAGATTCGGGATGCCTTGGCGGCGACCAAGGATTTCAAGGCGGTTTCCGGAACCATCACGATGGGCGAGAACGGGAACCCGATCAAGAGCATGGTCATCAATAAGGTTCAGGGGGGCAAGTTCGTCTATGTGACGACGGTCAACCCTTAGAACGCCATGTGGGCATTGTTTTTTCCTGAGCAGGGAATCCCTCACCGGGGTCCCTGCTTTTTTTTGAATTTCGCAAAAGCATAACTACTTTGTTATAAGCCGGGTGTCGGTCGCAAGGTGCTGCACGCGGCGGTGTTCGGGCGTATCGTGCACGCCTGACCGCTGGAACTCTAAAGCGAGCGTCCTGGTGGAGGGCGGTTTTTTTCGGTCTGGGTGAGGTGGAAATTGGACGCGACGATCTTTTTTCAACAGCTCATCAACGGGGTCTCCGTGGGAAGTCTGTATGCTTTGGTCGCCATTGGCTACACCATGGTCTACGGGATTCTACGTCTCATCAATTTCGCTCACGGCGATCTGCTTATGTTTGCTGCCTACGTGGCCATCTATGGGATCGCGCTCTTCAGCCTTCCATGGTATCTCAGCTTTCCCCTCGCCGTTGCGATCACGGGTGTCATGGGCATCGTGCTGGACCGTGCGGCTTACCGCCCGCTTCGGGATGCTCCTCGGATTTCTCTGCTCATCTCGGCCATCGGAGCCTCGTTTCTGCTGGAAAACTTGGCTCTGGTCATCATCGGGGGGGTCCCCAAGGGGTTCCCTCGGCCCGAACTCTTCGCGAGAGTCATCGATGTTTGGGGATTGCGGGTTCAGGTGCTCACGCTTTACACGCCGCTCGTCACCTTGATCTTGCTGCTGGGCCTGCTTTTCATTGTTTACAGGACGAAGGTGGGCAAGGCCATGCGGGCGGCATCAAAGGACTTTGAAACGACCCGCCTGATGGGGATCAACCTGGATCGCATCATCGCCATCACCTTTCTCTTGGGTTCGTCCCTGGCGGCTGCCGGCGGTCTCATGTGGGCCATGAAATACCCACAGGTCAATCCGTTCATGGGGGTCTTCCCCGGCCTGAAGGCCTTCATCGCGGCGGTCCTGGGCGGGATTGGAAACATCCTGGGTGCGGTCGTCGGAGGCTTCCTGTTGGGGCTCGGCGAGATTCTGATCGTCGCCCTGGTACCGGGAATGGCGCAGTACAAAGACGCGTTTGCGTTCATCGTGCTGATCCTGGTCCTGCTGTTCCGGCCAACCGGGATCATGGGAGAGCCCATCATCGACAAGAGTTGAGCCGGCCTCGTAGCGTCTGAGGACCGTGAAGGACAGGGAATGGGCAAGTCAAAACGGGATCTGGTTTTGAATACGGTGGGCGTTTTCGCTCTGTTCGGCACACTTATGCTCTTTGACCGATTCGGGACCGATTACCAGATCCGAATCCTGAACAACATGGCGATCTTCATCACGCTGGCCGTCAGCTATAACCTGGTCAACGGCATCTGCGGCATCCTGCACTTGGGACCCAACGCGTTCATCACCATCGGTGCCTACACGTCGGCGCTGCTCACGATGAGTGCCGCGGAAAAGCAGGCGACGTTCATCATTGAGCCGCTCGTCTGGCCGCTGAGTGTGATCCAGGCGCCTTTTGTCCTATCGCTCCTGGCCGGAGGCGTCCTGGCAACGTTTTTCGCCTACCTGATCAGTTTCCCCGTTTTCCGCGTGCGGGGGGACTACCTGGCCATCGTGACCCTTGGGTTCGGAGAAGTCGTGCGCGTCTTGTGCAACGCGCTCCAATCGGTGACCAACGGCCCTCTCGGTCTTAAGGGATTACAGCCGCACACCAACCTTTGGTGGTCCTGGGGGGTGGCCGTTCTCACCATCGTCCTGGTCACCCGGCTCATCAACAGCACCTACGGCCGTGCCATGAAGGCAATCCGAGAAGACGAAACGGCCGCACGGGCCATGGGGGTGGACCCCTTTCGGCATCTGCTGCTGGCGTTTCTGGTGAGCGCTTTTTTCTCGGGCGTCGCCGGCGGCCTGCTGGCGCATCTGATCACGACCATCTCTCCCACGCTGTTCACCTTCTTCCTCACATTCAACCTCTTGATGATGATCGTGGTCGGCGGTCTGGGCAGCACCACCGGCGCCGTGATCGGCGCGGCCCTTTTTGCGTGGGGGGGGGAAGCGCTGCGGGTGGTCGAGAATCCGATCAACCTCTGGGTCATCCGCATCCCCGGTATTCCTGGAATGCGGATGGTGATTTTCAGCATCCTGCTCATGGTCGTGATCATCTTTGCCCGCCGGGGCATCATGGGTCGCAATGAATTCAGCTGGGACTGGCTGATTGGCAGGTTTTCGAGACGTTCCTCCCGGGATCAGGCGGACACGACTCGGCGCGCGCCCGCTCCGTGAGGTTGGAAAGGGATGCATGAAGGCGTTTTTTGAGGCGCAAAACCTGACCATGCAGTTCGGTGGACTCCTGGCGGTGAGCGGCTTTTCCCTGAGACTGGAGCCGGGCGAGCTCGTTGGTTTGATCGGTCCCAACGGGGCCGGGAAGACGACCGTGTTCAACATGATCACGGGGGCCCTCGCCCCCACGGCGGGACGAGTGACCTGGTTGGGTCAGGACATCACCCATCTGCCCATGAACGAGGTTGCGGACAAGGGGATTGCCCGCACGTTCCAAAACATTCGGCTGTTTGTGGACATGACGGTGATCGAGAATGTCATGGTCTCCTTTCACCACAAGATTCCGGTGAGCTTCTGGGAGTGCATGCTTGGTTTGCCACGTGCCCGGCACACCGAGGGGCGGATTCGGGTGGAGGCCATGGAGCTCCTCCGCGAGTTGGGACTTGCTCACCTTGCGGACGAGAAGGCCGGGTCGCTTCCGTACGGCCAACAGAGGCGCCTGGAGATCGCCCGTGCCTTGGCCACTCGCCCCCGGCTCCTGCTCCTCGACGAGCCTGCGGCCGGCATGAACCCATTGGAGACGATGGAGCTGGCGGAGCTGGTTCTGGAGCTTCGCAAACGCCACGGCCTGACGGTCTTTTTGATCGAGCACGACATGAAATTCGTCATGCGGCTCTGTGAACGGATCAAGGTGCTCGATTACGGCATCACCATCGCTGAAGGGACGCCTGCCGAGATTCAGAGCAATCCGGATGTGATCAAGGCTTACCTGGGGGATGTTCGACATGTTGCAGATCCATGACCTCCATGTGTACTACGGAGGCATTCATGCCCTCAAGGGCATCAACATCACCGTGGAGGCCGGGCGCATCGTGACGCTGATCGGGGCGAACGGGGCCGGCAAGAGTACGACGCTGCGAACCATCGTCGGCTTGACTAAGGCCCGCTCGGGTTCCATTCATTTCCGGGATGAACCCATCACGCGTATGCAAACCCACGAGATCATTCGACGGGGCATCGGGGTGAGTCCGGAGGGGCGACGGGTCTTTCCGAACTTGACGGTCACCGAGAATCTTGAGCTTGGAGCGTACCACCAGTCAGCGGCCGACTTCGCTCGCCAGCTGGAATGGGTCTATTCGCTTTTTCCTCGCCTGAGGGAGCGCAGGAGCCAGTTGGCGGGCACTCTGAGCGGTGGGGAACAGCAGATGCTGGCTGTGGCGCGCGCTTTGATGAGCCGACCCAAACTCGTTCTGCTGGACGAACCTTCCCTGGGTCTGGCGCCCCTTGTGGTCGAGGAGGTGTTCCGGACCATTGAGGCCATCAATCGGGAGGGAGCCACCATTCTGCTGGTGGAGCAAAACGCCATGGCCGCCCTCGGGATTGCCCATTACGGCTACGTTATGGAGACCGGCAGCGTGATCCTGGAAGGAACGGGGCGTGGCCTGCTCAAGGATGAGCGCGTGAGGCAGGCCTATTTGGGGGAATGACCCTCTCGCTGCGTGCCCAGTCCCTGTGTGTAGGAGCCCTCAAACCTTCCAAACGCCCGCCCGGTTGAATTCGTCGCTGCCTTCCTGTATAGTATCGATATTTCTAGCATCTCAGGGTCCCTGCGGGTGAATCGTGACCATGCGCCAAATGAAGTTCTTCGAGCATCGGGATGGGAAACGGGCGGAAGGTTTCGCTCCCCTGGCGGAGCGGATGAGGCCGGATCGTTTGGAACGGTTCGTGGGGCAGGAGCACCTCCTCGCTCCCGGCAGGATCCTTCATCGGATGCTTCAAAGCGGCCGGTTTCAGTCGCTGATTCTCTGGGGCCCCCCCGGTTGCGGGAAGACGACCCTGGCATCGATCATCGCCTCGCGTTCGGGCGCTCATTTGATCGCGCTTTCGGCGGTTATGGCCGGGACCCGGGAAATCCGCGCGGCCGTCGAGGAAGCCCGATTCGTTTGGGCGAAGGAAAAACGGCGCACTTGGCTGTTCATGGACGAGGTGCATCGGCTGAACAAGGCCCAGCAGGACGTTCTGCTGCCTCACGTGGAAAACGGGACCGTCTTGCTGATGGGGGCGACGACCGAGAACCCTTCCTTCGAGGTGATCCGGCCGCTTTTGTCCCGTAGCCAGGTATTGGTCTTGGAGCCTCTGGGGGAAAAGGACCTTAGAACCATCCTGAAGACGGCGCTCACGGACTTGGAGACGGGCCTTGCGGCGTACCCCGCGGAGCTGACTTCCGAGGCGGAGGACTTCTTGTTGGCCGCGTGCGGTGGGGATGCGCGGGTGCTTCTCAATGGCTTGGAAACGGCTGTCTTGACGACGCCTCCCGACCCCGACACCGGGGTGCGTCGGATCGATTTGGGTACGATCAGAGAAGCGATGCATCGCAGGGCGGTGCATTACGACAAGTCCGGAGAGGAGCATTTCAACCTCATATCGGCCTTCCACAAGAGCCTCCGGGGCAGCGACCCGGATGCCGCGCTATACTGGCTGGCGCGCATGCTGGATGCCGGAGAGGAGCCTCACTACATTGCCAGGCGTCTGGTGCGTGCGGCCTCGGAGGATATCGGCCTGGCTGATCCCTTTGCACTGGTACAGGTCACCGCAGCCCTGCAGGCCTTTGATTTTCTTGGCAGCCCGGAGGGGGAGCTGGCCCTGGCTCAAGCGGCCGTGTATCTATGTCTTTCACCGAAGAGCAACGCCCTCGATGTGGGGTTCGGACGCGCGATGGAAGCGGCTCGGAAGACCGGCACTCTCCCCGTTCCGATGCACCTTCGCAATGCTCCGACGGACCTTTTGAAACGGATCGGGTACGGCAAGGATTATCGTTATGCCCACGATGATCCCAGCGGCTGGGTTGCGGATACGTACCTTCCCGAGGACTTGACGGGCTCGGTCTATTACGATCCAACCCCCCGGGGGTGGGAAGGAAAGTGGCGTCCGACGCTTCAGGAGCGGCGGGAGACAGTCAAGCGATCGACACCGAAGGGGTGAAGGCCTGCAATCTGATCCATTCGGTTCCTGTCGAGAGCGAAGCAATTCACGGGACGGGAGCACGATCTTGCCCATGGATTCGATCAGCACCAAACGAAAGAGCATCGAGGCGATCAAGCCGTTTCGGCTGGTCAAGTACATCTCCTTGACCAGTCTGGGTGCGATCCTTGTCTGCACGCTGGTGCTGTCGGGCTTCCTCTCCAACCGGGCGTCGGACATTTTGCTTAAGAAGAGCGAGAACTTCGCCCACCTCCTGGTGGAAAACCTCAACCACCAGGTGTACTACCAGTTCACCCTTCCGACGCTCATGGCCGAGGGGGAAATCCGACTGATTCGCCCCAAGCAGTACGAACTGCTGGATCGGGTGGTCCGAAACACCATTCATGGGTTCCTGATTCAGCGGGTGAACATCTATGACCCCAATCAAGTCTTGACCTACAGCACGGAGCAGGACGAGCTCGGAAAAGTCGGTAGCCTCGGGGAACCCTTCGAACGAGCCCTCCGGGAAGAGACAACGTCTTTACTGAATATCAGCGGTCGGTCGTTCATGGGTTTTTTGCTGGAAGGGGCATCCTGCCACCTCGTCACATACATGCCCATGTGGGAGGAGCGGCGATTGACCTACAAGCGCGGAAAAGTCCTGGGCGTTTTTGAAATCGTCCAGAACGTCACGGAGGATTACCTTGCGATCCAGCGCTTTCAGTCGATCATTGTGTTGAGCTTTCTTGCCTTCGTGACCCTGCTGCTGATCGCCATCAGCCTCATCAGCCGCCGGGCCGAGGGCATCCTCGAGGCACGGAGCGCCGAGAGGAAAAGACTGGAAGAGCAGTTGCAGCAGGCCGAGCGGTTCGCGGTGCTGGGCGAGATGGTCGCCGGAGTCTCCCACGAGATTCGAAACCCCCTGGGCATCATCCGCAGCACGGCCGAGTTGCTCCATGGACGTGTCGAAAACGACCGACAGCGCCGACTTTCCTCCATCATCGTTGAGGAATCCTCGCGACTCAACGAC
>CAZGQL010000004.1:37428-51164 GCA_964527905.1 uncultured Syntrophobacteraceae bacterium
TCACAGAATTTCTCGACTTCGCTCGCCCCAAGGAGCCGCGCATGGCGGCCTGCCGCATCGAGGACATTCTCGAGCGGAATCTTCACGCCATCGAGGCTCAGTGTCAGAAGCACTCTGTGCGTGTCGAGCGGATCTACGAGACCGGGGATTATTCCATGGAAGCGGATGGAGATCTCCTTTACCGCGCTTTCGTCAATCTGTTCGCCAACGCCTTGCAGGCGATGCCCGAAGGGGGAACGCTTCGCGTGCGGACGACGTTGCTGAACGGGAAAAACGGGGATCAAAGGATCGAACTGCGCATTCTGGACACGGGCTCGGGAATCGCCGAGGAGGTCAAGAAAAAGATCTTTAACCCGTTCTTCACGACTCGGGAAACGGGTACGGGATTGGGACTGGCCATCGTACGGAGCATCATCGACAGCCACAACGGCGAGATCGAGGCAAGGAGCCGGGAGGGAAAGGGGACCACCATGATCATCCGGTTGCCGATGACGCAGCCTCTTAGGGAGCGGAGCTCAACTTTGGACCCATCGGCTTAGGAAACCATGGAAACGCTGCTGATTGTCGACGACGAGAAAAACTATCTGCTGGTGTTGGAGGACCTGCTCAGCGAAGCCGGCTACCAGGTATACACGGCGGATTCGGGCTCGAAAGGCTTGGAGATGGCCCTGGCGAGCGACCTGGACGTCATCATCACGGACATGAAGATGCCGGGTATGGACGGCATGACGCTCCTCGAGCGGGTTCATGCGGAAAAGCCGGATCTTCCCGTAATCATGATGACCGCCTTCGGAAGTGTGGAAAAGGCGGTGGAGGCCATGCGCAAAGGGGCCTTTGACTATATCTTGAAGCCCTTCAAGAATGAAGAGCTCAAACTGACCATCCGCAAGGCGCTGGAGCATCATCAGCTCCTTCGGCGGAACCGCTATCTCAGTCAGGAGCTCCAGGAGCGTTATCAGTTCAGCAGCATCATCGGCAAGAGCGCTCCGATGCAGCGGATCTACGAGCTCATCGAAAAGGTCGCTCCTGCCAAGGCGACGGTGCTCATCACAGGCGAATCGGGAACCGGAAAGGAGTTGATCGCTCGAGCGATCCATTTCAACAGCCCGAGACGGAATCAACCGTTCATCACTGTCAATTGTGGGGCGCTTCCGGAAACGCTGTTGGAAAGTGAGCTCTTCGGGCACGAGAAAGGTTCATTCAGCGGAGCCGTCAGTCAGCGAAAGGGGCGTTTCGAGCTCGCACACGAGGGCACGCTTTTCCTGGATGAAATCACCGAAATGTCAGCTCCGCTCCAGGTTAAGCTCCTTCGAGTCCTCCAGGAAATGGAGTTCGAGCGGGTCGGAGGCAGCGTGACGCTGCGGGTGGACATTCGTTTGGTCGCCGCTTCGAATCGCAATTTGAAAGAAGAAGTCGCGGCGGGTCGGTTTCGCTCGGACCTCTTTTACCGACTGAACGTGGTGCATGTGCATCTTCCACCCCTACGGGAGCGCACGGACGACATTCCGCTACTGGTCAACCACTTCTTGACCAAATACGGTGCCTCGGTCGGGAAGCCCAAGATGAGCATCGGACTGGATGCGCTGCGGTGCCTGATGCAGTACTCGTGGCCGGGAAACGTGCGCGAGCTGGAAAATGCGATCGAGCGGGCGGTCATCCTGTGCGGTGGAAATGAGATCGAACTGCGTGATATCCCGGCCGAGATCGCATCACCGGGGTCCGCACAGCCTGCAGCGGAGGTGCCGACTGTGCGCACCGACGAGGACCAGAGCTGGAAGCCCACCGCGACGGTCATGCCGGACCTTGGGAATCGCTTGCCCGGGTCAGGCCTCAGGCCGCGTCAGCACCAGGCTATGGAATTCGTCCGGTTACATGGATTCATCACGAACAAATATTATTCTCAAATCAACGGGATTTCGGAGCGACAGGCGCTGCGTGAACTCAATGAAATGGTGGACACGGGGATCTTGAGCCGCTCGGGCAAGGGGCGGGGCGTGCACTACGTTCGGAACCCGGAGTATCCAGCGGGCGGAGGGGACTGATCCGATGCAGGACGGGACATACCCATTGTCTCATCGGCTGAGATCCCCGAATGGGCGCGCGGCGGCGTTGGGCGGGAGGCCGCCATGAGAGGAGAGCGGAGCGGTGGGTGAGCTGGGTCGCGGCAGTGAGGCATTGGGTGCAGGGGACCGGCTCTTCGCCCTTTTCATGAAGCATCTGCCCGGTGCAGCTTTTATCAAGGATCGACATGGGGTCTATCGGTATGTAAACGAGACCATGCTCCGCTCCTTCGGTGGAACCTTGGACGATTGGGTCGGCAAGTCGGACCTTGAACGATGGCCTCGGGAGGTCGTTGAACAGTTCCGAGCAACGGATGAACAGGTCTTGAAGACTTTGGAGCCGGTTCGATATCTTGTAACCATTAGGCATGCGGACGGAATCCATCATTGGCTCGCCCACAAGTTTCCGATCCCGGGTGAGCAGGGTGGAGCGGTGCTGATCGGAGGCGTCGCCATCGATATAACCGAGCGCATCAATGCCGAGGAAGCTCTTCAACGGTCCCGTGATCAGCTGGAATCGCGGGTTCAGCAGCGCACCGCCCGCCTTCGACAAATCACGGCACAGCTGCTCAATGCGCAGGAGCAAGAGCGCAAGCGCCTGGCCAGGGACCTCCACGATGAGCTGGGCCAAAACCTATTGCTGCTCAAGTTGCGGATGGGCGGCATCAAGGACAAGCTGGGACCAATGAGTGGGGAGCTGCAAGCGGGATGCGGGGAGGTGATTGAGCATGTGAGCCGGATCATCGACGATGTCCGACGCATCTCGAGGTCATTGAGCCCCTCAATCCTCCAGGATCTTGGGTTCACCTCAGCCTTGAGGCACCTGCTCGAGGAGTATTGCAGACATCACGGTATCCAACACTGCTCCTTCGATGTCGGCGACATCGACGCGCTCTTCTCCTCGGAGACCCAGATCCACCTCTATCGCATCATTCAAGAGGGATTGACAAACGTCGGAAAGCACGCTCGTGCTTCGTCGGTCTCACTGTCGGCGACGAGGCAAGGGGACCGGATCACTCTTATTCTCGAGGACAATGGGAAGGGCTTTGATCTCAAGGGGACCGCGCACAAGGAAGGATGCCGCGGGTTGGGTCTCGCGACCATGAGCGAGCGCGCCCGGTTCGCATCCGGGGTCTTGGAGGTGTCTTCCGAGGTGGGAAAAGGCACGAGGGTCTGCGTTTGGGTGCCCGTCGGAGGTCAAGGAGCTGCCTGATGGAAGCGTATCGGATTGTGCTCGTAGACGACCATGTGCTGTTTCGCGAGGGAATCAAGAGCCTGATCGGCTCTTGTGACGAGTTCGCGATCGTGGGCGAGGCCGGAAACGGGAAGGAGCTTCCTGGATTGCTGCGGGAGGTGGTTCCGGACATGGTCATCATGGACCTCTCCATGCCCGGTCTTCAGGGGGTGGAGGCGACTCGGGAAGCCAAGCGCGTTCTTCCGCAGCTCAAGGTGCTGATCTTGACGATGCACAACTCCAAAGAATACCTCTACCACGCCATGTCGGCCGGAGCGGACGGCTATCTGCTCAAGGAGGATGCTCACGACGATCTGTTCACCGCCATTCGAACCCTGCGGCAGGGCAAGATTTACATTTCACCGCTCATGTCCGAGCACGTCCAGACGATGTTTCTGGATCGGATCCGTGGCGAGGAACGTCCCTGGGAGGGACTGTCTCAGCGGGAAGTGGAAGTGTTGCGGCTGGTCGCAGAGGGCAAGTCCAGCCGGGAAATCGCCGGCCAACTGTTCATCAGTGTCATGACGGTCCAGAACCATCGGGCCAATATCAAGAAAAAACTGAAGTTGAGTAAGAACGTCGATCTGGTCAAGTACGCCATACGTAAAGGCTACGTTTCTCCCGCCTCATAAAAGCCCCAAATAGGACGTATTTATAGTCGTCTCCACGCTAAAACAGCTACGTTAAATAAGTACTTCTTGCTATTTACTCCGGTCCGGCAAATGCCAAGATTGATGACAGAGGTGCAATGACGTGTCGAGGTCCCATGGTCTTGCGTGGTGCCGCGTTACACTGAGGCACCACGTAGAATGCGATCGGCAGCACCATGGGCCTTTTCACGTCGCGCACGAGATGGATGCGACCGCCTTTTAGTCGACGAGCGCTTCGACCCTGGGTCTAAGGGGGGAGCATGAACGCCTTGAAAGTCTCCACTGGCACCTTCCTGATCGCCGTTTTGATCTACTCCGGCGTTGCGTCTCCTGCGCCGCCGTCGGATCCGAGGAGTGCTCCAAGAGTGGTCACCGCGAACCTGGTGGCCCTGGAACAGCCGCTGGTCCATAACCGTCTGGGCGCATGGACGCCCAACGGAACGATCTTCGCGCTGCGACGGGACGTGGAAGGATGTGATGCATCCATCACGGATTGCAGACTGGAGTCGGAAGGGGGGATCCTGTTGCCCGGTCAGGTTCGGCTCCGCCCCGACAAGCGGCCTAGGCCCCCCGTCCTGCGACTGAATGCCGGGGACGTTCTGCACATCAATCTGACCAACCTGCTCGCTCCAGACTCCGCCTCGAAAGGGGGGGATTCGCGACCGGGACGTCGGGTCTCTGCGCATGTGGTGGGGCTACAACTGGTCGACAGCATCCGGAGCGATGGGTCCTTCGTCGGCAGGAACGACAACTCGCTGCTGGAGCCGGGGGAGAGTCGAACCTATCGATTATACGCCGAGCAAGAGGGAAGCTTTCTGCTCGTCAGTCACGGGTTGTTTTCAGGGGGTGAGCCTGGATCGGTGTCCGTCCCTTTCGGTTTGTTCGGGGCGGTGAATGTGGAACCGCGGGGGTCCGAATGGCTCCGTGGCCAGGTCAGTCACGACGAGCTCCTGCTGGTGGCCCGGCGTGATGCCGAGGGGAATGTGCTCAGGACGGCGGACGGACATCCTCTCATCGACTACGAGGCACGCTATCCATCCGGACGGTTCGCCGGCAAGCCCATCCTGAAGATGCTCGACGAGGACAATGAAATCATCCATGCGGACTTGAGCGCCATCATCACGGGCCCTGGATTCGGGAGCCTTTCGGATGGAACTTACCGGCCTAATGCAGGCGTCGTTCCGTTCCTCTCCGATGATGAAATTGTCCGAAAGCGCGAAGAACCTTTCAGGGAATTCACGGTTATCCTTCATGACGACGTGCCGGCCGTGCAGGCGTTTCCACAGCTGAACGCTCAACTCGATTCGTCGGGGCGGGATGCGAATCCGCTCGCTTCGGTTCTGAGGAACGTGCGGGATGCTTCGGGGATTAACTTCGGCACGGGGGGGCTTGGGGCTTCTGTGTTGTCCAATCGTATCGGGGTTGGGCCTGCGGCGGACTGCACGGAATGCAAATTTGAGGAGTTTGTGCTCACGTCATGGGTCATGGGAGACCCCGCTTTGCTGGTGGACCGTCCTGCCGCATGGAACGTCGACTCCATAACGGGAATGCGTATTGACGCGCCGCTTCCGGCCCGTAAGGTCCTCTACCCGGACGATCCCTCGAATGTTTTTCACAGTTATCTCAACGATCACGTGAGAATACGGAGCCTCAACGCCGGGGGGCGGCACCAGGTGTTTCACGTTCATGGGCATCAGTGGCTGACCGTCCCCGACGACGACGGCTCGAGCTATCGGGACGTGCAAGGCATCGGTCCCGGGGCGGGTCACACGTACGAGATCAGTCATGGCGGCGCGGGAAATCGAAATCTGACGCCGGGCGACGCCCTGATGACTTCATTGGCGTCCCCGAGCCGTGCTCAGGGCATGTGGGCCCTGTGGCGCGTGCATGACACATTCGAGGAAGGGACGATCACGATCGTGGATCCCGAGGACGTCGATGGGGCCCCAATCCCCGCCCTGGGAGCACGAGCGCTTCCTGACGGGGAAATCGCCCTTGGAACTCCCATCCCCGCAGTAGTCCCTCTCCCTGGCAGGCCCATGGCACCCATGCCGGCCCACATTTTGATCCTCCCACGCGAAGAGGGCCCGGGCAGTCGGCTGGAATTCCCTGAACCGCACAAGAACCCAGGGTATCCGTTCTTCATCGCGGGAGTCGCCGGCCACAGACCGCCTAGGGCACCGCGCGAGACACTCGACGACGGCGGACTGCCGCGGCATGTGATCACGGGCGGGGCTCGAGGGGGGGAGTCCTTTCGTCACGCCGAAACACGACTAAGCTTTGACAAACAGTTGGTCGCCGTGAAGGCGGCCTTCTTGCCCGAGGAAGGTACGGAAGCGGAGAGGCGCGCCATGGAGTTCCACTCCATCCGTTTCCATCCGAGCTTTCTTCCGGATGGAACACCCGTGGGAGACCGCGAGCGTCCGGGAAATGGCGCAGGGTTCAAGACCAACGGGCTGCCACCCGCGCAGGGAGCCCCATACGCGGATCCGTGCGTGGACGATTTCGGACAGCGTGTCGGGGCTTTCAGGGTGATGAAGGTGGCCGCGTTCCAACTGGATCTTCGGATCAACAAGGCCGAATGGCATAGCCCTCAGACGAGACTCTTGGCTCACTGGCGAGATGTGGAGCCTCTGCTGAGCGGGGCGAGGCCGGTGGAGCCGTTCTTTGCGAGGGTGAATTCAAACGATTGCATTGAGATCCATCACACCAACCTGCTCCCCAATGTGCTCGAAATGGATGATTTCCGTATTCGGACGCCCACGGGCGTTACGGGGCAGCACATCCATCTGCTGAAATTCGATCTCTCCGCTTCGGACGGGGCGTCCGCTGGTTGGAACTATGAAGATGGAACGCTAAGCCCGGCGGAGGTCCGAGAGCGAATCGGCGCGATCAATGCGGGCCAGGGCGGTCTCGAGGGCCATCCGCTCGAGGCGCGGGCTCACCCGTTCTTCGGAACTCAATCCCTACCGGGAGTGGATTTGCTCGGTGCACAGACCACGGTGCAGCGGTGGTACGCCGACCGGATGGTCAACAATCAGGGCAGAGACCGAACCCTGGGAACGGCGCTCACGTCGGACGGTCTCGCCTCGGCGACGCATCAGTCTACCGGGTTGCACGGGATGATCGGTGTGGAACCGGAAGGCAGTCATTGGAGGGATCCGGAGACGGGAGAGCCATTCGGGCGCCGCGACGATGGAGGGCCGAATCGGTTCCGTGCGGATATCCTGTCGGCGGACACGGCGTTGAGTTACCGTGAATTCTTCCTGTTGGCCGCGTCTGCGCAGCTGGCTTACGCACGCGGGCCGTTGGTCCCTTTTGCGGATCCGGATCAGTTGGACGGTCCCATTGTGGGTCACGCAAACCCGGAGCTTGCCGTCAATGCACCAATGGGCCGTGGTGGGCGCGGGTCTTCGATGGCGCTCGTGGGGGATCTTTGCCCGGACCGGGTTCATGCTCCCCCGTGCCCCGAGGCGATCGTAGGGGAGGGCACAGGGACGGTCACGGTGAATCTCCGAAATGAGCCCCTGGCATTGAGGTTGCTCAACGTCTCCGGAGACGGCCAGGCATCCGGGGAGGCTGGTGACGTCGCGTTCGTCTATCGATCGGATGTTTCAAGGGAAATCGAGGCTCTCAACGGCCAGCCTCATGACTCGGCTGAGTTGATGGGGGGAGTCCGCCCCGGGGATCCATTCACGCCTCTCCTTGCGGTGAACGAAGGGGACAGGGTTCTGATTCGAGCCGGGGCGGTGGTTGGGGAGAGTATCCCCGTTGCGTCCATTCACGGACTGAGGTGGCTCGCGGAACCAGACTCGTTTAATTCGGGATGGAGAAACGCCGAGGCCATCGATGGAGTTCAAGAGATCGCGCTCATCGCTCCGGTGATTCCTCGGGAGAACAATGCAAGTGGACCGCTGGATCACCTCTACAAGATGGGTGCTTCCAGCCGGGAGCAGTGGAACGGTGCTTGGGGGTTGTTGCGAATTTTCAGCGAGGTAGGCGGACCGCTCGCTCTCCCCGGCAATGTCGAAATGCCGATCTCGATCTCTAATCGGCAAGATTTCAACGGGGTGTGTCCCGTGAGCGCACCCGTGCGAAAATGGGATGTGACCGCGGTCACGGCGGCGGACGCTCTTCCTCGTGCTTCCCTCCACGGGATCGACACCGTGCGCATGCCTGAGGTGGGCTCGGATGTCGGCACTCTGGTCTACAACGGGCGCAAAGGTTTGGACGGAGATTCCGGAGGTCCCTTGCATGATCCGACGGCGATGTTGTACGTGCGAACACCCGACTTGGACGCATCGGGTAAATTGCGTCCCGGTGTCCTGGTCGAGCCCCTCATCCTTCGGGCAGCTGCCGGGGAGTGCGTCGAAGTGACACTACGCAACGGTCTACCCAGAGCGGATCAGCCCCTCATCGAGCTTCAGAGAAGCGTCCCTTGGCTACCGATATATCCAAAGGTTCATGGGGGCCCGCTGGCGGGCACCAGACAGGTGGGCTTGCATGCGCAGCTGATGACCGTGGACGTTTCGTTGCACGACGGCACCCATGTGGGGGGCAATCCAATGACAAGCGGCGGTAAGAAGGTCCAGACCGTCGGGCCGGGTGAGAGCATCACTTATCGGTGGTACGCTGGCATTTTATCTTTGGATGCCGGCGGCCGCCTCATTGCGACCCCAGTCGAATTTGGAGCCACCGGTCTCATTCCGGCCGACACCCTTCTTCAACCCGGGAAAGGGTTGGTGGGTGCGCTCCTCATCGAGCCTCAAAAGGCGAAGTGGCTTGAGGATGTCGCATCTCGGGCCTCAGCGTTCGTAAGACCTCAGAGCGAGCGGCCGTTTCGGGAGCACGTAGTCGTTTTGCAGGATGGGATTCACTTGTTCGATAAGTACGGGAGGCCGGTTGCCTTGTCCGAACGGGGCAACGGTCCCAACCCGGGAGACGGAGAAGCGCTCAACTATCGGAGCGAGCCGTTTTGGATGCGGCGCGGTCATCAATCGGGATCCTCGGGGGGCGAGGCATCGGGTCGGGACTTCTCATCCGTGTTTTCGAACGCAGCCGTGGGAGGGGAACCGGAAACGCCTGTTTTCGCTGCCAAGGCTCGCACGTCTGTGCGTCTTCGGGTGCTGCATCCTTCCACCGACGGAAGGAATTACGCGTTCAATCTGCACGGGCACGCATGGGAATGGATGCCGTACGTGGCTCACTCCATGCGGTTGGCGAACATCCCTGGGATCGGCCTAAGAAGTCTTCAGGAGGGGATCGGACCGTACAGCCATTTCGATTTCCTGTTGAGAAACGGCGCAGGAGGCAAGTTTGGTGTCCGCGGGGATTACCTGATGCGCGATCGAGGTTCGTTGCCGTCGTCTGGAGGAATGTGGAGCATTCTGCGCGTCCAGTGAGCGTCTCGTGTTGCAGGGCCCATAGGGTCACGGACCTGCGACGCTTTCCGTAACCCGGAGCATTGCTGTAATAACGAGCGATAACAACCATCTGGTCACCCAGCTCCCTGGGGCGATCTCCCCCTCGAAAACCAAAATGCCCTAAAGTCTTCGAGAGCTCAGCCGATTCATAGCCAAAGCCCAAGAAGAAGAGTTTCCTGGCATGCGCGTTTGAAGCTCCCTGCTCAAACTCGCGAATCCCATTGCCCTGACTGCTTCCGTTCCTGTTGAGCGCATCGGGAACTCGAACGGAGGGAGGTGTCGCCGACGCCTGCCTCCACAGACCATTATCCGCCTTTGGGTAGTCGTCTGGTTTCGACCCATTCAGCATTCAACAGCGGGAGGAAATGAGTCATGGTGCGTGGGAAAAGCATGTCTGCCGTCGTAGGAGCCTTGATCCTGGTCTTGCTGTTCGGCTCCTTTTGCCAAGGGGCTACCGAAAACGAGGTGATCATAGGACTGAATATCCCTCTGAGTGGCCCGTACGTGTTGCAGGGTAAGGACCAGCTCAACGCCTATAACCTTGCCAAGCAGGAAATCGAAAAGCAGGGTGGGATTCTCGGAAAGAAGATCCGCTTTCTGGTGGCGGACAGTCAATCCAATCCGAAGGTTGCGGTGGAAAACGTCAAGGGCTTCATCGACCAGGGGGCGGACCTGATCACGGGGGGCTCATCGAGCGCCGTGGCCATCGCCGTCAGCAAACTGTGTCAGGAAAACAAGAAGCTGTTCCTATCGACCCTGACTTACGCCAACGAAGTCACCGGCAAGGAAGGGCATCGGTACACCTTCCGGGAAACCTACAATGCCTGGATGGCCGCTAATGCTCTGTCCCGCTACTTGAACAAGAACTTTCCAAACAAGAAATATTTCTATGTGACGTCGGACTATTCCTGGGGTTGGTCGACCCGGGACTCCATGATGAAGTTCACCGGGACGGAAGGCGCCTCCGATGTTCTCATCCCCCTCGGAGAGCCGATGGGCTCCCCTGCGTATCGCAGTGCGATTCAGAAGGCGGTGGAAGCGGATGCGGAGGTCCTCGTGCTGGTGCTTTTCGGGCGTGACATGATGGCGGCGCTTCAGCAATGCACGGAGATGGGAGTCAAGCAGAAGATGCAGATCGTGGTCCCCAACCTCGAAATGCACATGGTGCTTGGGCTTCAGGCCAACGCAGCGGGGGGAATTCTCGGTGCGGTTCCCTGGTATTGGGAGATCCCTTACCTCTACAATTTTGAAAAGGGGAAGAACTTCGTCGAGCTCTACAAGGCTCGATTCGACAAACCGCCATGCTCTGGAGCCGCAACCGCCTACACGAACCTAATGCTGTACAAATGGGCCGTGGAGCGGGTCAAAAGCTTCGATCCCAAGAAAGTGATCCCCCAGCTGGAAGGCCACACGTTCGAGAGCCTCAAGGACCAACAGACCATTCGCGCCTGGGACCATCAGACCATTCAGTCCGTCTATGTGGTGAAGGGCAAGGGCGATCAGAAGAAGGGACTCTTCGATGTCTTCGAGGTGCTCGAATCCTATCAGGGCGAGGAACTGGCCCAGAACAGGGAAGAGAATCCCGTGAAGTTGGAATCGCTCGGCAGTTGATCCACGAAAGAATTGGGACGGTTTTGGACTGTTTTGACACTCACACGTTGGGGTCATGGCATGCCTGGTTCCATCTGGCAAGGATTTGAATACATACCGGGCTTGGAACAGATTGGTCGAGCGTTCTGGGATCTCGCCTCCAGCGGAGTCCTCCTGCGATCGACCGTGGCCAGTCTGTTCCGGGTGACCGTCGGATTCTACCTGGCGGCGCTTCTGGCCATACCGCTCGGTCTGCTTCTGGGGCGCCGGCCGCTGATCTACCGATGGCTGAATCCGATCATTCAGTTTCTGCGACCGATCTCCCCTTTGGCATGGGTACCCTTCGCCTTGCTGTGGTTTGGAATCGGGGAGCGTTCCGCGGTGTTCATCATCTTCTTTGCCAGTTTCTTCCCCATTCTGATTCCGACCATAAAGGCCGCCTCGGGCATCCACCCCATGTATTTCCAGGTTGCCGCAAACCTTCAGTTCGGCACTTGGGAGAGCCTCCGTTTGGTGGTCCTGCCGGCCACCATGCCGAACATCCTCCTGGCCCTTCGCGTGGCACTAGGGATTTCCTGGCTCGTAGTGGTGGCCGCCGAGATGATCGCCGTCAAGAGCGGTTTGGGGTTTCTCATCATCGATGCGCGAAATGCCCTGAGGATGGATTACGTGGTCGTGGCCATGATGACGATTGGAACGATTGGACTCCTCTTGGATTATGCGATGACGCGCCTTGAGACGCTCGAGTCCGTGAGGTGGAAGCTTGAACAAAAATAAGATCAGTGTCGAGCATGTGACCGTCAGGTACCGGAATGGGCGTCACCGCTCCTGGCCCTGGTTCCGCCGAAATGGCTCTGGAGCGGGGCGAGGGTCCCAATGCGAATGTTCCACAGGAGCAGTGATCCTCGATGATATCTCGTTGCAGATCGATGCGGGGGAATTTGTCTGCATCCTCGGGCATTCAGGCTGCGGCAAGTCCACACTGCTCAAGGTGATCGCCGGTTTTCTCAAACCCGATGACGGAGTGGTTCGGATCGATGGCCAGGAAGTCAAGGGGCCGCAAAACGATCATGTTTTTGTTTTTCAGGAAGGCGCCCTTTTCCCCTGGCTCACCATTGTCGAAAACGTGGATCTCGCGCTTCGCGCCATCGGCAATGCAAACGAAAGGCGCGAAAAGGCGCGCTATTACCTGGAGCTCGTGGCCTTGGAGGGCGTCGAGCACCATTATCCACACATGCTCTCGGGCGGCATGCGTCAGCGCGCCGAGATCGCGCGGGCCCTCGCGGCGCAACCGGATATTCTCATGATGGACGAACCCTTCTCCGGTCTCGACTACCTGACACGACTCCACATGCGTGAGGAGATGCTCAATCTCCACGCCATGCTCCCGGAAACGACCATCCTTTTCGTGACCCACGACATCGATGAATCGTTACAGATGAGCAACCGGCTGGTGATCTTGAGTGAATCTCCCGCCCGCATCAAATGCTGTCGCCAAATCGATCTGCCGCACCCGCGAACGGCGGTCAGTCCGATCCTGAGCGAGTTGCGCACGCAGATCTATCATCACCTTGGAGTGCATTCAGCCCTATGATAGCCGGCCAATTTCAAGGATCACGCACCGCCATGCGCGCCGCGGCCGTCGCGGTGGTCTGGCTGCTGCTCATCAGCACCCTCCACGCACGACTCAATGGGGAGCGCAAGGCGAGGGAAAGGGTGCTCATGGGATACATGCCGGTCGTCACCAATCTGGCGGCCCCCCTCCTCGACGCCGCTTCCAGGGATCGGGAGGTCCGTTTCGATGCGATCAAATTCGCATCCTTTGCCGAAATGTCCGAGGCGTTCAAGGCAGGTCACATCCAGGTGGCCTTCATCATCGCCCCCCTGGCGTTGGTCATGCACCAGCAGGGGGTGCCGCTGCGGGTGGTTTACATCGGAAACCGGCATGAGAGCACCTTGGTGGGCAGGAAGGACCTTCCGGGCGACGACCTGAGGCAGTTGACGGGCAAGACCATTGCCGTGCCCATTCGGTATTCGGGCCACCTGCTAGCCCTCAAACGTTCCCTGCGGCAGCTTGGACTTCCCGACGATGCCATCCACCTCGTGGAGATCCCCCCCCCTGACATGCCCGCGGCGCTGGCGACCGGCGGTATCGACGGGTACTTCGTGGGGGAGCCATTCGCCATCAAGGCGATGCGGGACGGATCTGCCAAGCGCTTGATTCATGTGGAACAAATCTGGCCGAAGTTCATCTGCAACCTTATGATCGTTCGGAACGAGCTCATTGAGTCAAAACCGGAAGTTGTCCAACGGCTCGTGGCGGGTGCCGTCAAATCAGGTCTGTGGGCCCAGGGGCACCTCGATGAGGCGACCCAGATCGTTTCGCGATACTGGGGGCAGGATCCGATGTTCGTGCGGCACGTTTTCGATGCTACCCCGGGGCGGTTTCGATTCGATTTGTACCGCCCGGACGTTGTTGAGATTGAGGAGATGGCTCAGGAAATGCGTCTCGCGAGGCTTGTCGATGGTCCCCTTGATGTGCGTGCGCTCGTTGACGACCGTTTTGCCAAGGCGGTTGACGTCAAATCCGTAAATGCCCTCCAGGACATCCTGGAAGAATGATCCCCGAAGACTGAGAGTCAGTATGAATATCCTAGTGCTGGATCCCCACGGCGATGTCGTTGAGAGTTTGCGCGAACTCCCTCAGGAATGGGAGGACGTGAGAGTCGTGACCCTTCAGGATGCGACTCTGGAGTCCTCAGGCTCCCCGCCGGCGGAT
>CAZGQL010000004.1:51174-61312 GCA_964527905.1 uncultured Syntrophobacteraceae bacterium
ACGGGACCGATGTGACCGGAGATCTCTTGAAGCTGAGGACGCACCCGCACACCTGTCTCGTGCCGTGTTGGATCACCGGTGAGTCCGAGGCATTCGAGCGCCGTTGCCTCTGGCCACGTCTGACCATCGATCGCTTCGGGTTCGCGTTGGATGCGAGAACGTTTTCCGAATGGCTCGAAGCAGTGAGCCGTTGGCAGCACGAACGGACCCTCATTCGGGAAAGCGCGCCGCTCGCCTCTTACGGGGCCCTTGAACTACTCAACTCGCTCTCCTTGCGAAATGCGACCGGACGCCTTTCCATTTTCGACCGGGATGGAAGCGAGGGCGTCATGATCTTTAAAAACGGAGAACTGGTCGGAGGAAAGCTCCGGCAATTGATGGGGACGGAGGTCTGTCACGAGTTCCTGACCTGGAGCCGGGGCTCGTACCATTGGGATCCTGCTGCGGATGTGGAGGAGGCAAGGGGGCTTCAGCATCTTACCTCGCTGATCGGGGAGGGATTGGGGCTGATCCAGGAAGCGAATCTGCTCTTCAGCCTCATTACGGATCTTCGCCAAGTGGTGGAGAGAACCGAATCCGAAGCCGCGTTGGATGATGGGGGCGTTCCCTTTTATTGCGAGCTCAAGCAGCTTTACGCTCTGATCACGGGAAAGATTGCCGTCGAGGAACTCCTCGATGCTTCTCCTCTTTCCCGCCCCCGGACAATGATCGCACTCACCAAATGGTTGTCGATGGAAGACATTCGACCAACAGAATTCTTGCCCGCTCCCCCCCCGCGCCGCCTCCTCATCGTGGACGACTCACCGTTGATGCGGCGCGCACTTCTGAGTCTGTTTTCGACGGACCCGCGGTTCCAAGTCGTGGGAAGCGCCGAAAACGGGGTGGAAGCGCTTGGATTGGCCGAGCGGCTGAAACCGGATGTGATCACGATGGATCTTCAGATGCCGCTCATGGATGGTCTGACGGCTCTCAAGCACATCATGGTACGTCAGCCTCTTCCGGTGGTGGTCCTCAGTGCGTTCACCGGACAGGCCTCTCCTCTCACCTATGAATCGTTCAAATATGGCGCGGTGGATGTGCTGGCCAAGCCTGCGACCAAGGGAAACGGCTCGGGAATGATGGAGCAGGCCAGGGAGATCCGTGATCGGGTGCTCCAGGCATGCAACGTCCGCATGGAGGCCGCGCGGGTGATACGCCGTGCGAAACGGGACGCCTCGGCCCTTGAGACGATGATGGCGCCGACGGTGCAGCCCGGAGGCCAAAACGGCTCACGGTATGCCTTGATGACGGTGATGTGCGGGGCGGGGGGCTTTCCGCCGCTCTTGCGACTCACGGCGTCACTCCCCCGCATCTGGGTCTTTCCGCCGATTTTGGTGGGCCTCGCATTTCCCACTCAAGTCATCGAGGCACTTTTGCCGAATCTTCAGGCGGATAGTGAAATGGATATCGAGCTGTTACGACCGGAAGTTCCCCTCAAGCCCGGTGTCATCCATCTCTTCTCCAACGAGTCGTGTTTCAGGCTTCTCAGGAATGGGCCCGAGGGCTGGGTCAGACAGGCGGACGGCTGTTCGAGCGAGCATCGTCCGTTCGATGCGTGTCTCACGAGTGCAGCGGAGGTTTTCCGGGGTGAGTTAGTGGCTTTGCTGCTCTCAGGTGCGGGCGAGGACGGAGTGCAAGGGATGTGTCAGGTCACGGAGCAGGGCGGTTCCGCTTATGTACTGGCCCCCGACGCGTGCTTGAATCCAGAGGTGCCCGGGAAGGTGCTGGCCATGGGGGCTGCCGGGGAGATCCGATCCATGGGCGATTTGGTTTCCATGTTGGGTGGCCTCTTCGGCGGGTCACGGGGGTGCCGCGCGGACTGAGGAGGGGAGACGGTCCCGGGGAAACGTCGTTGGCATTCGTGGAAAGCTCGCTGGCGAGTAGTGAATATCACCAATCATTTAGGGAGGATTGCGATGGGATTGCCTTCATTGATCTCCAGGGGGGCTCAGGCCACGCAGGAGCAGTCCGAGGAGATCATCCAGCTGGTCACATTCCGAATCGGTGAAGAAGAATTCGGGGTCGACGTCATGATGGTTCAGGAGATCATTCGCCTGCCCGTCATCACGCCCATTCCGAACAGCCCTGATTTCATCTCGGGAATGATCAACCTTCGAGGTCGGATCATTCCCATCATCGATCTGCGGCAGCGTCTGAAGATCCGTGATGTCCAGACACCCGACCGCAGCAAGCGGACACGGATCTTGATCGTCGAATTGTACAACCACCTTACGGGCTTCATCGTGGACTCGGTCTCTGAGATCGCCAAAGTCCCGGCGGGCCAGGTCGAACCGGCGCCCCACCTCGTGGTGTCGAGCATCAACGCCGAGTACATGCGTGGGGTCGTCAAGCAGCCGGGACGTCTCATCATGCTTCTGGACTTCGGACGGATCCTGAAGCCACAGGAAGAGAAGGCCTTCCTGGAGATGGGCATGATTTCCCTGCCGGGCAAGGACAACCCAGCCAGAAAAATGTTTGATCATACAGCAGAAAGCATCCGGAATTGAATGAAACCATCGAATAGGGAGGTTAGAGATCATGAACGTGAGAGGCTTTTTGGGAAGATCATTGAGAAACAAACTGATGGCGGTCCTGCTCCTGGTGACCCTCTTGCCCATGGGCGTCTTGAATGCCATCAACTTCTTCTCCCTGAAGGGGGAAATGAACGAAAACATCGGTGACCGACTCAGCGGCTTTGCCAAACGCGTCATCATGGCCGTTCAGATGGCTATCAATGAGCGCGCCCAGAATGTGAGCAGCTGGGCGAGTTTGGAAACGCTGCAGACGGCGGTCGAAATCGGAGGTGGCCAGGCCGGTGCCAACCAGCTCCTGGAAAATCTGGCGAAATCAAACTCCGCCTTTGACCTGCTGATGTTGGTGGATCGCAAGGCCACCTGCATCGCGGCCAACATGCCGCAAGCGATCCGGTCGACTTTCAACGATCAGCCATGGTTCAACGAGGTGCTTCAGGGGAAAGAGTTCATCGGGGAATTCGGCAATCAGACCCTCCTCAAGAACCTGGTTCCGGCATCCAACGGCTGGACCGTCCCCATTGCCTTTCCCGTCGTCGTGCAAAACGAGGTGAAAGGGGTTCTCGTAGGCTATCCCCGGTGGGAAAACATGAACAAAATCATGGACGCCTTTCCGGTGGGCAAGACCGGTTACAGCTACCTGGTCGACCTGCGTGACATGACGATCGTTGCACATCCCAACCGCGAATTGCTCGGCCTGAAACTGACCGACTCGAAAATCAACCTTCCGCAGCTCGCTGCCGAGATGGCCTCAAAGCCGGAAGGCATGATCACCTACACGTTCCACAACCCGGCCACCAACCGAACCCTGCTGCGCTCGGTCGGATTCAGCTCCGGTGACAAGTTCGGCAAGTTCGACCGCCACTGGGTTGTCGGCTGCGGTGCCAACTACGATGAAGTCTTCGCCTATCTGCCTAAACAGGTTGCCCAGAGCACCCTGATCACCGCAATCTTCGTATTGCTGTTCGCCTTCGGCGCCTTTTTCTTCGCTCGAACGATCTCGAGACCGATCCTGCACACCTCCGACATGATCGTTTCCATCACTCGGGACCTCGATTTCACGCGGTCCCTGGAAGTCAAAGGGCAAGACGAAATCGCCAGGATGGAGAATGCCTTCAACGGCCTTCTCAAGAAGTTGCGAGACACCTTCGGGGTCATCGTCGACGGAAACCGGGAAGTGTCCAACGCTGTTGAGCGCGTGATGGGCATTTCCACACGGATTGTGACGAACGCTACCGAACAGGCCAAGCGCGCCCAGGACGTGCTCGCGCGCATCCAGACCATGGGCCAGACGGCCGCCGAGGTGCAGCATAACGCACTCGAAAGCCAAAAGGCTTACGAAGAAACCACCGTGTCGATCACCTCGCTCACCGAAAGCATCCAGGAAATCGCGAAGGCAGCCCAGTCGCAGGCGACCATGGTGGAGGAAGCTCGAAGCATCATCAACCTCATGGGTGAAACGGCCCAACAGGTTGCCGGGCGTGCGGCCAAACAGAGTGAAGCCGCCCAAGAGACCACGAAAGCCGCCGAACAGATGGCCGCATCGATTCAAGACATCGCCGAGCGTGCGACGCAGGCCGGTCGCCAGTCCGAGGCCTCCTATCAGGCGGCCGTAGACGGTCGGAAGGCTGTTGAGCAGGTGGCGCTGGGTATGCAGACCATCGCGGAAAGCTCCGAACAGATCACGGACATCATCGAAGTCATCTCGGACATTGCCGACCAGACGAACCTACTTGCCTTGAATGCCGCCATTGAGGCCGCCAGGGCTGGTGAGCACGGGCGAGGCTTCGCGGTCGTCGCCGAGGAAGTCCGGAAGCTGGCCGAACGGACCGCCGAGTCCACCAAGGAAATCTCGGTCCTCATCAAGAACAGTGGCGAGCGCGTGAAGGAAGGAACCGAGCTGGCTGCCTCGAGCAAGAAGGCCCTCGACAACATCTTCACCGCCGTCGAGATGACCAACAGCCTCATCCGGGAAATCGACAGCGCGACCAAGGAACAGACCAAGGGCATCAAGCAGGTTGCCAGCGCCATGGAGCAGCTCAGCAGTCTTTCGAGGGAAATCACCGAAATGACCGGTGAGCAAGGCAAGCGTCGTTTGCGAGCCACCAACATGATGGACGAGGTCTACCAGCTTTCTCAGAACGTATCCGGGGCCACCCAGGAACAGGTCCGCAGTGCGGACCAGGTCATGCGGGAAGTCGTGAGCGCGAGCAAGTTCGCTCAAAACATCACCGACATGACCACGCAGCAAAAAGAGCGCAGTCAGCTGCTCCAGCAGATCGTCCAGGATATGAGCGACACCGCCCTCAAGAACGCTGCGGGCGCAAAAGAATCGCAGCAGTCCTCCGAGAAGCTCGGTGACGTCATGATCGAATTCGGTACCCTCATCGCCCAGTTCAAGATCGGCGACGAACAACGGGTCCCCGAGTCGAAAAACGGCAACGGCAAGTCTGACAAGGGCGGGGACGGCTCCGACAAGACAGTCCTCTCCGGCAACGGTGGACATGCCGCGGTCTTTGAAATCAGTAAAGATGGTCATTCGTTCGGCGAGGGCTCCAGTCCGCGTTTGAACGCCTAAGGTGGCGGGAATCAGGGGGCGATGGCTCCAAAGGGTTGATGAACGGAGGCGAACACTGCAATGTCAAAGCGAGTACTGGTGGTCGATGATTCAGGCCTCATGAGACACAGGATTGTTCAATGCCTCACGGACGCAGGGCACGAGGTTGTCGGCAAGGCGAAAGACGGATCTGAAGCCGTCGATCTCTACCGTACCCTGCGTCCCGATGTGGTGACCATGGACGTGACGATGCGCGGAAAGGACGGCATTACGGCGGCCATGGAGATCCTGGATCTGGATCGAAGTGCTTCGATCATCTTTTACACCCTGTTGGACAGCCCCCTGATGACCGCCCGGATTCAGAAGGTTCCGGTGAAGAAGCTCGTCCGAAAAGGCGATGAGGAGGAGCTGCTCCATACCCTCGAGTCCATGGCTTGAGCGGATGAGAGGTGTTGCATTCTGCCCCTTTTGGCGGATCTGACCGTAGAACACAAGGAAGGCGAGGCTTTCATGGCGTCCGAGGATTTCCTTCAGGAATATGTGGTAGAAGTCAAAGAGCACCTCCACGAACTGGAAAGCTCGTTGCTGGTGTTGGAACGCGAGGGGCGGGTTGCGGAAGAAATCAACCAGATGTTCCGGGCCGCCCACAGCATCAAAGGGGCTTCGGCTTACATGGGCTTTGAAGGGCTGGCCAATCTTACCCACGAACTGGAGACCCTCATCAGCCAACTCCAAAACGATTCCCGCTCCGTGTCATCGGCGGGGATCAACGTCCTGCTCCAGTGTGTGGACCATATTTCCAGCGCGCTGGAGCATCTGCAGCGGAGCGGACAGGAACCGCCTCTTCCAGAATCGCTCATCCAAAACCTGCATGCGGCGTATACACGGGGTGGGCTCGGAGCTGATGCGCCCGGTTCATGCCCGGCAGTGCCGGAGAGCATGGATCTGGAGGATTTGGACTTTGACGTCCTATCCCCGCCGGGGATTTCAGAGCCGGTTGCGGGGGGCGAGGAGCATGGGGAGGTATCCGGGCTATCGGAGTCCGCTCCCACAAACGCTGCGTTGGGGGACGACGAGGAGGACCAGGAGCTCCTCACGATTTTTATGGAGTCTTTCCAGAAGTTCTTTGGCGAGATCGCTGAAATCCTGACGGCCTCGGCGGACAAAGTCCTCTCGGACGCTGACTTCGAACGGGTGCAGGACCTCATCAAGCGGCTGATCGCCTCCTCGCAGTACATGGACTATCAGGATCTCGTTTCCCGCTTGATGGAATGGGAAGCGGCCGTCAAGCACCAGTTCCGCGGCGGTCGCACCGACCGGCAGACCCTGGTCGGCTTGCTGGGCGAGTACGGTCATCTCATCAAGGAAGTCCTGCCAACACTCGACCTGGGCGTTGCCGCGCCCGAGCGCAGGGATCTCCCGCCTTCTCTTCAGGAATCGCTCGATGATGAAGATGAAGAGCTCCTCACCATTTACATGGATTCCTTTCAGCAGCAATTCGACAGCCTCGTTCAAATGGCTCACGACATCCGGGCAGGCCGAGCGTCCGTGGACCTTACGCCGGCCCTGGACGTGCTCAGAAGGCTGATTTCCTCTTCCCGTTACATGGACTATGAGCAGGTGGCGGGAATCCTGGAGGAATGGGAAAGCACGCTTCAGGAGGGGACGACCGGCGGCGAGGAAGCGCTGCGTGCTTTTCCCTCGAGCGTTCAGGTTTACGGCGAGCGCCTCCGGGTTCAACTGCCACGGCTCAAGGTGCCTCCCGCAGTGGAGGGGCTGAACCACCCGGAAGTGGCCCAGCGGGACGTAATCCAGCCGGAACTGTCCTCCATTGAAGATGAAATCGACCGTTCCTTCGACATGTTGGAGCAATCGCTGGGGGATCTCGAATTCCCTGCGGTGGAAGAGCCCACCGCATCGGGAGAACACTGCGATGCCGCCGGTGAGCAACCTCCTGAAACGGACCGACCTCAGGATGAATGTGCGGTTCCAGAACCAGCCCAGATTGCGACAACGCCGGATGGAAAGGAATCTTCCAAGGAACGTCCGGTGTCAGAACGCGCTCCGATCGGACCCGAGGAGGCGCACACGGCTACCACCCTGCGGGTGGACGCTCAGAAGGTGGACCAACTCCTCAATCAAGTCGGAGAACTGGTGGTGGCACGCTCCGAATTCATACAGACATCCCTGTCCTTCAGGGACTTGATCCGGGAGCTGGCGACTCAGGGCAAGCTCACCAAACAAGAACTTCGCAAACTCAAAGCTCTTGGCTTCACACTCAATGAGAACACGCTGTCGTTGGGCCGAATCGCAAACAATCTGCAGGGCTCTGTCATGCGCGTGCGCATGCTGCCCGTCTCCCAAATGTTTCAGCGCTTCCCACGCATCGTCCGCGATCAGGCCATGCGGCTCAACAAGAGGGTGGATCTGGTGATCGAAGGCGGTGAAACGGAGATCGACAAGACAGTCTTGGAACAGATGAACGATCCACTCGTTCAGTTTCTCCGCAACGCCATCGCCCACGGCATCGAATCTCCCGAGGATCGCCGGTTGGCCGGCAAGCCCGAGACGGGAACCATCCGCCTGGCGGCCTATCATGAGGGGGATTATGTGACCCTCGAGGTGGAGGACGACGGGCGCGGCATTGACCTCAAGAAGCTTCGAAAAGTACTCGAGGGTCGCAACGAGCTGAGCGCTCATGAGTTGAATCACCTGACCGATGCCGAGCTTTCCTACGCGATCTTCCTGCCGGGGGTGAGTACACACGATCGCGTGGACGGTCACGCGGGAAGAGGGGTGGGACTTGATGTCGTCAAGGAGAACGTGGAACGGATGAACGGAACGATCGAGGTCGAGACGAGGTCCGGCCGCGGGACGCGCTTCATCATCCGGATTCCGCTCACCCTCGCCATCATTCGAGCACTCCTGGTGAAAGGTGCCGATCAGGTCTTCACCATCCCGCTCTCCTCCGTCGTTGAAATCCTACGCTACGAAAAGGAGAACACCTACACGCTCGAAGGTTTCGAGGTGATCAGCCTCCACGGCAAGACCGTCCCTTTGGTCCATTTGGGTCGTCTTCTAAACCTGGGGACCCCGTCGGCGGAAAAGGGCCACCGGTTCATCGTGATCGTATCCACGAGCTTCCGCGAGGTGGGCGTGGTGGTGGACGGCCTGATGGGAGAACGGGAAGTCGTGATCAAGCCCCTAGACGATGGCGTCCACGTCTTCAAGGGTTTTTCCGGAGCCACGATCCTCGGTGACGGAACGGTTTCGCTGATCCTGGACGTCTCCACGTTGATCCGGGTGATGAATGAAGCGATCGGTGGGCAGGTCAGGTCCCAGGGGCAGTCTGTACACTGAGACGATCAAGCGGGCGCTATCGGGACTCCCCAAGCGCCGAGTCGGGTGGAACGGGTCAGGAGCGGCAGCCAAACGACATGGAAAACCACCTGCTACAAACAGACAATGGGAATACAAGTGGGAAACAGGCTCCCGCCGGTGCTTTCACCGGTTTGGTCAGCCTGCAACTGGCCGACCTGATCCAGATGGTCTGTCTCTCACGGTGGGATCTGATTGTCAGGGTAAGCTCCAGCCAGGGAAAGGGCACCATCCAGATTCGCGAGGGACGAATCGACCACGCCCAAACCGACGTCCTCCAAGGCGACCAGGCCTTCTTCGAAATGTTCCGATGGTCCGACGGGCAGTTCGAAATGCTGCCCTACAAAGCCTCCGACCAGAACACGATCGGCAAGCCTTGGGAACACCTCCTGCTCGAGGCGATGCGGCAGCGCGATGAAGCACTGAGCCGGAAGAACGGCCAGCCCATCGAGGAGGCGGAAGGGCTTGACGCATCCGCGGAAGCATTGCTCCCTGAGACCGAAAGCCGATTCGGGACCATGGGATCGGATGCCGCGGGAACGGACTCCAGCCTTGCATGCGAAAAAATCCCTCCACAGAGTGTCGAGCCCGGTGCGTCCAGGCAGCTGAAAATCCTGGTTGTCGAGGACTCCCCGTTCTTTGCCCGGCAGCTGTGCAAGACGCTTGAAGCTGATGGAGATCTTCAGGTCATCGCTATCGCCAAGAATGGCCAGGAAGCCCTCGACATCCTGTCCACCACCACGCACGTCGATGCCATCACACTGGATGTCGAAATGCCGGTGATGCCCGGAGGCACCGCGCTGAAACACATCATGATCCGACATCGGATTCCTTCCATTGTGATCAGCGCTTTTCAACCGAAGGCCATGGGGCAGATTTTTGAATACATGGAACTTGGGGCTGTGGATTTCATCTCCAAGCCCGCCGCGGGGGACAATATCGAACAGTTCGGGTGGCACCTTCGGAGTCTCGCTCGCAGGGCGGCCAGTGCCGAACTGGTCCACTTCCGCCGACTGCGAAAAGGCGGAATGCCGGTCCCATGCAGCCATCGAAGTGCCGGTTCCGGCCGAGGGGGTGCCGATCGCCTGGTGGTGGTCGGTGCCGAAGGCGCCTATGTTGATTGGCTGAGGATCCCGTGGGCTCAAATCTGTCCCGATCGAATCGTGGTGGGACTCCAGCAGTTGCCCCTGCCGTTCCTGACCCAGTTCAGCCAGTTGATCGAGTCACGCGCCTGTGTCCCAACCTCGGCCATCCATGGGCGGGCCACGCTGGAGCCCGGAACGCTTCATCTGGGCAACGGCGGTTTGGCGGCCGACGTGCGGCTCACCGATACCGCGTTGACCATCGAGGCGGATTCCGAAGAGGAAATCCCCTGGTACGAGGGCATTCAAGCCTGGCTTCGTCAGTTGACGGACCAGGGCCGCCGGCGTCTAACGGTCCTGTGCCTCTCCTGCGCACAGCCCATGGCGCCTGAAACCATCGAGCATCTTCTCAACGGCGACGCCCGGGTGGTTCTGCCGCCGAGGGATTGCCTCATGCTCCCTGAAATGCGGGACAGCATCCAACCTTACATGCATCTGACCTCGCATCAGATGATCGTCTCTGCCCTTGAGAATCTTCCGGAGGTCCTGAC
>CAZGQL010000004.1:61322-67074 GCA_964527905.1 uncultured Syntrophobacteraceae bacterium
GAATAGTCCTCAAGCTTCCATGTGCACTCAATCGATCAAGGCGCTCATCGTCGATGACGCCCCCATCATGCGCAAGGCCATTCAGCAGATCGTCGGCAAGAGCGGACAGATCGAGGTGGTCGGCACGGCTGCCAACGGTCAGGAATGCCTGCACAAGATCGACGAACTCCAACCGGATGTCATCACCCTCGATATCGACATGCCCGTCATGAACGGCATCACGGCGCTCAAGAACATCATGGTGCGCCATCAGAAACCGGTGGTGATCATCAGTTCTCTCGTGCGGGACGGCTACTTCGCCTTCGAGGCGCTCCGACTTGGAGTGGTCGATTTCATCCCAAAGCCTTCCCGAACCTCCGGAGAGGACTGGGAGAGGGAGGAGAACCTGGTGCGAATGAGGGTGCTTCTGGCCTCGGGCATGCAAGTCAAACGCATGCGTCGTGTGCGCCGGCGAAAGCTCGCCCAGTCTCAACAGAATTCAAAGCGCGGGGTTCCCATGGCGGCGGTGCTCATGGGAACTAACCTGGCAGGACCCAACGCCATCATGCACATCATCACGAACCTGCCGCGGGATTTCCCGGGCGCCGTGATCGCCATCCAGGAGATCCACCCTCAGATCCTGGGCCCCTTCTGTACCTATTTCAATGCGATCAGTCCCCTCGAGGTCCATCCGGTCTCCGACGGATGCCGTCTCCTTGCCGGTCGCGTCTATGTAGGATCAACGTTCACCGGCATCCAGATCGACCCGTTTCCCGGCGGGGGGTACGTGCTTCGGGTGAGCGATTCTGCGATCTCGCCCATCGATACCCTCTTCGAGAGTGCCGCTCACCATTTCAAAGAGAATAGCTGCGGTGTGCTCATGACCGGGGTTGGAAGCGACGGCGCCGAGGGACTCAGAAAGATCAAATCCCGCGGGGGGCTCACCATAGGGCAGAAGCAGGAGTGCTGTGCGTACCCCAACCTGGTTCAGAATGCCTTTGATGAAAACGTCCTCGACAAGCTCCTGCCCCGCAAGGGCATTGCCCATCAGCTGCATCATTGGGTGCAAGAGCGTGGAGGCCGTTGATCCCCCCGTAAGGGCTGGGACCTGTTCCGCACCGAGTGAGTGAACCCTTCGTGCCAAGGGTCTGCCGGCTCAGAGGGGCCGGCAGACCTCACCCCCTCCTCACAATCATACCCATTCGACCGGTTGAATCGCGGGATTCATCCCGACGGGATGGATCCGTTTCCCCTCCGTTGTTTTGCTTGCGTACCTTGGAGAGATCTCCTTTCGGCCTTATATTGCAGAAGCGCAGGCAGGTTCAAGGCGGGCGCTTGCAATTCGAGTGCGGCCATCGGGCGGAGGAGTGAGCGATCGAGCCGCGCTGTGGGATCGGACGGAATGGCTTTTCTTGGCGGCCAATGTCGTTTGGAACAAGGGAGATCGGAATGGTTGGGCAGTCATCGGAAGGTCGCCGGGTGGGTTCGAGACAACGCCGGGTGAAGATCATCCTGCTCACGATGGCAGGGTGCGTCACGTTGTCTGTGTCCACGATTTGGCCCGCGGGATGCGGGGGCGAAGCCATTTCGGCGCTCGCCGCGGAATCGTCGCTTCCTTCGGAGATCGACAATGAAAACATTCGATACTTCACGGATTTGCCGGTCGTCACGCACAGGGGGGAGACCGTACGTTTCTACACAGACTTGCTCCGAAACAAGAAAGTCGTCATCAGTTTCTTTTACGTTCACTGCCCGACTGCGCAGCCGACGCTCCTGACTTTGTTCAAACTGCAAAAGAAGCTCGGGGAGCGCCTGGGTTCCGAGGTCGTGCTGCTCAGCATGAGCGTTGACCCGCAGCGCGATTCTCCGGAGGCGGTGCGGGCCTACGCAGAGAAGTTCAATCCCCAGGACGGCTGGTACTTCGTCACGGGAAAACCTGAGAGTATGGATGTCATCAACAAGCGCCTCGGGAACACCATGCGTCTGCCGGAAGGACACCTGAGGCAGTTCATCGTGGGCAATACGCGAACCAACCACTGGCTGCGGCTGGTTGAGTCCGTGCCCGTGATGGCTCTGGAAGACGGTTTGAGGAGCCTGGAATCGAAGCAATAGGGTGGAAAGGAGGAAGAGATGATGGTGCGGATCGCAGGACTGGTCCTGGTTTTCCTGCTGACAGTAGTGCCCTGCTTCGCGGGTGAGCACGGGCCAGTTTCTGTTTCGGAGGGCGATCGTTGTCCGGTATGCGGGATGTATGTGGCCAAGTATCCAGCATTCTTAGCGCAAATTGTTTTTAAGGACAAATCGTATGCCGTTTTTGATGGTGCAAAGGATATGTTCAAATATTACTTCAATATGCAAAAGTATGAAAAGATAAAGCAAAAATCTGACATTGATTCTATCTACGTCACGGACTACTACAATCTGAAGATAATTGATGCAAGAAAAGCATTTTTTGTCAAAGGTGGGAATGTCTTTGGACCGATGGGCAAGGAATTGATCGTTTTTGAGACGCAAGAAGATGCAAATGAGTTTATGGTCGACCACAGTGGTGAAATGATCCTCCGTTTTGATCAAATCACAACGGAAATCATCAAGACTTTGGACTAGGGCCATGAGGAAATCGACTGTGTTCAGCGTTTATGTCCTGTTGAGCGCCGCATTGACGGCGGCAATGCTGATCCATGGGGATGGGCTGGAGCGGAACCGAGCGGGGCAGCTCGAGCGGAAGAAAGACCTGGTGGGGCGACTGGGGCTGACGGATCTGTGTGTCTTCACGGATGCTCGTTACGCGCGTCATCCGAGCATGGCGGATCGCCACACCCCCTTTCAGGATCATCCGCTTTCCTTCGAGCATTTCCCCTCGGGGTCGATCTTGAGTGTTCCGCCCCATCTGAGAGCGAAAGCGACCGAGGATGAGACGACTCGTTGAGCGACATCGCAACATCTTGGATTTCACGATTTCCTCCCTGCTCAGGCGTAAGGGAAAGAACCTGGCCTTGATCTTGGTCTATTCGTTTGTGGTCTTTCTGGTGGCTTCGGTATCCTTCCTCACCAGCGCCATTCGTCACGAGGCTTCCCGGGTACTGGCGAACTCCCCGGAAATCGTGGTGCAGCGACTCGTGGCCGGGCGTCACGACTACATCCCGCTGTCCTACATGGATGGGCTGCGGACGATTCGGGGCGTGCAAGGGGTGAAGAGCCGCCTGTGGGGCTATTATTACGACCCGACAACCAGCGCCAACTACACGCTCATGGCGAGAGAAAGCGGGGAGATCCCGCCGGGTAGCGTCGTGGTAGGACCGGGGGTTGCCCGAGGACTCATGGTCCGAGAGAGCGGGTCGATTCCTTTCAAAACGTACAGCGGTTCGTATGTATTTCTCACGATTAAGGGAATTATGGATGCGGACCTCGAGATCGTGAATTCGGACTTGATCCTCGTGAACGAGGCTGACTTCAAGGCCATCTTCAACACGATGGAGGGCATGGCCACGGATCTGGTGCTGGATGTTAGGAACAGTCGGGAGCTCACAACCATCGCGCTAAAAATCACGCAGCTTTACCCCGACACGAGGCCGGTGCTACGGGAGGAAATCCTCAGAACCTACGACGCGGTGTTCGACTGGCGGGGCGGCTTGTCCATTGTAGTGCTGTCGGGGGCCATCCTCGGATTCGTTATTTTAGTTTGGGACAAGGCCACGGGACTGAGTGCCGAGGAGAAGCGGGAGATCGGCATCCTCAAGGGCATCGGCTGGGAGACCACGGACATTCTGCTGACGAAATTCTGGGAAGGGGCGGTCATTTCGCTGTGCTCCTTTTTCACGGGGCTGGTGCTGGCGTACGTGCATGTTTTTTGGAGTGGATTTGTTCTGTTCGAACCGGCGATCAAGGGATGGTCGGTTCTTTACCCGCGGTTCGCCCTCACGCCTGCCCACGGCGCCTATGAAGTGGTGACCCTTTTCGTGTTGACGGTGGTGCCTTATACCTTGACGACCATTATTCCGTCCTGGCGGGCTGCGACCATTGACCCGGACACGGTGATGCGCAGCTGAACGGATCCGCCGTGGGACTGGAGGGACTTGAAGCCTGGTTGCGCTTCGTCGAGAGCTTTCGGAGGGATGGAGGCATGGCTCCATGATTGAGTTACATGAAGTCCGCAAAGTATTCAACGCGGGCCGAGTCAATGAGTTCGTGGCGCTCGATGGAATCAGCCTTGCCATTGCAGATGGGCGTGTCAGCGTCCTCAAGGGACCGAGCGGCTCGGGCAAGACCACGCTTCTCAGTCTCATCGGTTGCATGGCTCGTCCGACTTCCGGGCGAATCACCCTCAACGGCTGCGAGATCACGAGTCTTCCCGAGCGCTTCCTGACGGAGATCAGAAGACGGAGTTTTGGATTCATCTTTCAGCAGTTCCATTTGATCAAGGGCGTTACGGCCCTTGAGAACGTGATGTTTCCAGCCTACCCACTCGGAATGCCCCATAAAGAATTGAAGCAGCGGGCGGAGATGCTGTTGCAGTTGTTTGGCATGGGGTCAAAAGCTGAAGCGAGGGTCGAATGGCTTTCGGGCGGAGAAGCCCAGCGGGTGGCCATAGCACGGGCATTGGTCAACGATCCTGAAGTGATCATCGCGGACGAGCCCACGGCGCACCTGGACAGCAGGCTGTCCAACGAGCTCATGCGGATCATCGAGCGGATGCGGGCGGATGGGAAGACCATCGTCGTGGCGAGCCACGATCCAATTGTCTACGAGGCGCCGATAGTCGACACCGTCGTTGAAATGCGGGACGGAAACATTTTGCGGCGAAGGTGACGGACATGCTCTATCATCCCTCCATCCTGGCTCTGCTGAGTGGGTCGGCCTTGACGGCTCTCCTATTGTGGTATGCCTGTTGGTATGGGCTGCGGATTCTCCTCCACTGGGACCTCAGGAGTGGAAGTGAGTCGCAGCTGGCTTTGGAGCGCAGGACGTACTTCATTTCCGTGAGCATGATCTACGGGCTGTGTTTCCAACTGCTCTCACTGTTTCTGTTCATCTACACCGCGGATCAGTTGGCGGGCGTGCTGGTTGGAGCCATGTGCGCGGCCGGCTCTCTCAATGCAAACGTCTGGGGCTATCCGACCCTCCTCCTGAAAATCGCCAATTTCATTCTCGGGGGGCTGTGGCTGGTTCTCAACTTCACCGACAACCGTGGATACGACTACCCGCTCATTCGAATCAAGTACGCGGTGCTGCTGCTGATCGCACCCCTGGTGACCCTGGAGCTTGTGACCCTGACGCTTTACTTCGCGAACGTGGCGCCCAATGTCATCACCTCCTGCTGTGGGACTCTCTTTTCCGCCGATGCGGAAGGAGTCACCTCCGGCATCGCCGCTCTGCCCAATCTCCCTGTGGAGGTGTTCTTTTACACCTCCGGCCTGGCGGCGATCGTCTTGGGCGTTCGAGTGATCCGTTCGGGAAAGGGATCGGTTCTGCTGGGCGGAGCCTCGGTGGTGTTTTTCATCGCCGCGGTGCTGGGTCTAATCGGGTTTGTGTCCCTCTACTTTTACGAACTGCCGACGCATCATTGCCCTTTTTGCCTGCTTCAGAAACACGTGCATTTCGTTGGATATCCCCTATACTTGAGCTTTCTACTTGGTGTGGTGGGAGGATTGGGCGGAATGGTGATCATGCCGTTTCGACGCCGCGAAAGCCTCCAGATGGTGCATGCGGGTCTTGTTCGCGGCCTCGCATACGCCTCGGTGATCTCCCACGCGATCGGGCTGTCCATCGTTTT